>JANQGG010000038.1 GCA_028277445.1 Chloroherpetonaceae bacterium | reverse complement strand
ATCTCAACCAAATTGGCATTTTCTGAGACCTTGAAATTAATTCAGGGTGACCAATAACGTAAATGCGTCATTGGAAATGAAATGAAGCAATCCAGAGGCATTTTCTGGATCGTCGCACGCATTCCAGGCGTTCGTGATGACTCGTTAAAAAGTAATTCGTCATTTCCGTTTTGTCTTTTTGGCTTACATTGCCAAATTTGTACTTCTAATGGCTGATTTGGGTTAATTATAGTTATAAACAAAGAACCTCAATGTATTGGATAGCTTCAGTAAAATGCAAAATCAATAGTTAGAACTGTTTTAGGTTATTCATGTGATGCTTTAGAAAAATCATGTTTTGGTTTTATTGGTGTTTAATTGAGCCGTGAGCCATTGTGAGATATCGTTGAGACTTTCATACGAGACTTGATGAGCCATCTCGTACTCATGATAAGTCAGATTTACAGGCATTTTTTCAAGAGCAGCTTTGCATTCCCGACCGGAATTTATTGAGATAACATCGTCATAAATCCCATGGCAGACAAAAATCGGGAAATTCTCCAATTCTTCTTGGTTCAAATTATTTAGAAATTCCTGAGGAGGCATCCTGCCGCTCATCGCAACAGTTGCTGAAACACGTCCGGGATTTAACAGGCTTAAAATGTAGCTCATTACAGCGCCCTGACTAAAACCCATAATGAAGACTTTTTTAGGATCAACCGGGTAATGAGTTAAAACTTCTTCGAAAAACGTTTCAAGCTTTTGCCGGGCTGCTTTGGCGTCTTGAACATTAACGCTTATCCCACCCGGTAAAAACTCTATTGGAAACCATGCAAACATATTTGGTGCAAGCGTTAAAGGCGCTCGCGCACTGATCACTAAAAATCGTTGATCCAAATGTGGCGAAAGTTCAACAAGATCGTTTTCGTTGCTGCCATAACCATGTAAAAGCAATAAAAGCGGGAAACGATCGTTTGAATCAGGTTGAGAAGGTTTTACAACGTTGTGAACTAATGATAAAGATGTCATATCCAATGAAACGTTATTTGCTTTCCATGATAAGCACAGGTTGATAGCTTTCAGGATCAGCGATATAAGTTTTACAAAGATTCAGGTAAATTTGAGAAGGGCCATCGTTGTTCCAAATTGACAAAGTTTGTTCAAATGCTTGCCGGCTTTCGCCAAACTGTTTTTTATGATATAAATCAAGCGCATAATTATAGGCTTCCAGCCGCTTTTGATAGAGAGATATGTTGGAAACACTGTCCATCAATTCATAGACGCGAACAGCATCTTCTCGGCCCTTTACGCGGATAGGGCCAATTTCCCGGTAGATGAACCGATCACCGGAAACGGATTTCAACGTGCTTTCACTAATCAGAATTTTTGTTTTGAAATATTTATTAAGGCCTTCCAAACGCGAACCGAGATTAACCGCATCGCCGATAACGGTGTAGTCGAATCGTTTTTCAGAGCCAATATTACCCACAGTCATTTCGCCGGTATTAATGCCAATCCCGATATCAAGTTCCGGTTCGCCCATGGATTTCTGGATGTTGTTGATTTTTTTGAGGGCATCAAGCATATCCAATGCCGATTGGCAGGCAAGCGTGGCATGATTGGGTTGGGTAACAGGAGCACCAAAAATTGCCATAACCGCATCACCGATAAACTTGTCAATGGTGCCTTTATTGTGAAATACAGCTTCGGACATTTGGTTCAGATAATTGTTGAGTAAATGAACCAGTGATTCCGGGTCTAAGCCTTCGGAGTAAGACGTAAAACCGCGAATGTCGGAAAAAAGCACCGTAAGCTCCTTTTTTTCACCGCCAAGCTTAAGCGAATCACTATTTTTCAGTACTTGTGAAACCAGATCGGGAGCGACATAAGTTTCAAATGCAGCTCGCATTTGCAAACGGTCTTTTTCCTGGGTGAAATAACGATAAACCGTGCTTATGATAAATGAAATGCCTGATAATGTTAAAATGTTTGCCATTGGCAATACCAACAAAAAAATGGGGAAAAGAACAAGTACAAAAAAGAGGATTTCCAGAACAGCAACAATTAAAAATAAAATGAGCGCGTATACGGGCCTGAGTGCATAGAATGAAAATGTCAGCAGTGTTGATAATCCAAGAAACAACAACCCAACCCATCCAAGCGGCAAGTCATTAAAGAACGACTGATTGACCAGGTTGTAAAAAGCCGTTGCATGCACTTCAACCCCGGGTTTGCGGCTTTGTAAGGTTGGCGTTGTTTTAATATCCTGAAGCCCTGCAGCGCTTGTCCCGATAAAGACAATTTTGTTTTCAAATAATTCTTTGGGCACGGTTCCGTTTAGAATTTTGTAAAACGAGATGTAACGGAACTTTTCATTTGCACCCAGCCAATTCAGCCGAAACTCACCTTTAGGGGATATGGGTATGCGTGCTTTAGACCCAAAATGAAAGAATTTATCAGAGATATGAACCGAGTCGATCGGAACATCCAACACATCGATTGCCATTAAAGCCGCAAGATTAAGCGCCAAAGAAGCTGAACGTTCTTGTAGCTGAGTCGGTAAAAGCTGAGCCAGTCTATATTTCCTAACCACGCCATCCAGTTCCGAAGCCATGCTAATGGTGGCAATGCCTTTGGAAACCTGGCGAAAGTCTTTAACCGGTAATATCGGGTTAATCAGCTTCGTGAATTCCGCAGTTAAGTCTTTTGGCGCTTTAAGCAACCGAAGGTCGGTAAACAGCGAATCGTGAGAGCTTTCAAGAGGTTTTTTATCATCATCAAATAAGCTCAAATAAACCACTTTTGAGGAATCTATGGCTTGTTTTAAAAGATAATCCGTGCTCAACGCCTGAATAATTTTCCCGGGGGTTTCAATGCCTTTTTCCAAGAGAATCTGTTCATAAACCGAAGCCAGCGTATCGGGTTCGGTGTAAAGAATATCAACGCCTATGGCTTTTGGTTGGCCTGAACCGATGGTTTGCAATACTTTGGCATCATACGCACGTGGCCAAAGCTGAACACGGCCTAGTTTTTCAATGGAAGCATCGTCAATATCAACAATTAAAATATCATCGGTTGTCAAGACGTGCTCTTGATTGGAGTCGCCTCTCAATTTCATCGCTAAATCCAATAAGCTGTTATCTAACGATTTAAATGGCGATAAAATCGGAGCGCCTTTAAAGATGTAGCCAAGCGTAATAATACCAGCGCCTATAAGAGAAAACAACAAAAGATTTGTGAGCGCTGATTTTTTTAAAGCCTGTTTCAAACTGCCTATCGGTTAAAGTTTTTGAAGAATATCGTTGGCACTTTTAGCCAGAGAGTCGTTTGGGTATTTAACAATGAACTCCTGGAATACCTCACGGGCTTTTTCGAGATTGTTCAATTCTATAAAACAGTGCCCTTTGGCGAATAATGCAAAGTTGGCTTTCGGATGGTTTGGCTGTTGGGATAGTAATGTACTAAATGCATTGGCGGCTTTTAAATAGTCTTTGGATTCATAAAGTTTTGAGCAGGCTTCAAAAGTGAGTTCATCATCCATAGCAAAATCATCGTTTTCTTTGGATTTATCAACGATAACCTGACTTCTACGAATACCCCCTTCTTCCTGGGACTCGGACGATTTAGAAGTAAATAGCGCTAAAAAATTGCCCCAAATACTCTCAGTTTTAGACTTGACATTTTTTTTGCTATTGCGATACAATGAGCCAATGGATTGCTCACTGCGCGAACCGATGGATGTTTTGCTGCCATTGATCCATTTGATTTCAACCGCTGACTCAAACGACGTTTTAATGGTTTGACCCTCAAACACCGATTGGTTAAGCTTAACCGGAGACATGTCTTTGGGATTGGATATTGAAGAGAGCTTTACACTGCCTTCAAAGTAAGAGATGGTTCCCAGCGCCGTGTCTTTGTCCTGGCTAAAACTTAATGAACTAAAACTAGCCGTAAGTACAAAAAAGAGTGCAGCAAGAATTGTTGATTTAAAAGAAGTGTGTTGCATGTTTTGAGATAGTGTTAGGTTAAAATTGAGTTTTAAGATCACCGTAGTTTTCAATGAGTTTAGGATTTAGCTCCATAGCTTTTTCAAAGCTTTTCTTGGCATTTTCTTTATCGCCCAAAGCCAATTCGGATTGGCATTTTTTAATATAGACTACAGAGTCTTCGTTATTGAATTTTAAGCTGTTGGAAAACGCCGTTAAGGCATTTTGGTGATTATTATCCGAAAAGTAAATACTACCCAATAGTTTATAAAGCGAAGCGCTTTCAGGGTAAATGGAGATGGCTTCATTGCAAACATCAATCGCTAATTTAGGTTTTTTATGTTTGGCGTAGAGTTTAGCTAACTTGGTACGAACATAAATGTTTTCGGGTTCTTGTTTCCGACGTTCTTCCAATTGCTTGATGATCGCGCGCGTAGCCAAACCATTAAGCTCGGTGATGAGCCAACCCGACTCGTTTTTTAAGACAGAGGCATCGGGCATAGCAATCTCAAAAGATTTAGGAACATATGTGGATGCCGTATAAATTCGCCGAGCATCCGAAAGCGGAACAAGCTCAGGGAAATTGCCTTGATCCAACTCGCCATAGTAGCGCTCGGAAGCATTCTGCCAACTCTCCAAAAAGTCGCCCGTGGCTATAAGTGTAGCTTCTATTGGAATCCAAACTTTCCCATACATGATAACCACATCTTTGGTTTGAATGCCGATGGCGAGCAGCTCTTCGGGTTTCAAGCCGGAATCAAACGCCATGAAAACATGACCGGGCACATCAACATATGCAGTGGCAATGCCGGCGCTTTCAAGCAGACCGCAATATAGCGCGACAAGATCATCACAATCGCCGCTTTTGCGAACCAAGGTTTCAGCCGGGTACTGAAGAAAATCCAAGACATCTTTTGTGGTTGCATCGGAAAATGACAGTTGCGGATCCGGGCTGTAAGTAAAGGCATTTTTATGTAGCGAGGTATAAATTCTACCGGCTTTGATGAGCGTTTCCAGCTTTCCGTGTTTACCGGCATCCTGGAACAAGACATCCAATCGTTTAACATAATTAATAAGCTCTGGTGTGCTAGGATCAACAAAAGCAGCCAACCATCGTTTGTCGCTCCAGCTCAACGAATTCCGATTTCTTAGTGTAAATGGGATATTTTTCCCAACGGATTTCTCAACGCCATTATACGTGTAAGTAAGCATAATGGATGCCTGAAGCGTTTTATCCTCTGTGTTTTCGAGGATTTTTTTATCAAAAATAGCAGATAGCTTGATGGTTGTATTGGAATAGCCCACCAGAGCGCTTATTGGTTGAGAGGAAGGTGCAGCCATTAAATCTTTGACATAGAAGGTTAAATTCACGCCGTTAATCGGCAATAGCGTGTTATTGGCCAAAACCACTTCGCCAATCGGTTGAACGCTGACATCCGCATAATTTTTATATAACGACGGGAAGATGTCCAAAATCTTAGCTTTAACGATTTCAACCGTCGGTCGATTTCGTTCCGATAAGGTTTTTAACTTTTCAGCATTGGCGATAGCACGCACAATTTTTTTAGATTTGGGATCAAATTTTTGAGCGGTCGTAAATGCATCAAGGGCTTTGTAAGTCAGGCCGGTTTTCATGTAAGCCATCCCTAAATTGTACCACGCATCAGCTTGGGAGGGATTAATGGATGTAACATCGGTAAGCGCTTTAATGGCGTGATCATATTGCCCGATGTTCATATAAATGCGACCCATGCTTGAGAGGTAGTTGCCGATTTTAAGCTGAAGCAATGAGATTTCCTGACCCCCCGAATTTCGGTTTCTTAAATAATTTAATTCGTGTTCGAGCTGTTGAATAGCCAGACGGTAATTTTCAATGGCTTTTTTATACTTTGAGCCACCATCGTAAGCTTCTGCAAGCGGGCCATAAAACGATCGTTGTTCAGGGTTTATTTTTAATGCTTTTTCTAACTGAAAAGATGCTTCGGCATAGTTTTTCTTTAGCAGCTCAATTTCACCCAATTTCCCGATCAAATAAGCGTCGTTTTGCTTATCGATCAATAAGCCCTGATAAATACGCTTGGCATCATCGAATCGTCGGTCTTTGATCAAGACATTGGCAAGCTGCATTTTGACCTCCCGCGACTGAGGCTTAATGCCTAAAATGCGTTGATATTCTAGAATGGCAGATTTGTAATTATTAACGCCTAAATAAGCATTGGCCAAGCGGTGACGATAATTTAAGGCAGTTGAATCGTTTAGCTCGGGATTTACCAAAGCCTCTACGCACACCGATATACTTTTTTTGTAATCACGGCTTTCATTTAAAATGTCTATATAGAACAGCTCTACATCATGGAAGAACGGGTTTTTGGATGATGGCTGGGCTTTTTTCAAAAGCTCGTAAGCGCTTCTGGCGTTGGTTTCAGCTTTTTTAAGTTGAACATCCAGCTCAAAACCCGGTGCGCCAATACTTTTGCGGAAATGGTAATACGCCCAGTTCGATTTGGCTAATCCGAACAGATATTTTGGATTGTTCTTATCCCAGGTTGTTAATCGATTAAAAAGCTGAACTGCCGCTTGCAGCTTCTTTTCCTTTTTAGATGTCATGAACTCGCTTGCGACCGAGTCTATTGCCTCAAGAACAGGTTTAACGGTTTGAACTCTTGATAAAGCTCCCGGAATGATTTGTGTGAACTTTTGCATCATGCTCTCGGAAGTTTTGACCAGCGTCTCAAAATCTTCCTGAAGCGCAGCTTTACTAATGGACATTTCATAACCAAAGCATAAACCGCTTAAGGTTGAAGGATGTCGTTTATCCAATGATAAGGCTCGCTCGTAATTTAATAATCCGCGGTCAAGTTCATAGCGGGAGCACAATTCTTTACCGGCTAAATTGTATTGATTGATGATATGATTGCGCAGTGTTTTTGGCTGGCCCATTTTTTCGTAGCCGGTGGTATAAACATGCCAGGCATTATCGTATTCTTTCTTTTCGAACAAATCGTTTCCAATGCCAATGTAGTCAACAAAGGGAAGGCGGGCTGTTTTAATCGGGGTTTTTCCGTATTGGGAGGCATAAATCCCAAAAGATTTTGGGTTTAATCCAAATGCATAAACATCTTCAAAGCCATCTTTGCCTCGCCCGGGACGGCCATACCTGAAAATACAAACCGGTTTTTGTTTCCACTCAAAGACTTCGATTTGCGATGTGGTTTCGTTAAATACATAAAGCTGGTTTAGCACATCAATAGCAATCGCAGCAATCTTAGCGTTGTTTTCTTTGTGCTGTGTTGTTCTGAGCGTAATTTTATCGGCGTTGAGTTTATGACCGGATGATGAATATTTATAGATGGCATTGAGCTTTTTATCCCATATGTAGATGTTGTCTTTGCTATCAACAACAATCTGAGCCGGCTCTTCAAGATGTCCGACTTTTTTGGCAATAAACACGCCCTGAAAGATTCCCTGGTTGTTCCATTTTTTAATATTGCCGTTGTCGAGATCGCTAACTAATATGCTGCCATCGGAGAGCGTTGCCAAACCGGATGCATCCCTTAATTTTTCCTTGATTTCCTGACCGAATTTTCGAATCTGAACGCCTTCCGGGTCAAACATAATCACTTCCTGCTCATCGGCATCAAGCACAAACGCATTATTCTTTTGATCGGTAGCGATAGCAATGGGCTCGCTCACGCGCAATGTTTGAATGGCTTTTTGGTAGGGCGAGTTATACACTAACACTTTATCCGAAGGGTCTTTGGGTACAACATAGTATCGATTTTTAGCTGAAATAAAGATCGATTTGAACGGGCCAAACGAGGGCGTTTTAGGAATTGATATGTTGATGGAATCGCGCTTGGAGGGATTTAATTTAAACTGAAACGAAATGTCGTAAATTTGAGCCTTTGCCGCATCGTTATCCGTGATGATGAGATGATTTGGCAGTGAAGGATTTCGTGAAACAGAATTGGCCCATTCAAAGACGCCTTTTGAATACTTGCCCTGGCTGCCAAATTTACTCAGAATTTGGCCATCAGAATTAAAATGAGCGATTTGGGAGGTTTTCTTATCCAGGATTAAAAAGTCGCTGTTGTCTAAAACCACTAAATCAGCCGGTTTTTGAATATTAGCGCCTTTAGCTTTGGCTAAATTGGGCAGCGTTTTTACAGGATTGAAAAAGTGATCAAACATGTGAACGGTTGCCGATTCCAGCTCCAAAACATAAAGCAAGTCTTCCGAAGACATTCCAATGGCAACAGGATCCTGAAAATTTCGGTCGGCTGAGGCATTGATCCACGTGATAAAGTGCCCGTTTGCCGAAAAAACCTCAACACGGTTTTCATAGGAGCTCAGTACATAGATGTTGCCTTTGCTATCAACCGTTAAGCTTTGAGCGCCGCTTATAAAGCCAAGATCGCTATCTGCAGAACCGACTTTATGAACCGTTTTATCATCTTGGATGATGAAAACCGATTCATGGCCTCTATCAAGGATGTATAAATGATCCTTATTGCTTACAAAAAGATCTATAGGATTTTTAAGTTCATAACTTTTCTTATCAACAGTTAATGTTTTAATGGTTTCAACGAGACTTCCTTTTTGATCAAATTTTAAAACTGCTTTATGGTCCGGGTCTGAAATAAAGATTTCTTTTTTAGAATTAATTGCAGCAGAAGAAGGCTCTTTAAGAATCTCTTGTTTTGAAGGTAGGTCAAATAAATATTTAAAATCCTGAGCAACGCTGCTCAAAGATATTGAGAATAAACATAGAAAAAATATTCCGAATCGCATACCTGGTGATAATTAATATGATTAAAACATCCCAGCCTAAAATAGTTTCTAAACTCGGGAAAACTAATGCATGGGGATAAGAGATAAGAGTATAATAACCTATAAATGTGCATGCTCACGTGATACAAAGCAATTTACAGGTTTCGCTCGTATCCTAGTGATCTAGCTCATCTAAATATATGGTATACTTGCAATTATATCAACTCAAAAGGAATTGGCTAAATTTCTGGAATGCTATTTGGATTGGTACCCGTTGCAGTTAAGATTATGAAAGATAGTCATTTGCAGTACAAATTTTTGGAAATGTAAGCCAAAAAGACAAAACGGAAATGATGAATTACTTTTTAACGGGTCATCGCTAGTCTGGCATTTTGACGACCAAAACACAAATATAGTTAATGACGAATTTTTCCTCTCCCGGCCTGTCGGCCACCCTCTCAGAGAGAGGGACAATAAAACACAATTTGGTATTAGAATTTGTGACTTCAATAAATTATCCTCCGCAGGCGGAGGTGGCTTCGAAGAAGCCGGAGGTGGAAAAATATGCACACTATACCTAACATTAACCCATTTGTTAACTCGTCATTGGAAACGCCTGTAAGGCGTGCGGCGATCCAGAAAATGCCTCTGGATTGCTTCCATGAGCCTGTCCTGAGCGAAGCCGAAGGATTCGCAATGACGCACGGGTATCAGCTATAACAAGGGGTTGCAACCCCTTGTTTTTGAAACTACATTCGCCAGCAGAAGCTAAACTCATCATTACCTGTTTTTAGACGAAAAGCCTCTCTTAAAGTAATGATTTTAAGATTTTATTGCGTATTTAAATGTTAAGATAAGACTTTAGAATGAAGGATTTGTAGTGGTTAAGACAAACATATTTCGCCCACAATCACCATTTAATCTGAAATTTTACAAATTAGGCTGAACATTTGTATGGTTTATCATATTGCGAATTTATCGGATTGGGAAAATGCTAAGACTGCCGGTGCATATAGTTGTGAGAGTTTAACTAAAGAAGGGTTTATACATCTTTCGCGTATAGATCAGGTGTTATTTGTTGCAAATTCATTTTTTAAAGGAGTACACGATTTAGTGCTTTTGGAAATTGATCCAATCAAAATTAAACAGGCATTAAGGTATGAAATGGTAAATGATCAGGTCTTCCCGCACCTTTACAGCAATTTAAACATTGATGCTGTGATTAATGTCTATGATTTTCCGCCTTCTGAAGACGGAACATTTCAACTGCCTTCCAAACTTCAATAAAACAACTTGGTCGTTTTATTCTTCGGCTATCTTAAACAAACGCGTTAATCCTGTTGTGATTTGTTTGCAAGTCTTGACTTGCGACGATGGTAGGCTTCTTCGTAGCGTTTGACTTCTTCATCGGTTTCGGGAAAAAGTTTTGGAATAGGTTGTGGTTTTAAATCTTTATCAACGGCTACAAACGTGAAATATGCCCGGTTGCAGATTTTTTGGTCGCCGGAAATGACATCTTCCGAATAGACTTTTACTCCAATTTCCATTGATGTTTTAAAAGCGCGGTTGACTTGCGCATGAATAATGACTACTTCCCCAAGTTTAACGGGCGATTTAAACTCAATGGAGTCAACAGAAGCCGTTACACACACTGAGTTTGCATGGCGGCTTGCGGCAGTTGAGGCGGCCAAATCCATCCAATGCATTAATGTGCCCCCCGCTAGTGTTCCCAAAAAATTCACATCGCTCGGCATAACCACATGGGTGGCAATGACTTTGGAATCGGAAACGATTTTGGATCGGTAGGATTGTTCAGGCATACTTAAAAAAATTACATGAGAATGTTATCAATGAATGCGCCTCCCAGCATCTCATTGTTTTTATAAAATACAATCGCCTGTCCTGGCGTAATGGCACGCTTAGGCGTTTCAAATTCAATCTCTAATGAGCCGTCAGATAAAAACGTAACAACGCATGGTTCGGGCGTGTCTTTGTAACGAATCTTGGCATCACAAGGTAATGGCTGAGAATGATCGGGATTAAAAAACCAATTCGGGTGTAAAGCAGTGAGCTTGCGATGCAATAAATCGTCTTTAGCGCCAACAATGATTTGATTTTTCTGCGCATCAATCTCCGTAACATAAGATGGTTGAGGCGTTGAAATGCCTAAGCCTCTACGCTGGCCGACGGTGTAAAACGGATACCCTTTGTGATAACCCAATACCTCGCCGTTTCGATTAATGATTTCGCCATTTTTAACCGATTCTTCTAATTCCGGAACATTGAGTTTGAGATATCCGGCGTAATCATCATCGGGTATAAAGCAAATTTCAAAACTATCTGTCCGATCGGCGTTTTTAAAACCTAGCGAACGTGCTAAAGCCCGAACCTCGGTTTTGGTATAATCAGAAAGCGGGAAGAGCGTTTTTGAAAGGGCTTCCTGCGAGAGCATCCATAACATGTAACTCTGATCTTTTGACCGGTCTTTTCCAAAAGAGATTTTATAAAACCCATCTTTAAAAGCACGTGTGGCATAGTGACCAGTAGCAACATACTTTGCGCCAACTGTTTCGGCATGGCTCAGCAAAGTTGCCCATTTGAATTTAGCATTACAGACCATACATGGATTTGGGGTGCGCCCGTTGAGATATTCAGTTTTGAAATAGTCAATTATTTTTTCGGAAAACCGCTCATGGAGATCAGTTCTTTCATGAGATATGCCCAGAATGTTTGCAACCGCACGTGCTTGTTCAAAAGAATCGGAGGATTGTTTTTTCAGCACACTAAAGGTTAATCCATAGACGTCGTAACCGGATTTTTGAAGCAAATAGGCTGAAATGCTTGAGTCAACCCCGCCCGACATTCCCACAACAACTTTTTCTTTATGTGTCGTCATTATTTCTAAGATATTGGCGTGTTTTCAATTAAACATTTTTGAGCAAATCGGCATGTTTTTTCAACCACCAGATCAACAATCCGGTCAGGAACGCCGTCGTGATGGCGTGATTTTGGTCGCATGTCCACTTGGTCATTGACATAATCAATGATCACCCATTCGTTCTTTTCAGTTAAAACATATTCCGATGAAAAAAAGTCCATGTTTATGTTACGGGCAATTTTTTTCATCTCCGATTCAACCTGAAAAAGATTAAGCGCTTGTTTTTCATCGATGGTCATTTCGTGGTAAATCAAGGTTTCATCATCCCACCAGACCGCTTCAAAGTCGCCATAAATGTAGTATGCTCTAAACCAACATCGCCGGTTATTATAAAATTTAGGGTAAATTTTTTCCTGGACAAGGTAGTGATCCCATTCATGATATTGGCGATGATTAAGAAATTCATCATAACTCCAAACTGATTTTACAACGCCATCCCCGCCGCCGCCTAAGGCCGGTTTTACAACAAAAGGCTTGGTTAAGTTCGAAATGTTATCAGCAAAGAATTGCGGCAAATCGTAGGCTTGATCAAATGGCGGCACAACAATCGTTTTTGGGGTTGTTATTCCCAACTCGTTAAGTATGGGTTGCATCAGCGCTTTATTGATGGCTTTTTCGGAAATGTTGTAAGGATTTACGGTGGGGATGTTTTGGGCAATGGCCCATTGTTTTAATGGCGCAAAACTATCATCAACATCGCTTGCTCTGTCCATTAACGAATGCATATGGATGTTTCCCGATAAAACGCTCTCAGAAAAATTCATGATATCATAAACCGTGACATGGCAAAACTCAATACCCAGTTGTGCGGCTTTGTGTTGGAGTTTTAAAACAAACTCGTGATCGAACTCCCAAACCCATGTTATCACAAGATCATATGTTTTCGTTGCGTTCATAGAGAGCGTTTGTTTGGGATTTAACCTTCGTTGTATTGAGGCCCGCCGCCGCCTTCGGGTACTTTCCAGGTTACAACCTGGTATGGGTCGGCAATATCACAGGTTTTGCAGTGCAAACAATTGGCGGCATTGAGTTGTAATTTTTTAGTCCCCATCATTTTATCGGCAACAACCATTTCAAAAACATTGGCCGGGCAAAAATGCTGGCAGGGATTGCCATATTCAACCGTGCATTTGGTGTTGCAGATATCTACAATCAATTCGGGCCGGATATAAATATGTGAGGGTTGATCTTCTTCATGCGTTGTCCCGGAATAATAAAGATCGGCACGTTTATCAAACGTGAGCTTGTCATCAATTTCAAAACCATCCCGGCTTTTGTAATAGACTTCACGATGCAGGCGATGAAAATGCTCCATATTCATGTGATCCGGGTTCATGCTTAAAGCTTCTTTTGGCCACGTGTTTTTGGTTAAGCGTTGCAAACCCACACGGAGCATGCCGGTAAATAACCCAAAGGAAAATGCTTGCCTGAAATTTCGTGATTGATACAGCTCGGTTTTTGCCCATGATTGTTCAAAACGTTGGGTGTAAGTTTCGAGGGTTTGCTCGGAAAAATCATTTTGTTTTAAGGCATCAAGAATCGTTTCGGCGGCAAGCAGCCCCGATTTCATGGAGAGATGAATTCCTTTAAGACGCGTCATATTTAAAAATCCCGCTGATTCGCCGATTAAGAGCAACCCATCAATCTGCATTTTAGGCATTGCGTAGTATCCGCCACCGGAAATGACTTTGGCGCCATAGCCGCTTAACCGACCACCTGAAAGCAACGATGAAATAAACGGGTGAGTTTTGAATTTTTGAAGGTAAAAATGCGGATCATTGGTTGGGTTAATCGCATCCAATGCTGTCACAAATCCCAATGAAATTTTTGTATCCGATAGGGCATATAGCCAGCTTCCGCCATAAGCATCACGGGGTAGCGGGTAGCCAAAGGTATGAAAAACTGAGCTTTGTTTTATGCGCCCCGAGGGTATTTCCCAAATTTCTTTTACGCCGGTTTCGTAGGATTGTGGGTTTTTATCGCGATCCAGGTAAAATTTATTCACAACCTGTTTGGTGAGCGATCCTCGTGCGCCTTCACCCAACACCGTCACTTTTGCATGAATTCGCATGCCCGGCTCAAAATACGGTTTGGGATTTCCGGATTTATCCAGCCCTTTGTCGTCGGTTTGCACGCCAACCACTTTTTTGCCTTCATAAAGCAACTCGGAGCCGGCAAATCCTTCAAATATCGAAATTCCCATATCTTCAGCAATATTTGCAAGCCATTGACAGAATTTGGTTAATGAGATAATATGGCCGGAAGTATCGCGAAACGATGAAGGAACAAACGGGAGGTTAATGGCCCGATTCTTACTTAAAAAATATAATTTGCTGCTAGAGATATCGGTTTCGATAGGACAACCCTGCGATTTATAATCGGGCAAAAATTCCAGCAAGGCTTTGGGATCAAGACAAGCCCCGGAAAGGCTGTGCGCCCCGATAAACTTTCCTTTTTCAATGATCCCGATTTCCGGTTCAATCTTTTCATCGGATTTAGCATTGTGTTCATTCAATAGCTGCTTTAATCGTATGGCCGCCGAAAGGTTGGCCGGCCCAGCGCCAACAAATAACACATCAAAATCCAGTGTTTCCCTATCAAATTTAGTTTCACTCATTGCATTTAAGACTTTCAATCAATACTCTTACTTAATAAGGTAATCTTAATAAAACCGCATCGCGAATCAAAAAAAATTGCAAGGATTATTATATTCTGCAATACACAGTTGATTTGTCAATCAAACATCCAAAAAATCCATGATTCGAAAAGCCCTTTTGGTGGATGATGATCAGGATATCCATCAATTTTTATTGGAGGTCTTAAATACGCCCTGGATTGCGATCCGATCGGTACATTCAGCCAAAGAAGCTTTAAAACAGTTCGAAACCCTCGAATTTGATCTGATCATCACAGATATTGCCATGCCGGAAATGAACGGCTACGATATGATCCAGGCTTTGGAGAATTCCAAGTTTCATGTACCGCCCATTGTGGTGCTAAGCTCAATGTCGGATACCAATCTCATCATGAAATGCCTTTCGAGTGGGGTTTCGGATTACATCATTAAACCCGCTGAGCCCAAAAAGATTCGCAAAACCATTTACGGGCTATTGCATTTGGATGAAAAAGGCAATCCCATAACCGAGCGTCCGCTTTCAAGTTATATGGGAGAACTTACCATGATGAAATCAACCGGTAAGTTAATTTTGGATGACGGTAAAAATTCCGGCGAAATGCACTACGATGCCGGCAAATTAAAAAAAATCCAGTTTGGCCCGTTTACCGGGTTGGAAGCATTGGAAGCAGCCAAACAGTCGAAGTTTTTGCAGGTGACATTTGTTGCCGGTAATTTTATTGTGGGTCAGTAGTTTGCGCTTTGGGATTAAGCGCCTTCATCAATTCTGAGACGATAACATCGGTTGCTCCCGATTTGCTCCGAACATAGTTCCTGCTGATTTCTCCGGCTTTTTGTTGACCTTCTGCATCAAGAAATTGACGGTTTAACACCGCTCTGAGTTCATGTTGATCATGGACAATAAACCCACCGCCAAGCTCTGCTAAATCTTTGGCTTCAAGCGATTTTGTGATAGTTGGCCCGTAAATGACCGGCAAGCCATACACAGCAGCTTCCAATGTGTTATGAACATTCACGCCAAATCCGCCGCCAATGTAAGCCGCATTGGCTAAGGCATACAATTCTGCTAAAAATCCAATTTGATCAATAATTAAAATGTCGTTGCTATTGAACGATTGGGGAAAGTCTGAAATGGTTTGATAGGTAAGTTTGGTTGCAGCAAGCGTTTGTTTCAATCGCTTAATATTTTCCGGGTTTACTTCATGCGGGGCAATGATGAGAGTGGTTTCAGCGCTTTTTATGGCGTTATACGCAGCGATCAATAGCGCTTCATCCTTTTCCCAGGTGCTGCCGGCCACCAAAACCCGTTTGCCTTCATAATAAGGCTTCAGATAATTGATTTTTTCAAGTTGCCGGCTGCGTTTGATCACTTGGTCGAATCTTGGATCACCGGCAAATTGCGCAGTTTTCAAATCAAACGAGTTATTGAATCGATCCGCATCTTGAGGCGTTGCGGTAAAAAGCGCTTCAAACATCGCAAACATTTGCCGATATAACCCTTTAATAAAGGGTTTGAGATAGATGGCATCTTCCCGGAGAACGCCGGCAATCAAATACAATTTTACATTGTTCTTATGAGCCAGAAACAAGTGGTTAAACCAATAGTCGTAACGAACAAGGATTAAAATTTCAGGTTTAACAAGGGATACAAACCGCTTGGCGTGATTGAAAAAATCCAGTGGAAGGAACGATACCACATCAACATCGGTATTATTTTTTCGCGCATTATATCCCGAAATTGAAGAAAAGGTTGCAATGAACTTTAGCGAAGGGTCAATCTGTTTGAGTTTATGGATAACAGGCCGAGCTTGTTCGAATTCCCCAACCGAGGAAGCATGTATCCAAATGCGTTTATGTTGAGCAGAAGTTAAAGATGAAAGTTTTCGCT
Organism: Chloroherpetonaceae bacterium; assembly: GCA_028277445.1. Classification (GTDB taxonomy): domain Bacteria; phylum Bacteroidota; class Chlorobiia; order Chlorobiales; family Chloroherpetonaceae; genus JANQGG01. The sequence goes on along the minus strand of JANQGG010000038.1, from coordinate 73,957 downwards.
TTAGGTCGCGAAACAAATCGTTTCGACCGTTTAAAGAATCGCGAAGTTTTTGATTAAATAAGCCACTCAAAAAAAAGATGAACCAAAATAATGGAAAACAGAGATTGTAGATGATCAACCAAAATAACGCCATGAGAATGCGAGTGATAACCTTGGAAAAGTTAAAGCAATTTAATAACTATCAAGGTTTATATTTAATTGAATTTTAACGGTTTAGTGAATGAATTTTAGGTTTATACCTTTTCTGATCATTTTTAGCATTTGTTTGAAATCGGCATTTTGTATTGAACCCCAGTCATCCCATTCAGCCTTTAGTGATCAATCCAATGCATGGTTAAAGAAAGCGATTGTTCTTAAACTTTCATCGGATGATGTAAAAAAAGACTGTTCTTTCGAGAAAATTCGTGGAAAATTACCCAAACTTAAGCAACACGGCATTAATGTTCTGTATTTACCACAATTATTTCAGGTAAATTTTAAGCACATCCCTAAAGAAACTGATAAAGCTTCGGTTATCCTTAATACAGTATTATTGCCAGAAGTTGGTACACGTGAAGAACTTAAAGCATTTTTTAATGATGTTTCAAAGGCAGGGTTTAAAATTCTTATGGAATTCCCGTTGATTACGTTTGATCGTATCGATGAAACGATTCTCAATTCACCAGAGCTTGAAAATGCTGTAATAAAGATTTCTTTAAAGTCTGCCGGCGGTGAAGCGAATGGTTTTGCATTGAATGTTCGGAATGAAACGGTTAATGGATATTTAAGAAAAGCGCTTGATGAAATCTTAAAAACCTACCCGGTATCTGGCTTTGGCTTTGATGATGATCAAATTTTAAACCTTGCGGGCTTAAAAGAATTTCTCAATGCGTTTGTTGTTGAAACGCGGCTTGTCTTGTTGATGAATGCTTCGGAAAATATGCCCTCATTGAAGAATGGATGCTATTTGGGAAACCCGGTTTCCAAAACATTAAATGAAGTTCTGTTTAGCGGCGCCGATGTAAGCCGGTTTGTTGATGCGTGCCAAAAGGAAGCGGGTTTTAATAATAATCAGCAAGGTATTTTATTACGAACAAATGAAGTGTATTACGAAAATAAGCAGCCACTTAAAAAAAATAATGAATTCAAAAAGCTCTCGCTTAAAACCGTTCTTGATTATACGTTAGGCTCATTTTCGGGGCAGCCTACCTTGCCTATCATTTTAAATGACGGGCGCATAGGGGAGTTGATCAAGCAAAGTTTATGCCTTAACGAATCCGACATGTGGCAGGATGAACGCAAAAAAGCGTTTATGAATTTATACCTGAAATTAGGATTTATGAGAGCTTCGCATGACGTTTTTTTTAATGGTAAGATGACGCGACTAAAAACTGCAAATGATTATCAAATTTTTGCATTTACCAGAGAAAATAATACAGAAAAAACGCTGGTGGTTGTTAATTTAAAAGATAAGCCATTTACAGGTTATATAGCGCTTGAAGAAGAGCGACTGTTGCATAATTATTTAGAACCTGAAAAATACCGTTCGACAAAAGACGGTACCATTAAGTTCTCGCTTGCCGGTTATGATTATTTGATCTTTATGTATGAATGATTATAAAACGAATTGTCCAGAATAAATTCAATTATAAGCAAGCGTCATTAATTTTTAAGATTTTATAAAACGCTGAGTATGCGTCAAGAGTATCTGGCCAAAGACATTATTGAAAAATCAATTTTGGAATATTATGCGTTTGGGCATAATAATGAGTTTTATTTAACGGATTCTTATAATAATCTGTGTGGGTTATCGGAAAACGTCTTAAATGAAAATTGTAAAAAACTAAAAGATGTTGCGGTAAGTCTGGTTAGAGCAGGATTGATTAAAGGCGTGATCAATGAATTTAAATATGGAATAACGGTAAATACTTATGGGATCACCCGCGAAGGTAAAGCTTATTTAAAATCGTTAAAGGAATAAAAAAAGCCGGAACAGTTAAAGTATTCCGGCTTTTTTTATGACAATAATTATGATCGTTTAATTGGTTATAAACCGACTTGAAGTAGAGCTAAAATTCATTTTTAGAATTTCAATCTGCAATTCTTTATCCCCTTTAGGATATTTCCATGATTTGATAGTCTTTAGCATTTCATTTTCAACCATTCTTGCAATGTTTGTTTCATGAAATGTTGATACCAGGATTCGTGCATCTTTTGTGGAGCCATCTTTGGCAATGACGATATCAAAATAAATGGAGCCTTGTAATTTTTTGTCGATTTTACGTCCTTTAAAGTAGATATCAACAAGTTCCTGGCTATTTACTCCGATAATTTGTTCAATTTTTACGTATCGAGTTTTTTCATCGTCATTCAAAACGCTTGGTTCTGATTCAAAACTACCTTCATCATAAAGATCATAACTCTTTCCAAATTCGAATTGCAAGCCGGCAGTTAAGTAATAAGGTGTGTAATTAATATCCGAATTGGAGAGCTTATAGACACCTATGGCAGGATCAAACACCGTTTCTTCATCGCTATCTCCTCCGGAAACCAACATATGACCCAAAATAGAAATTTGTAGCCAATCGAAGGTTTGCCATTTTATGCCGCCGCCAACATAGGAAAGGTCTTCCTTGCTATAGACAAAATCCGGAAGGGAATTACCCAAAAACATTTGACCGCTTAGTTCAACAAAGACGTCAAAACTTCCGATGGGTTGTTTTAACCCAAAAGCGTAAAGCAGGGCTAATTGTGATTCTTTAACAAGCGCTGTTTGATTGTCAAGTCTTGAAAAATCGGCATCAGACGACAAGAAAAACTTGGGGCCAATATTAACATGCAGACTGGTGCTTTCTTCCGGCAATACATTATCAAAATAATACGATACTAAGAGTTGAGTTTGAAGATCCAACGATCCGCTACGAAATGGAACAAAGGGTGCATTCAGTTCACTTTGTATCGGTAAGTGAATGGTGGTTAATAAGCCTAAGTTCAAATGATCATTAAAAATACCGATAGAACCGAATTTTCCGGATAGGCGCATTTCGTTGAGGTAATCGGTATCGGTTCCTGATCCTTCGTTTGGGAAGGTGCTTTGCAAAATGGTGGAACCAACGGATAGGGTAAAATGTTTGCTTAACCCGTAATCTAAAGTCAAGTCTGAAGAGAATAAAGAAAGTCCTTCGGTTTTAGAAGAAACCGGATTTAAATAGTCATCAGATTTTGTAAACCCTGAACCTGAGATTGAAAAACTAAACAAACCGGGTTGGATATTATGGGCTTCCTGTGTGAAAAAAAGTCTATTCCCTGCAGTTAGAGGGGATTGTGCAGCAACTTCAGCAGAAGCGTGGAGTGTTAAAAAAAACAATAAACACGCAAATAGGTTTTTTAACATAGGATTAAACTTTTAAGGACTCAAATTGCAAGATAATTGATATAAAAACTTGCTGTTAATTTGTTAATCAATGGTTTGGAAAGATGCTCTAAAATATAGGATTTACACACTGATAAAACAAACAATGTATTTTCGACATCAAAGGTTATTGGTGTTAAAAAAGGTTTAACTTAATTTTGATGCCGTCATCTTGGCCGAGTTTTAGAACCGAATCAAGATTGGTGATGGTTCGCTCCAATTTCACCATAAATAAGCTATCGTTTAAAAACTTCCCTGCAAGCGTTGATTGGTTAGATTTCAGATCATCCGATAACGTCTTCAGAGAAGTAATTAAGTCGTTTGCATTGGTTAGGGTCGAAGAGGTTTGAGACAACGTTGCCTTTAAATCCGGTCGAATATCATTGACCGTGGTATGAATGGTATTTAGGGTTGAATCGATTTTTGCAATAAGTTGTTTGATATCTACGCCACGCATAGTGCGGCTTACTCGCACAAGATCGCCGGATGCCTCACGCATGTTTTTGATCGTGTGTTTAAGATCGTCTTGTAAAACGGGATCGCCAATTAACCCATTGGCAGATTTCAGCGCAATATGAAGCTCTTTGGAAAGAAGCCGCAAGGAATCCAAAGCTTCCCCGGCAAAACCAACCAGGGCGGGTACATCTGCAGAAAATTCACCTTCAATTAGTGCATTTTTTGCTAACGGGGAATAATCCTCCGATCCGGGATAAAGTTCAATTTTTTTTCCTGTCATCAATTCAACCATCATAAGTTTGGCTGTGGCATTTTCATACAAATGTACATCGTCGGAAAGCTGAAGGGTGGTAAGCACTTTCGACCCCATGATTTCCATGGTTTTTACTTTGCCTTTTTTAACCCCGTTTACAGTAACTATAGAACCGATTTCCAATCCACTCACATTGGAAAAAACAACGTTCAGGGTTTTGACATTGGGTTGAAAATCCTTGACCCACAGTAGCGACAGGCTCAAAATAATGATGGATATCAGAACCGTTAGGCCAACCTTTATTTCATGTTTCATTCATCGTTTATCTAAATGACTCATCCCCTGGGATGAAAAGTTTTATGCACTTCTTTTAAATACCCTCGATCAATATGGGTATAAATTTGTGTGGCTTTAATAGATCGGTGGCCAAGCATTTCCTGAACCGATCTCAGGTCGGCGCCGCCTTCCAACAGATGCGTGGCAAACGAATGACGCAATGTATGAGGGCTGACCGGTAACTCAATATCGGCTAGCCTAGCATAATCGCGGACAATATTATATACCGACATCCGCGTGAGTTTCTTGCCACGAGAATTCAAAAACAAATAATCTTCGGATTGGTGATTAACCAATGCGACACGAGCTTCAATTTGATATTTCGTTACCCACTCTATGGCCGAGTGACCGACAGGAACCAGGCGTTCTTTAGAACCCTTACCAAAAACACGCGCAAACCCGGCATCAAAATAGAGGTTTTCTTGTTTAAGTTCAACTGTTTCGCTGACGCGCATACCGGTGGCATAAAGCAATTCCAAAATCGCCTTATCTCTCAGCCACAGTTTTGGATTCTGCTCCGGATGTTTTACCGGCATGGCAAGCAGACGTTCAATTTCGCGAATGTTTAAGACCGTGGGGAGATATTGCGCCGATTTGGGTAAGGTAATCTCTTCGGAGGCATTTTTAGAGATAATTTTTTCAGCCAGCAAATATTTATGGAAACTTCGGATAGCCGAAATATTGCGTGAAATGGAAGAGGGTTCCATACCGATTGCCGAAAGCTCCCGAATAAATCCTCGTATTAGGGTGAAATCAATGCCTTCAAAGGTTTGAACACGATCCTGAATGAAGGCTAAATAACGCCGAAGATCGTTTTGGTAAGAGAGTTTGGTGTTTTCAGATAGATTCCTTTCCAAACGCAAATGGTGGAGAAAATGCTTGAGCTGACGATCGAAAGACGTGATTAGACTCATTAATAACTTAAATTTATCAATACGAGAGTTAATCCTGAAGAAAATAGGTTAATGTTGTCACCACACGGACTTTTTTGTAATACTCGTTTTCTTCCATGATCCCCGGCGCTTGATTTCGCGGGAGAATGACAAAGATACCTTGGTTGGCATAGCGAATGCCGCCCAGTTTGCTCTGTGAATCCTTGGCAAATTGCTCGGCTGATTTTCTGGCATTGGCCGTGGCTTCGGCGATCATTTCGGGTTTAATGGTGTTTAGTCCGGTAAACACATAGATTGGGCTGCTTTGCGGGCCATAGTTGGAAGCCAGAACTACACCGGCATCAACAAGCTGGCTGATCTTTTGGCTGGCTTTCTTTAGCAGCATTGGCGATTTGGTTCGTACGATCAACGATTGGGTAATGATATACCGGCTGAGCACATTTCCACTGCTATATTGATTGGCCAAACGGTCGGTTACTTCAAGGTTTTGTAATTCTATGGATGAGGAATCAATCCCCTGGTGAATTAAAAACTCGGTAACAGTTTGAAGGCTTTTTTTAATCTTAATTTGAGCAGCCGTTAAGTTATCATCGGTAGAAACAAACTTGATGGGCCAAAATCCGATATCGGCTTCAACTTCACGCTCCGATACGCCTTTAACAACAACATGGCGGTTAGAAAGTCGGCTATCCAAAAAGCCTTTTCCGACAAACCATCCACACAATGTTAATCCAATGGCAAAAACGAGTGCAGGTACAAGACCAAACCTTGATTCCATGACATTATAAATTTGGGGTTGAAATAATGGTATTTTTAATTAATGTGATCGCTTTTTTTACGGATCGAAAACTTAATTCATTATGCTTTATCTCATTCAGATTTTTTAACATGATGTCTGATATTTCAGATGTTTGGAACCATGTTGGCATGCTCTCAATTGCCGACGTAAAGATCATATCGCATATCGGATAAACAATGCCTTTGTATTCATAGCTATTGGGTGATGACCCCAAATAAGTAAAACTCAGGTTGTTTAAACGCAATTCTTCGTACAATTCTCTTGAAAGCGCTTCTTCAGCATTTTCACCGGGATCAATGAAGCCGCCTGGAAAATCCAATTTTCCTTTAGCCGGCTCTTTGGCTCGAATGGTAAATAAAATTTTATCATCCAATGTTAAAACAGCCATCACTGCTGCAGCAGGATTCTGAAAATATACCCAGCCGCAATTTGAACAGGTGTATTTTTTTTGGCGATCAAAAGAAACGGATCCCGACTGGCATTTTGGACAGTACTCAATCATAGTCAAAAACTTAGCTAAACAAGATAATGCCCCAACCTACGAAAAATAAAACAGAAAATCCCAAATGAAGTTGAACATTTATCCCGGCAGCCGGTTTTAGTTCATCAGGTGCGGCATGATGTTTTAAAACAATCGAAGCGCATTTTGGTAATAACAGTGCATACGGTACCAGGCTTATGAGTATTGGCCACCAGTTTTCAATCGATTGAAAGGCTAACACAATAACATTTGAAACCAACGCCAACTGTACCAGCACATAAAATAGTGCGGTTACCCGTGTGCCTGCTCTTATGGCAAAGCCGTGTTTGCCGGTTTCTTCATCCGCAGGCCTATCGATCAATTGACCGATTAGGAGAATGGATGACGTGCTTAAACCGGTGATTGGCATTGCAACAAGCACGGCCGGTTCATAGCCGACATTTTGGCTAACAGTTGCAACTAACAATGCCATTGGGCCAAAAGCAAACCAAACTGAAATTTCACCAAAACCGCGACTGGCTAATTTAAACGGCGCAGCAGTGTAATATTTGCTAAAAAACGCCGACAGGAGATACAACCCCCACAGGGTAGGCCATAAGTTCTCATTGACAATAGCCATTAATGCTGCGGTTGCAAAAAGCGCTAATATCAAGCTCCAATGAGCAATGGAGAACATTTTGGATTCCAAATGTGGAAAATTTATTAAAATACCCGAACCGCCGCTAAATTCATTCCGATGAATATTCACTTTATCCGTACCTTGCAGCGTATCATAAATATCGTTATAGACATTGGTGGCGGCGTGCAACCCGATTCCCATAATAAGAACGAGCAAAAAACCAATGGGGTTAAATTCACCGGATAGTACAACAGCCAAAAGTGTTCCCGATAGAATCGGTGAAAGAATGGACGATAAAAACGGCGCTCTGATCATTTGAGCTATTCCGGGTTCGTTGGGTTTCATAGTTAATGATGATTTAATGTTGGTTTTAAAACATGATCACGCTAACAGTTCTCTCAGTTGAGTTATATGTTAAAACACATTTCAAAGATATATCGTCCCGATTCTTATCATGGGACGGCACAAAAATCCCCTTTTTTTGAAGGTTGGTTTTTCAAACTGGTTGATTCTGCAAAATCAAATATCTATGCCATCATCCCCGGCGTTTTTTTCTCGGAAGATCATGCCCAAAGTCATGCATTTGTTCAGGTTTTGGAAGGACATACTGGGAAAAGCGAATACTTTCGGTATCCATTAACCGAATTTAGATCGAAAAAAACACAATTCCATATTGAAATTGCTCAAAGCAATTTTTCCAAAGACAAGCTTGAACTGAATCTCAGCGGAAAAAATTGGCAAATTCATGGCCAATTGCGCTTTAAAAATCTTTATTCCTGGCCGGTCACGTTGTTAAGTCCCGGTGTGATGGGCCCATATGCCTTCGCCCCGTTTATGCAATGTTATCATGGCGTTGTGAGTATGGATCATGACATTCAGGGTGATCTGTCCATCAACGGTCAAGTAATTGAATTCCAAAACGGAAAAGGCTACACGGAAAAAGATTGGGGCACAGGGTTTCCAAGCGCTTACATTTGGGCGCAATGCAATCATTTTGAAACGCCCGGGGTGAGCGTGATGGTAAGCGTGGCCAATATACCTTGGTTAAGGAGCTCGTTTTGCGGGTTTTTAGCCGGTTTTCTTTTAGCGGGAAAACTCTATCGGCTTACGACCTATACCGGCGCTAAGCTTCAAAAGGTGTTGGTGCTGGGAAAACGGATTGAAATACGCATTACCCAGGCTTCAAAACGATTGGAACTTATCATTGAGCAGCAAACTTCAGGAATGCTTCATGGCCCTTATGAAGCTGAAATGGCTAAAAAGGTGACTGAAAGTTTGAATTCAATCATGCGCGTGAAGTTTTTCGATAATGAAAAATTACTATTTCAGGGTGAAGGGACTGCCTCGGGGTTGGATGTCAATGGCAATTTGGATGAAATCCTGTTAGATGAAGTCAAATAATGGCTTAGCAAATTCTGGGAAGTTGTTCGCCGAGTGGCATATCCACGATCCGATTAGCGCCTAACATGGTTTTCATGATCACCATGCCCGGATTTTTATCCGTCACCTCGCCGATCAGGCACGCATCTTTGCCAACCGGGTGAGATTTCATTTCGTTTAAAACAGCTTCACATTGATCTTTAGGCAAAACCACCACGCATTTGCCTTCGTTAGCCACATAAAGCGGATCGATGCCAAGTACTTCACAGGCGCCTTTAACATCGGGGCGAACCGGAAGCGCGTCTTCAAAAATCTCAATCCCGACATTTGAGGATTTTGCAAATTCGTTTAATGTTGTTGCCAGCCCGCCTCGGGTAGGATCGCGCAACGCATGGATGTTTTTCGTGATCCCAAGCATGGCTTCAACCAGTTTGCCAAGCGAGGCCGTATCGCTTTTCAAGTGGGATTGAAACGAAAGCCCTTTTCGGGTGGTCATGATCGCCATTCCATGATCGGCCAGCGTTCCCGAAAGCAAAATTTGATCGCCGGGTTTTAAACGCCGGCACGAGATCTCAACGCCATCCGGTATGATTCCAATACCGGATGTATTGATAAAGAGCTTATCGCATTGGCCTTTCTCGACAACTTTGGTGTCGCCGGTAACAATGGCTATTTCAGCGGTTTTTGCCGCTCTTTCCATAGATAAAAGCGCCCGATGCAAAGTTTCCATGGAGAGCCCTTCTTCAATAATAAAGCCAACGCTAAGATACATGGGTTTAGCGCCCGACATGGCAATGTCATTAACCGTGCCGTTAATGGCCAGATCGCCAATATCGCCTCCCGGGAAAAACAAAGGATCGACCACAAAGCTATCGGTTGAAAACGCCAGCCGTCCCGAAGGTACGGTTAGCATGGCTTGATCTTCCAACGCCGATAAAGCGGGATTGGCAAATCGAGGTAGAAAGAGTTTTTGGGTAAGCTCGGCCGATAGGCGACCGCCGGCGCCGTGCGCCATTTGAATGGTATCGTGCTGCGTGATCGGGCATGGGCAGGAAAGCGATTCGGGAATGATAGCGCTCATGAGTTTTGGGTTAACCGTTGATATTTGTAATACGCCGCGCAAGCGCCCTCGCTGGAAACCATGGTGGCGCCAAGCGGGTGTTGCTCGGTACACGCATTGCCGAAAGCCAAACACTCGTGAGGTTTTTTTAAGCCTTGCAAGACCAGTCCACTGATGCATTCTTCCGACTCTTCAGTATTGAGATGGCTGATTTCAAATTTTTTCTCAGCATCGAATGCTTCAAATTCTTTTTTAAGCGTATAGCCGCTATTTGGAATTGCGCCAATGCCGCGCCATTTACGATCCGAAATTTCAAAAACCTGTTGAATGAGCGCTTTTGCGCTTGGATTGCCTTCTTTTTTTACAGCCCGGCCGTATTGATTTTCAACCTTGCATTCGCCTTGTTCCAGTAGTTTGACCGTGGTTAAAATGCCTTCCAGAATATCAATCGGTTCAAATCCGGTTGGAACAATTGGTACATGATACTTTTTAGCGATAGGCTCATAATCCGCCCACCCCATTACGGCGCACACATGACCGGCAGCCAGGTATCCCTGAACTCGATTGGTTGGCGAGGATAATAAGGCTTCCATAGCCGGCGGCACCAGCACATGACTCACCAGCTCGCTAAAATTCCGAAGACCTTCTCGTTTAGCCTGGTAGATTGCCATGGCGTTTCCCGGTGCGGTGGTTTCAAAGCCTACGGCAAAAAACACCACTTCTTTATCGGGATTTTGGCGACAGAGCTCCAAAGCTTCTAAAGGTGAATAAACCGTACGCACATCAGCGCCCTGGCTTCTGGCCATAAATAAATCCTGGTGCGATCCCGGGACGCGAAGCATATCCCCAAAACTTGTAAAGATAACATTTGGTTGTAATGCAATGGCAATGGCTTTATCAATAAGCTCCAGTGGGGTGACACAAACCGGGCAGCCCGGCCCATGAACCAATTCTACATATTTAGGAAGCAGTTGATCAATACCGTTTTTGATGATGGAATGGGTTTGACCGCCACAAATTTCCATGATAACCCACGGTTTTGTTACCGTGCGATGAATTTCATCGAGCAATTGTCGGGCGATTTTCGGATTGCGGAATTCATCCAAATACTTCATGAATCATCAGGTTTAATTGGATTTCCATAAGCGTCCAGACCTTCTTTTCTTGAGGCTTCCATAAGCTCATTCCACGCAGAAAATCGGGCTTGCGCTTCTTCTTCGTCGATAATGGATATGGCAAATCCGGCATGAACAATGGTGTATTGACCAACCTGAATTTCCGGAACATATTCCAGACATACTTTGGTCAGCGTACCGCTAAAATCTACCTGGCCCATTTTCAGGCCGTTTTCTTCAAAAATCTCCTTGACTTCTCCTGGAATGGCTAAACACATGTGTAAATAAAGTTATGATTGCTTCATAGTCCTAAACAACATAACGATAGTAGAAATTTATTTCAAATGGTGAAAATGAGAAAAAACGATGAGAGGATTAAAGCTTAAGAGCCAGCTTTTGCATAAACGGCTCAAAGCCGAGGCGATGGTAGAATTCAATGGCCCAGGTATTGTTATGAAGTACATGCAGTTCAATGCGCTGTAAATTCAGGCCTTTAGCCCAGTCCTTGATATGTTCAATCAAAGCTTTCCCGTAACCTTTGCTTTGATAGGCTTCGGAAAGCATAATATCGGTGATGTAGGCGCATTTTTCTTCTGCAAAAACCGGGGGATAATCTTCAATCCGAGCAACGGCATAACCAACAATGCAATGTTGTTCTTCAACCACAGCGATACAAAATTCAGGATTGGTTAGGTTTTCGGTTAAGTAGTCCTGGAAGTTGATATGCCCTTCTGCCCGACGCTCAAAAAACGAATCTTTGGTTAAATGAAAATCCATGAACTCTTTCCAAAGGTCCGTAATTTCAGGGATATCATCCAAGGTGGCATTTCGCAGAGGCATGAGCGACAAAAATTTGGGGGGACTATTTTTTCCAGAAACTCGGGTAGAACATCACAATCACTGAAAACATCTCCAGCCTGCCGGTCAGCATATTGAACGATAAAAACCATTTGCCGGCATCTGAAATATGATAAAATGTTTTTGACGGTCCGATATCGCCAAACCCCGGCCCGATATTAAACAAGGCTGATATCACCGAAGACATCGAGCTGAAGTAGTCCATGTCGTCCAGAAGCACCATCACATAGCTGCCGACTAAAATCATGAAAATGTTCAGCAAAAAGTAGCTTACAGCCAGCGAAATGATGGTTTGATCAGCCGTTTTTTGGTTGATCCGAACCGGCACCACCGACATGGGCTGCAAAATTTTCTTTCCGGTGGCATAAAGGTATTTAAAGAGGATCTCGTAATGGACAATTTTAATGCCGCTGGTTGTTGAACCGGCGCTTGCGCCTACAAAACAAACGATAAAGAGCAAGATTTTCGCAGCTTCCGGCCATAGCTCATAATCGGCTGTCGTAAATCCTGTGGTGGTAAGTATGGAAATGGTTTGAAACGAGCCATACCGCAACGACTCCCAAAATCCATCATAAGTGTTTTTGCTCCATAGTGAAAGTGTTGTGAGCAGGCAAAATATGAGTGTAAATCCGATATACCATCGAAGTTCGGTGTTGTTACGGATGGGCTCCCAGTCGCGTTTTAAAATTTGATAGTGGAGCATAAAAGTGGTTCCGCCCAAAAACATAAAAATGATAAACACCCAGTCAAAATAAGCGCTATTATAAAAACCAATGCTGCTGTTTTGGATAGAGTAGCCGGAGGTTGAAACCGTACCGAAGGCATGGCATAACGAATCGAACAAAGGCATACCGCCGGCCCACATCAGTAATGCCTGAATAAGAACCAATCCCAAATAAATGCTCCAGAGCCAAATGGCTGATTCGCGGGCACGCGGGATAAATTTTTCTTTGGTGATAACCTGACCGGGATCAGCTTCGGCACGGTAGAGCTGCATGCCGCCAATACCAAGTAATGGCAATAATATGATGGTAACCATAATAAAACCCATACCGCCGATAAGGTGTGTTGTACTGCGCCAAAACAATAAACCGTGCGGTAAGGAGGGAATATCCGTCAGGATTGTTGCTCCCGTTGTGGTGTAACCGGACATCATTTCAAAAAAGGCATCGGTAAACGAAGGGATAGCGCCATGCAGCACAAATGGGATGGCTGATACTGCAGAAACAAGTATCCACCCGAATGTGACGATAAAAAAGCCGTCTTTTAAGGTCAGATCGCGGTGATCTCTGAAAATCCAAAATAAAGGCACGCCGGTTCCGATGATAGCAACAATAGATATCACAAAGGGTATTAAGTCATCTCCCCCGTAAATCACGGCGCAGCCAATGGGAGCGAGCATGGTAACGCCAATAAAAATCAGAAGCGTGCCGAGCACATGAAGAATGGCAAAGTAATTCATACAGATAAATTAAATCCAAATGAAGGACGATCTACGCATGAGGCTAAGATCATAACCGATAATATATGACAGATTACAATGGAAAGCCAACACTTGTAACATTTGATTGAAGCAATAGTGGGTTTATGGAATTTAAGCAAAAAGCTGACGGGCTTCTTTTAAACTGGTGGATTTACAAATGACAATAACACGTTCATACGCTTTAATTTGCGTATCTCCTTCGGCGATTATCCATTCCGATTCCCGGAAAAGTCCCCCGATAAGAATGCCTTTTTCACGCATCACATTTTCCAGTTTCCGCAATGGCTTTTTGGTGATTTGCGATTTGGGCGAGGCTACAAACTCAACCACTTCGGCATCCACACCGTGTAAATGCGCCACGCTTAAAAGCTCGCTTCGGCGGATAAATTTCAGGATTTCGTTGGCCGCCGAAATTTTCGTGTTCAAGGCCACATCCAATCCAATCGTAGCAGCCAAAACCAAATAATCTTCTTTGTTAACAAGCGCAATCGTTTTGCCCTGCGAGCCTTTCGGATCGCGATTGGTGCGGTTCATGATGTGTTTGGCCAAAAGGCAGCCGATAATATTGGTTTCGTTATCGCCGGTAGTTGAAATGAACGTGTCGGTATCTAATAGACCCGCTAAAACCAGCGTATCGGCGTCGGTGCCGTCGCCTTGAAGCACTTCCGTATCGGTTAAGGTTGAAGCCAGGGTTTCGGCTTTGGCAGGGTTTTTTTCAATCAGTTTAACGTTGAATTTTTTTTGCAGCAGTTCGGTGACGCGCCGGCCAACCATACCGCCGCCAACGATCATAACGCGTTGAACGCTGTGTTGTTCAAGACCAAGTTCACTTAAGAGCGTGGGCATATGTTCGCGCTTAAGAATAAAAAATACCTGATCGTAAGGAAGCACAATATCTTCGCCTCGTGGGATCAGGGTATTGATACCGCGCGCAATCGCTACAATACGATATTTAAAGCCGTTTAGCGTAGCCGAGATCTCTTTGATGGTTTTATTGACGAGCGGCGAATTGGCATCTACACGAACCGAAAGGACTTTAATTTCGCCTTCGCCAACATCCACCACATCATTGGCAGAGGTTCGCATCACCAGCCGGGCAATTTCCTGCGCCACTAGTTCTTCGGGGTGAATGACAAGATCAATCTTAAAATCTTCTTTTTTCAAAAACGATTCACTCTCCCCGTATTCCATTGAGCGCACACGGGCAATTTTCAAACCGATATCGAACTTATCGGCAATAAACGATGAGATCATATTGACAGCATCGTTATTGGTAACGGCAATCGATAAATCCATTTTTGGGGCTTGAGCTTGTTTCCAATACCCGATTTGCATGGCATTACCTTCTATAATCTTGGCATCTAAGGCGTCATTTGCTTCACGGATCAGTTTTGGGTTGGATTCTATGGCTGTTACCGTGTAACCTTCCTGGGTCAGGCGTTTAGCCAAATAAAAACCAATGCCGCCAATCCCCAAAATGAGAATATTATCAATTTTGGAAGCCGTTAAAGTGCTTTGCATATGTTACATGGATAGCTTATCAAAAGATATGTGTGCGGGTATTGCTCGATGGTTTGCGCTGCCGGCAAAATCTGATAGTGTTGCGCCTGTATTGGTGAAAAACTTAAACATAAAAATAATCGGTTTTTACTGAATTTTAAACTTATCAAAAAAACAGCTGAATTAAAAAAGTTTGGGAAAATTTGCAGGGATTTCTTGGTTTTTCGCCGCCATGCTTTGTATTCTTTGAGGGCGCATTTTTAACCAATAACACTTAAAGTATGAAAAAAACCATCATTGGAATTTGCTTTCTGATATCAGTTGCCGGTCACGTTTTTGCTCAGGAGGCTAAGCCAAGCGTTAAAGTTGAACAGCTTGCCAAAACAACCCATAGCTGGGATGGAAAAGAATTGCCCCGGTACAAAGAAGGAAAACCCGAAATTACGATACTAAAGATAACCATCCCACCAAAGATGAAATTGCCCTTGCACACTCATCCGGTTATTAATGCCGGCGTATTGCTGAAAGGGGAATTAACGGTTACGACGGAAGATGAAAAAATACTGCATTTAAAAGCTGGTCAGGGGATTGTAGAGGTGGTTGATACTTGGCATTATGGCATGAACAATGGCTCGGAGCCTGCCGAGATCATTGTGTTTTATGCCGGGGTATTGGGAAAACCGATCACCGTTAAAAAGTAATGTGTTGTTGAAAAGGATGTTAATTTGCGACAATTAGGTAATACTTGGCATCACCAAAGATTTCGATACCATGAGATCTGAATCAAAACGATCTGAGCACGGTGTTGCATGAAAAGTGTTTGTCATCGCGCTCCGGGAAATCGGTGGTGTAATGCAACCCACGCGATTCGCGCCGTTTTTGAGCGCCTTCTATGATAAGCGACGCTACTTTTATCAAATTTCGGAGTTCAAGAACCTGTGGCGTAATTTTCGTGCGTTTGTAAAACGCCTCGGTTTCTTCTTTAAGAAAATCCACCCGGCGTTTGGCCCGTTCAAGCCGGAGATCGCTTCGAACAATACCCACATAGTCGCTCATGACCTGCTGAACTTCCTTGCGATTATGGGAGACTAAAATCCATTCTTCGGCATTTTCCGTGCCGCTATCGTCCCAATCCGGAAAACGGACATCATTTTGTATGTTGTTGATTCTGGATTTAAAGTCCTCAATGGCTCTATCCGAAAAAACAAGCGCTTCCAAAAGGGAATTGCTCGCCAGGCGGTTTGCGCCATGCACGCCAACGCTGGCCACTTCGCCGCAAGCATAGAGCCGGTTAATGGACGTCCGCCCGATTAAATCCGTAGCTACGCCGCCACACGAGTAATGCGCCGCCGGTACTACCGGGATCATTTGCTTTGTAATATCAATCCCGTAGCTAAGGCAGGTGGCGTAAATGTTCGGAAAATGCTCTTTGAGA
Organism: Chloroherpetonaceae bacterium; assembly: GCA_028277445.1. Taxonomy (GTDB): domain Bacteria; phylum Bacteroidota; class Chlorobiia; order Chlorobiales; family Chloroherpetonaceae; genus JANQGG01. Next base: position 57,898 of record JANQGG010000038.1, on the reverse strand, counting down.
CTTTTTGAATCCAGGTGTGTGACATCTAAAAAGACGCATTCATCGCCTGATTTTTTGATTTCGTTATCAATAGCTCTGGCCACGATATCACGCGGTGCAAGCGACTGGCGCTTATCGTATTTATGCATAAATTCAGAGCCATCGCGTAATTTCAGGATACCGCCAAATCCGCGTACAGCTTCCGAAATCAAAAACGATTTGGCATGAGGGTGGTAAAGCGTGGTGGGATGAAATTGGACAAACTCCATATTATGGATGTAAGCTCCGGCGCGATAGGCCATTGCAATACCATCGCCGGTAGCAATGCTGGGATTTGTGGTATGCGGATAAACCTGCCCCAACCCGCCGCTGGCCAGCATGGTGGATTTGGAAAGAATTTTTTTTACCGTGCGCGCTTGATAGTCCAACGCATAAGCGCCGTAGCATGTAATGTCGTTTGTTTTTTGCTTAAGATGATGCTCGGTGATAAGCTCCATGGCAAAGTGATGCTCCAGAAGCTGAATGTTTGGGTTTTCGGCGACTTTTCTTAACAATACGCGTTCCACTTCCTGTCCGGTTAAATCTGCCGAATGAACAATGCGATTATGCGAGTGGCCGCCTTCGCGCCCAAGGTCTAAGCGTCCCTTTTTTGTGGTGAAATGCGTGCCAATTTCCATCAGCGCCCGGATATGATCCGGTCCTTCCTTGACCATAACTTCCACGGCTTCTTTGTTGCATAACCCAACTCCGGCATTAAGTGTGTCGTCAATATGGGATTGGAAACTGTCTTCTTCGTCCAATACGGCAGCAATCCCACCTTGAGCCCAATTGGTGTTGGAGTCGCTACTTTCTTTTTTGGTGATGATAATAACATCGCCGATTTCAGAGGCTTTTAAGGCATAAAAAAGACCGGCGATACCGCTTCCAACAACCAGAGTATCCGTTTTAAGTTCTATTGTCATCTTAGGTAGGTGTTACGCTAATGTTAAAACCTTAAATTTAACGATTGGATTTCATTTTGTACAAAAATTGGACGGATATAAATGAAAAAATTAAAATAAGTTATAATTTAAATGCGACTCAAATTGTTGAAAACGGTTTTCATGTGCGTTGCTAAAAAGATTTGGGTTTATCGTGTATGAACCGGAATTGATTTGGTAAGGGTGCATCAACGAAAGCATCCAAGACATGCTCTAAAAAGCAGACAGGTGTTTTAAGTCTATATGCTCATAAACGTTCCTTCTGAATTCCCTGTTATAACAAGAGCTTCTGAACGTTGTATTTAAACTTCACAAAATTCACGCACCTTAAAAAGGAGGTTATATGGATTGGAGAGGACTTCTACAAAATGAAATGGCGGGCGCTTTTCATGCCACTGAAAAGTTATTTGATCGCTTAAACGATGACATGCTCGATTGGAAACCATCCGACGGTCAAAATTGGATGAAATTGAGTCAATTGCTCTATCATGTTGCAAGCAGTTGCGGTGGCGGGTTTAAAGGATTTGTAACCGGCGACTGGGGATTCCCCGAAGGTGTTGATCCGGCCAAAATCCCGCCGCAGGATATGCTTCCGCCCGCTGAGCGCTTACCGGCTGTTGAATCCGTGGCTCAAGCTAAAACGATGTTGGAAAAAGATAAAGCGCTTGCCAAACAAATGCTGGAACAATGTTCGGAAGATGAACTGGCAAATAAAATTGCTCCGGCGCCTTGGGACCCAACCGAAACCGTTTTAGGCCATCGTTTGCTTCAATCCATTGAGCACCAAAAGCAGCATAAAGGTCAGTTATTTTATTACATCAAATTACAAGGACAAAAGGTTGGGACGGCTCACCTTTGGGGGATGGGGTAAATGATTATGATAAATGATGAATGATGTATGATGAATAAAGGCGCAGGCAACTGCGCCTTTTTTATTTGTAATACATGAATCACCTCTAATTTAAAATTGTAAAAGAATAAAATATATGTTTAATAATAAGTGCTGAAGTTTGTGGGTAATAAAATATTTGGGTTGCTAATAAATGAAATAAAAATTTATGAATGATGATAGACATTAATGGCCGAAGTGAATCAGAAGTATTTAACGATCTCGAATATCTTTGTGCTTCTCCAGGATATGCGCATGCAATTGCATTTTTTTTCTTCAAATATAGTACAATAAGATACAATGAAAATATAAAGGTTGAGAATCTTCAAAATTCTATTCAAGGACGTCATAGGGGAGAAATGTTTGTTTTAATAGGGTTAGCTTTTAAATCTCTATTTGATATTCAACTACCTGCACCAAAAGTCATCCAAGAATACATTGATAAAACAGAACTTCTATTAGATGAGCTACATAATGCAATATGGCTTCCAATTGTTAAGTCAATTAATTTCAAGAAAGAAGAAAATATTGGGACCATACTAAAAGAAGCTATTTTTTATGCCCCGGATTCAGCGTATAATTTTCAGTATAGGGATTTTTTTTATGAAAAATATAAAAATGATAATAACTGGTTTATAAAAAATAAAGGATATTCTATCGATCAAGCTCAAAAAATAACTCAAGCAATTATTCAAATTCAAAATAAAAAACTAAATAATTTTATTCCAAGTCTTAAAACAATAAATCCGGATAAATGGACTGTATTGCCAATATACAAATTTACTATTAATGAAATATGTTTACATTTAAACGAGGATGAACTAATAATTAAAGCTTTTATTAATTCGTTTGTAGTATCAAATGATGTGAATAAAAGAGTTTTTTCAGCTATTGATGATTTCAACCCATTTAAATCATATCCAATTATAAAAATTAATGAAGGTGAATACATTTTATTTCACAGTTATAGCTTATTGGAAGCTCTATATGAAACGCCATTACACTGGCTTATTAATGATGAAAGTTATAAGAGGTCAGGAGAAAACCGTGGTGATTTTACTGAAAGTTTTTCAGAGAAAAGGCTAAAACTTGTTTTTGGTGAAAAAAGAGTTTTTTCAAATATTGAAATTTACAGAAATAAAAAAAGTAGAATGGGTGAAATTGATGTTTTAGTGACGTATGGTAATCGAGCAATTATTTTAGAAGCTAAATCAAAAAAACTTACAAATGAATCAAGAAAAGGTAATCTAAATAAGTTAAAAGATGATTTTATGAAAGCTATACAAAAAGCTTATGACCAAGTATTGGATTGCTCTAAGTACTTGCTTGATGAAAGTTATAAATTGATTGATGGAAATGGAATTGAACTGAAAATTTCTCGTGAATATGATGAGATATATCCCATTTGTATTATTTCAGATCATTATCCTGCCCTGAACTTTCAAGTTAGAGATTTTCTGAATTATAAAAATGACGAAAAAATTAAACCGCCATTTGTTATAGACTTGTTCTTTCTTGATGTTATGACAGAATTTTTGCAATCACCTTTATATTTTTTAAGCTATATTAAACGTCGTGTTAATTATATAGAAAAAATATCAGCTGTTAATGAATTAGCAATTTTTGCTTTTCATTTGAAGCAGAATTTGTGGTTTCAAGAAAATAAATCCAAACACACGATTAATGAAAGTTATTGTTCAGAACTTGATACCTCAATGATGGTTCGTAGAGATAAAATTCCAGGTAAGGATACCCCTGAAGGAATATTGACTAAATATCAAAACACACTCTTTGGTCAAATAATTGAAGAAATTCAAAAAAGTGATGATCCATGTTTAGTTGATTTTGGATTGTTGATGTTAGAACTTGATAGTATTACTGTAGAAGACTTAAATAATGGAATTTCAGAACTTATAGCACTTGAAAAAAAAGATGCAAAACCTCATGATCTTAGTATAATAATTAATGATGGTAGTACAGGATTAACTATATATTTAAATCGTAGTTTTGATAATATTTTAAAGCAGCGATTAGAACATTTTTGTTTAATTAGAAAATATTCATCAAAAGCAAAAACATGGTATGGTTTAAGTATAAATACTATGAAATTTAAAATCGACTATTGTGTTAGTTGCAATTTTGAATGGAAACATTCAGATAAAATGGATGTTTTAACTAAAAGGTTTACAGATTTAAATTCAATGTAAAAATTGTATGATTTCATAAAAAATAGAGTAAGATATCATTCCGAGCAGAAAAACAATCCTTGGCATTTAGGAGATAAGAATGCCAACTAAATATAAATTAAGAAAAAGAGCTTATAGAGTCATTCGGAAAGGGTGACCGTTTGTCAGTTTTAGACTTACATCAACTTAAAGATAAGCGAGTGAGTATCAAACTTACATTTCAAGTCTTCTTCACAAATTTGTAAAAGACAGCCTCAATAATTATGAACTGAATATTGTGTCGTTCAACCTTTAAACCCTGCAAAGCTCAGCTTTAATATGTGATTAAATTAAAAAGCGATAAAGTTAGCAGACTCTAGCTTTTGTTATGGGCTGATTTTTTGACAAATGATATATGATAAATTTCCAACGAAGTGAATGGTGTAGAAAACTTTGTCTTTCATGATTCTTCCCTGTTCAAATCAGAAATATAGTTTTTATCGCATGATTGTGTTTTAGGTGTAACTAATGGTCATTTACCAGGGGGTCTTATAATTTGGCGGCGCGTCTGCAAAAAGCAAAACATTGTTATGTTCGGATTAACAGAGTAAAAGATTTTTGACGTTTTAAAAGCCTTGATTCCGATTGGCATGGATTAGGATTAATGGTTATTTTGGATGGCAACGTTAGGGTTTAAAACGTTATAAAGTTGGTTTTTTAAACCACGCCGCTTTCAAAAGGGTCGATGAGCGCATGGGGCTTATGCGTTAGAAATCCAAAATTCCTCATTGACATTAATTGCATCGCTATTCAGCATAAACAAAACAACAAATCTAATCATGAAAAACATACTCCTTTTCTCCCTGTTCATGATATGTTATGTAAATGCCTTTTCACAGCAAGGTTTTATAAGCCAAGGAAAAAAAATTTCATTTGGCAATGGCGAGTTTAAAATCGCAAAGGTTCGTCATTCGGATGAAACGCCTTCACAGAAAATCAAAGCGTCGGCCGACAATCATTATATGCTGATAGCGTTGGAGTTGATCGCCATAAAAAAAGACGCTGAGTTTTCATCGTTGTGTTTTTTTATCACAGATAAAGCGAATCGCAAATATAGCAAGCCCGGAGCATGGGGCGAAATTGAAGCGATGGGCGGTAAATCGAAATTTGAAACAAGTAAAGGCGCAACGGTTTATATCCGCAATAAAGGCGAAATTTTAAATCTAATATTTGAAACGCCAAAAACAGTTCGGGCCAATCACGTAAAATTGCAATACGATGAAAAATGCGCAGAAAGTTTAACGGCTGAAGATGAAAACATAGAAAAACCCACATCGGATAAATTTACGATTGAAAGCATAAAACTTTTTGAGTTTGGCGCGCAAAGACCTTTAAAAGCCGATCGGTTTTACGCTGAAACTTTCGATAAAGACTATACGCGATATATAGGCGTGGAAGTCAATTTCATCAATCGCTTATATGAAAAGGAATATCAGGAACATCCGATTGAATTTATTTGGTACAACACGCAGGGCGTTGTTGAAGGAAATCAACAAGGATCGCTGCAAATTAATAAAGACTGGCGTTCATGTTATTACAATACAAATGGGTGGGGATGGGAAAAAGCTGGAAATTGGCGGGTTGGCGACTATAAAGTTGAAATAAAAATCAATGGCGTAAACGTCGGCGAAAAAAAATTCAGCATACGTGAAAAAGGATATGATGTTCAAAGCATTAAAATTTTTGGATATAAAGACATAGAACCGAAAATAAAGGATAGAACATACCCGGAAACGTTAAATACGGATTCAATAAAAAGCCTTGGCGTAGAAATATCGTTTAACAATCGACTATTTAAAAAAGCTGCTCAGGAGCACGATTTAACGTTAAAATGGTATGGAGCGGACGGCAAATACCAGGGAAAGCAAAAAGGACGGATCAAAATAAAAAAAGAGTGGAGCTCTTCTTATTACACCAGCAGTGGTTGGGGTTTTAAGGAGTTGGGGAAATGGAAGCCGGGAAACTATAGGGCGGAAGTATTTATTGATAACAATTTTGTTGGCGAAAAAACCATTGAAATCATCAAGTTTGAACCGGTCAAATACAGCGTTAAACCTATTGGAAATCTCAGAATAATTCAGGTTTCGTTTGTTGGTATGAGTTCGGGGTTTCAAAATACATTTACCGCTATCTTTGATAAAGAAAATAGCGGCGTGCTTTGCCCCAGAGATAAAAAGATGATTGTTTTAGAATCGGAAAGTAAAGAGATCAATCCCGGAAGAGCTTTAATGAACAATGGCGACTTTGTGGTTGATGTAGGAAAAGGCATGAAAACATTCGGTTCAACGCAATACGCAATGGTGAAATCTTCCGATACAACAGGATTTAAAATGTTTGGATTTAAGCGAAAAGGAACGGATGAAAAGCTGATTGGCATAAGCGTGGCAGAACCTTCCAGCGTATATGCAAAAACGCCCGATAACAAAACCGAAAAAATCGCGAAAATTAAGTGGGAAAACGTTACCAGCTCCGATGGGGTCACTCAAAGGGTGCAGGTGATAAAACTTAATCGAGCCAGAGCCAAATGGACCGTAGGACTGGGCAAAAAAATTCTTGAAATAAACGGAAAGAAGCGGAAGCAAATTGGTTGGATGACATGGAGGGTAATCACGTTGCCTGATAATACAAAACAAACCATACTCATGACCAAAACCATGGCACGTCGTGCAAAATGGATCGGTCGTTTTGATGGTAAATTATACGCAACGAAGTAATAAGCAATCCATAGCTTAAACCCAGTTTTATTGTGACCGGTTGTCTTTTTTTGTCAAAAATTCAAACTCAGGATGCCAACTAAGTAATGAACTATCGCCCACAAAAGCGATATGTTTGAAGGCGTGACGGTTAATTTAAACGCTCTTTTGCTGCGAACAGAAACGTATGAATGGCGTCCCTTATGGTGCATTCTTCCCTCAGTTAAAATTGCGGCTAAAAAACATGTGGGCGCATGACCGATCAGAGATTAAAAAAATAAGAACCGACGCTCGCTGTTGTACATCATAAACAAAAACTCAATAGAATAAAACATTTGAATAATGAAAGAAAAATATACAACGCTCATATTGGCGCGCGCGACATGAAAGTATGCGTTGAAGTAGCGAAAAGCTTGGATTTTGAAATAGAATATTAAAAAAAGACTTTTGAAAAAGGCGTATTTTGAAATAAAAGATCGTTGTAGAAAAGGACTACTAAAATATCTTGAAAAAGCCATTTCAATAATTCCAAAAATTGAACATCCGGAAATATTGGATATGGGTTGCGGCACAGGCGTTCCAACATTATTCTTACTGGAAAAATTTAACGCTAATATTACGGCAATTGATTTTGACGCCAAATCGTTAAATAGGCTGGAAGAAAAAGCAAAAGAATTAAATTTATGTAAGAAAGTTTCAATTCTAAACAGTTCTTTTTTTGAAATGAACGTTGAAAAAAAATCATTCGATTTAATTATCGCCGAAGGATTTCTTAATGTTGTAGGTTTTGAAAAAGGGTTCTTGAAAATGTTAAAACTTTTAAAAGGAAATGGATTTTTTATTATTCATGATGAATTCAAGAATCAGCATTCAAAAACTGAATGTATTGAACATAATAATTGCAGGATTGTAAATTCGTTTAGATTAAACGAACAAGTTTGGTGGAATGATTATTATCAATGTCTTGAAAAAGAAATAAAGTCGAATCGGGATAAAGACATTTTAAAATTATTTGAATCCGATTTGCGCGAAATAAACTTATTTAAGAAAAACCCATCTCGATTTAATTCAATTTATTTGGTCATACAGAAATTATGAAACTCGATAGTATGGGCGACATTTTCGAGGTTTCTGAGCGGAATCAAAAGCGCGCGTTAGAAATAATAAACAATTTAAAGATTAGTCGAGATATGGAAATCATGTTTATGAATGGACGTGCATACGGATGTTTAGTGAAAAATTTCTATCTGATCTAGATAATGAAGCAAAAAAATGGAAAAATTAGCTATACCTACAAACTTCCTTCCGAACCTTTGGAGGATTTTGTTGATTCGTATTGGGAGCACGTAAATCATACAGAAAACGAAAGCAGGCTAACAATTTTTCCCGATAGTTTTTTCAAACTCATTATTGAGCACCGGCAAGGGAAAATCGTTGCCTTTTTTATGACCGGATTATGGAAAAAGGAAATGGAGGTTATCATTCCGGCCAATGCTACGGTATTTGGCATTAAGTTTAAGTTACTTGCTCCCGAATACATTTTCCACACTGAGATTGCGTCGTTGCTTCAGTCTTATAGAGAGTTAAACCTTGATTTTTGGAACATTCGGAATTTTGATTTGAGCAGCTTTCATGGATATGTTCAACAAATTGAATCATTGTTGATAGAGCGGTTAAAGCTCAATAAACCGATCAAAGAGAAAAAACGCCAATTATCGAAGTTGCTCTACTCGGTTGATAAAAACATTTCAGCAGAAGAAGTCTCCATGCAAATTAATTGGCGCAATCGCCAGATCAATCGCTACTTAAATAAATACTTGGGGGTTTCGTTAAAAACTTACCTCAATATTCGGAAATGTTATTCCTCCTACTTTCAAATTCGTGAAGGTCAATTTCACCCCGACGACAAATATTTTGACCAAGCCCACTTTATTAGAGAAATTAAAAAGCACACCGGTAAAACGCCAAAAGAATTGTACAAGCAAAAAAACGACCGATTTGTACAATTATCAAATTTTCCAAAAAAGTAGTTTTGCTTTAAATAATTAACAAAACAAAATTTTTTTACGGGGTTAAAACTTGGCGTATGGATTATCGTAAACTTCTAAACTTCATTCAGGAGATAGGAACAATCATGTATGTGGGAGGAATCCTCTCACATATTGTAATAGGCGCTATTTTTTCTGATGCCGACCCACGCACTATTTATAACGTGTATGTCTACAAAGAAAAAAGCGCGTATATATTGATTCTCACAGGATTAGGGCTCAAAATACTCTCAGATGTCATTCTTTATCTCTCATTAAGCTTTAAACCGAATTGGTTAAAGTTAAAGCTCTTAATGATGGCATTTTTAACTGTAAATGCATTTGTGTTTTTAGTGCCGATGATGCCGGAGCTTGTTGAGCTGGCTAAAGAATCCATTCCTTCCGGGAAATTGAGCCAGGCATTTATAGAAAAAGAACATACGGAAATAATGGTTGGTCAATCCAATATTATACCATTGCTTCTGGAACTCGTGTTGGGATCGTTTAAACCCAAACTTGGTAAGGAACGAAAAGATTCATTCAATTAAAATCGTATTTATTATGAACGTTGTACAAAATGATTTAACCCAAAAATACAGCAAGAGAACAATTCTGATTCACTGGATCACAGCGTTTCTAATTCTTGCATTGTTTCCTTTAGGAAAGTATATGGAAGGTTTGGAACCGTTTGAAAAAATGCATCTGATAAGAATTCACGCTATAGCGGGCATGGTCGTGTTTTTTTTAACCTTCATAAGAACCTATCTCTTTTTCAAATCACCGCGACCGGAGGATATCAATACAGGGTCGTCATTTAATGATAAACTAATTGTTTGGATTCATAATGCGTTTTATGTGGTGCTATTTTTGGTATCCTTATCCGGTATTGGCACAATGATAGTCGGTGGGTATGGCGACGCATTAAAAGCCGGTAGTTATGAACTGATCAAATCCCCGGAGAGCATTCCGCCTTTAAAAGGACACGGTTTTTTTTCGTTTCTCATGATAGTTTTACTTTTGCTTCACATTGTAGGCGTCGTTAAACATTATGTGTTAACCAAAGAGAATACGCTAAAGCGAATGATATGATTTGAAAAACATCAAAATAATGAGATTAAATCGCTATAAGCGTTTGATTGTATAAAAAGAAGGTGCAGGAAACTGTGCCTTTTTATTTTTTTTTCGGTGTCCTATAATTCTCCTAAAAGCATTTCATCAACAACCTGCAGTAGAAAATCATTAACATCATGCAAACTCACTCTGCAAAGTTATTGGTATTGATTCTACTTTGGCTTGCTCCATATAATAACATTGTAGCTCAAGATCATGAAGGCGGACATGAACAATGGGAATACATCTTAGAAGGTACCGGGGATGTCTTACAAATAGCAATTCCATTGAGCGCTTTTGCTTACACGGTTATTGACGAAGATTATGAGAGCGCCAAAGAATTGGCTTTATCGTATGGAACCACTCTTGCTGTAACATATTCTTTAAAATATCTGGTACATAGAAAAAGACCTGAAGGCCGGAAACGATATGATTCTTTTCCCTCAGGACACACCTCTTCGGCCTTTTCAGGCGCTGCATTTATCCAAAAAAAATATGGATGGCAAGTTGGGGCTTATTTTTATCTCTTAGCAGTCCTTGTCGGTGTAAGCCGGACAGAAGGCCCTGATGGTTACCACGATTTTTGGGATGTGCTTGGCGGCGCAGCTGTTGGTATTGGAAGCGCTTATTATTTCACCAATCAAAATGGTGATAACAAGGTTGCAATGGGTTTTTCAAGTAATAAAACCACCAAAGCACTTACATTGAGTGTGAAGTTTTAGCTTTTTTACTAAACAATCGGTAGTTGCTGTCTTGTTAATGCAAACTAAATCATCAATGCGTTTTAATTCCAGATAAAGTAACTGGAATTACACATCATCCACACTTTTTTCCCGTAAAGCCTCGCCAACTGCATTGTTCATGACCACTTGTGCAAAATGGGTGGTTTGTTCGTTGGCTTGTACAGTTAGGTTTTGAATTAACTCGCGATCTTCCGTTAACAACGCTTCTTTCAACGCATTGGTGATTTTAACGACGGCCTCTTGCTCTTCCGTGGAAAGTGTTTCAAACAGTACCTTGTTACGCTCAATGGTGTGTTCAATGGAATCGGCCATGGCCTGGCCTTCAACTTTGGCTTCCACAAACATGCGAGTGTCAAAATCTTCCTGGGCATGTTCCATACTATCTTGCAACATGCGCTCCACTTCCGAATCCTCCAGACCGTAAGTCGGTTTAACTTCAATGGATTGCTCTTTTCCTGAGCGTTGATCTTTAGCGGTTACCGAAAGCAGGCCGTCGGCATCCAACGCAAAAATCACAAGTATTCGCGGCATACCGGCAGGCAAAGGAGGAATGGGTTTTAACGTGAATTTTGCAAGGCTGCGGTTGTCCTTGACAAGTTCGCGCTCACCCTGTACCACGTGAATATCCACGCCGGTTTGGTTATCCACCGAGGTGGTAAATTCCTGACCGACCCGAATGGGGACTTTGGAATTGCGTGGGATGATCGGCACGGTGCCGCCACCTACAGTTTCAATACCGAGTGAGAGCGGGGTGACATCCAACAATAAAATATCGTCATTATCGCCGGAAAGCACACTGGCTTGAACCGCTGCGCCAAGTGCAACCACTTCATCAGGATTCAGGCTATCGTAAGGCGTTTTACCGCCAAAGATCTCCGAAACAAAGCGTTTAACCGCCCTGGTTCGGGTTGAACCGCCAACCAGCACTACGGCATCAATATCTTCGGGCGTAAGTTCAGCATCCTTTAAGGCCTGAAAGCATGGGCGTTTGGTTTTTTCTACAACCGATAGAACAAGTTTATCAAATTCTTCAAGATTTAGTATTCTACGGAAGGTTTTATCGCCAAAATCAACCGAAATGTGCGTTTCATCCTCATTGGTAAGCGCTTGCTTGGCTTGTTCGGAAGCATGGCGCAAAGCTTGTTTATGGCTTTGATTTTCAAAGATATCAATGGAAAGTTGCGCTTTAATTTCATTGGCAAATCGGCTCATTAAGGCTTGGTCAATATCGTCGCCGCCGAGGTGTGTGTTCCCATTGGTGGAGAGGACATCAAAAATACCATCGTCCAAACGCAGTATGGAAATATCAAATGTCCCGCCGCCGAGATCATAAACTGCAATGGTGCCGTCTTTTTGTTTATCGAGGCCGTAAGCCAACGAGGCCGCAGTAGGTTCGTTGATGATACGCAAGACGTCTAATCCCGCCAGTTTACCGGCATCTTTAGTCGCTTGACGCTGAGCGTCATTAAAATATGCCGGAACTGTGATGACGGCCTTAAAGATCGGTTCTTCAAAATAATCCTCAGCACGTTGTTTGAGGGCTTTCAGGATCATGGATGAAATTTCAGTGGGCGTGAAATGGCGGGTTTCTTTTCCAGCTTGTCCGCCTTGAATTTCAATCATACAGACTTTATCGGACTGATCCGGGTTAATGGTATAGCTGAGATGATCCAGTTCGGTTTTGATGTCTTCGAACGCCCGTCCCAGTAATCGTTTAACCGAATAGATGGTGCGTTCGGGGCGCTGGATTTGGAACTCTTTGGCAAGTGAGCCGACAATCGGGGCGAAGTTATCATCGAAATAAACCACCGAAGGGACAATTTTTTCATGGGTGGTTTTACTTGAAATTACACTGGGCTCATCGCCGTGCATATAAGCAACCAGGCTATTGGTGGTTCCTAAATCGATACCGATCAATCGTTCGGTTTTAATAGCGCCGGTGCGAATGTCTATTGGGACTTTTGCCATTTCTGATACAAATATGGTTTTATGGTGATTATCAACAACATAATTATGAAAACATTATGATGAAGGTTAGCTTATACTTAGGTGAAATTTATAAATACCTTGTGAAAAGTCTAGCAATACCTTATCAGTATATTATTGTTAAACGTTTCTAAAATCATAAATGAAAAAAAGATGTCTGAAACTAAAACCCACTCGTCGCATAAAATGCATTCTTCTATCATACAATTCGAAAATCATGATCAACAGATTATTGAGTTCCATAAACTAGGGTTGCTGGGTTCGGTTCTTTCAAGCATCATTCATGAACTTAATCAGCCATTAACCTCAATGAGCATGGATTCGGATTATCTGACGATCATTTCTCAGGATCCTGCTAAAATGAGCACAACCCAAATCTTAGAAGTTGGCCAAGGGCTTCAAAAAGATGTTCAACGTAGCCAAAAAATTTTAGATGAGCTCCGCAGTTTTACCCAACGAAACGAAAAAACAGAAGAAGTTAATCTAAACTCAATTCTTAATTCGTGTTTGACATTGACTAAAGAACGAATTCGCATGAATGGAATTACATGCAAAACAAAATTCCAGAGACAATTACCAAAAATCGTTACCAAAAAAAACGATCTTCAATTTGCGCTTTTAAATCTCATACTAAACTCCTGTAATTTATTAGAGCTTTTTGTTACAGCCGAGCAAGAGTACGAAGTAAGGAATTTTATCCCTGAAATAGCTTTTGAAACCAGTATCCAGAATTTTGATCCAGCAGCTATACAGGAATATGATCTTGTGCTTGAGTTATCAGATAACGGGCTGAGTTTAACATCGGAACTTTCTGAAACTTTGCAAAAGCCCTATATCATGATGAAGATCGGCAAAAGGCAACTTTTGAGCGGTTTGTACCTTACAAAAATGTTAGTGGAGAAAAACAACGGTACATTTAAATTTGGTAATCGGAAAGCTCAGGGATTTGAAGGTTCAGTTAATTTTTACGAAATTAGATTTCATATTAAAAAACCCTAATTAATGTGATTTCTCCAACTTTCTATAAAACATAAACGGATAGCAATGTCAAAAAAAGTCAATTCTCATTCTACCAAGCTTCTGTTAGTTGATGATGACGATCGTATTCGCAATAGTTTCAAACGAAGTTTATCATTAATTGGCTATGATGTGCTCACGGCCTCCAATGGTGAAGAAGCAATAGAATTGTACAAATCAGATATACCCGAAATCGTTCTCTTGGATATTCGAATGCCTGGTATGAATGGTTTTGAAGTGCTTGAACATATTTTGGCAATTAATAAACGTGCCGAGGTTATTTTTATCACCGGTTATGGCGATATGAACCTGGTTATCGATGCAATGAGAGCCGGAGCCAGCGATTTTGTGGCCAAACCATTGCAGATGGACATTCTGACGAATGTTTTGGATCATGCCAGAGAACGCCTGGAAATGAAAGCTAGTGGAGAACCTGTAGCTAAAGTTTCTGAAGAACGAGCTGACAAACCCTCTGAAAAAGAACCGGCAACCAAAGCGCCTATTCATATCCAAGCGTTTGGAAATTTATTTTTAAGGTCTTCCGACCAAGTTTTATTTGATAAAGATTGGCCAAATCCCAAAACTCAGTCGGTGTTTAAGATTTTATTGATCAATCATCGCAGAACCATTACCATTGATGAATTTATCGATTTACTATGGCCGGAAACCCGGCGCGAAAGCGCTGAGGTGATGCTGTTTACGGCCATTTCATTTATTCGACATTTTTTTGAACCGGAGTTAAAATCTGGCCGACAGTCGCAGTATGTCATGAATCGAGGAAACGGTTACGAAATGGATCTTGGCGAACATGGCAAAGACTACAGTTATGATGTTGAGCTGTTTCAGAATTTTGTTCATCAGGGCCGTGAAGAAAACGATTCGGAATTATTAAAGAGTGCCATTGAACTCTATTCCGATGCATTCCTGAAAACCGATGCGTATGAGGATTGGTCGAGTTACCAACGCGAGCAGTTATTGGATGACTATCTTGATGCGCTAAACGCATTAGCCGAACAATCCTTTCATGAGAAAAAATTTGATCTTGCCATTCAATATGCTCAAAAAATGGTGGCGACCGATAAGCTTTATGAACCGGCTTATGAAACCTTAATCAAAACATACCTTGAGCAGCAATTGATCAGCAAAGCCGCCAGAATATTAAAACAGTGCGAAGACATTTTCAGGAAAGAGCTGGATATGCCCATACCCGAACGAATCAAATCGTTGTTCCCAAAATATTAAGCCAATTAAGACGTGCGCGGAAATTTAGGCATGTTGCAATTTGACGATGCCTTTAACCATATGCTGCCACATCATGATAGATGTTTTGAGGTTTTGCCGGGCAATTCGAAGCTCTTTTTTCATGGCTTTTAACTGGCTTTTTAACGATGAGTGTTTTTGATCTTTTAACCGTTGATATTGGTCATTAAGCGCCGACAATTCATGAAGCGCCGCGCGATATTGAGCTTTTGCAGAATTAAGAATATCAAAAGCTGATTGCACATGATCCGATTCAGATTGATTTGAAAGCATTTGTTGAACATAGTATTCCTGTGCAGCGATGCGTTTTTCGTGAATTTGTAGTGCCGGCGCTTTTTTTAGTTGACTTGCCAACCCAACCCAGCTAAGTAACGATACCAACCACTTTGTCGGATCCCATTGATACCAATGAATGCCATTTCGATAATCATGAGGGAATTGATGGTGAAAATTATGGTAACCTTCACCGAATGTAAATAATGCCGTTAATGCATTATCGCGAGCAGAGGCATTTGTTGAATAAGGTTTGGCGCCAAATGTATGGCACACCGAATTAATGGTGAATGTAACATGTTGGTTTAAAACCATTCTTAAGAGCCCGGCAACAAACAATCCGCCCCAGGGATCACCCCATAATGAGGCAATGGCCATTGGAAAAATCAGACCGGTTATGATGGCAATTAACGGGTAATGGCGGTTTTGAAAATTTAATAAGGGGTCTTTTTTTAAATCGGAAATATTATCCAGGGTTGGTTTTCGAGTGTTATCAAACAACCAAAACACATGCGTATACCAGAATCCTTTTTGAATGGCATACGGATCCTTTGGCGTATCCTGGTATTTGTGATGATTTCTGTGATCGCTGGCCCAAACAAAAACCGGGCCTTCAAACGTTGATGATCCGAAACAGGTTAAAAGCAGCTTAATGCTCCAATGTGCCCGGTAGCTTTTGTGTGAAAAAAGACGATGATAACCGGCGGTTATTGAAAGACCGGCCAAACACCAATACAGAATGGCAAACAGTACGGTTGGCATATTGGCTAAATTTTGTTGAATCCACCAAAGTGTTCCGCCAATGGCCATAAATGGTGTGAAGATAAAGAAAAGCGTATTTGTCCAATGCACATGTGAGCGTTTAAACATAGTAATTTGAATAATAATCGTTAGCGTTTTGAAGTGTTGCTAGACTAAACCTAAACCGATTACTATGCGTTCAGATGGATTGGAAAAAAATTAAGACATGCCGGTATGGCCAAATCCCCCTTCACCTCGAATCGAATCCGAAAGGGTATCAACTTCCATAAGCTCTGCTTGTTCAACTTTAGAGATCACCATTTGGGCGATCCGGTCGCCATGGTTAACCGTAAATGGCTCTGATCCGTGGTTAATTAAAATAACTTTGAGCTCGCCGCGATAATCCGCATCAATGGTTGCCGGCGTATTGGGCAGGGAAATCATATGTTTTAAGGCCAGTCCGCTTCGAGGCCTCAGTTGGGCTTCGTAGCCTTCGGGAAGCTCAATGGCCAATCCCGTTGAAATTAAACCGACATTGTTTGGATGGATAGCGATGGGCCTTTCAATGCATGCCGAAAGATCCATTCCGGCGGCATGTTTGGTTGCATATTTAGGAAGAGAAGCGTTTGGATGGATGCGTTTAATTTTGATGTGAATCATATCGGCTAAAGTTTGATTGCAAGCGTTAAGCCATCCGAAATCGGAAGCAGGCTATGAAAAACACGGTTGTCGTTTTGAATGAGGTTATTAAGGGCTTGAATGTGCGGCGTATTGGGATCGTCTTGATCGTTTTCAACAACCATGCCGCCCCAAAGCACATTATCGATGGCCAGGAGTCCGCCTTGACGAAGAAGTTTTAGTGAAGCTTCGTAGTAAGCTTCGTATTGTTTTTTATCGGCATCGACAAATATAAGATCGAATGTACCGGATTGGCCTTCCTTAATCATGGTTTCAAGGCTATCCAAGGCCGGTGCAAGACGAAGCTCAATTTTTTGGGAAACCCCAGCTTTTTCCCAGAATTTTTGGGCAGTATTTGTGTATTCGGTATTGATATCCAGGCTGACCAATTTGGCGCTTTCTTCCAGTTCCATCGCAATGCATAAGGCGCTATACCCCGTAAATGTGCCTATTTCCAACACATGTTTAGGCCGGAGAAGTTTAATGAGCAATCGCAAAAGCTGGCCTTCTTCGGGAGCAATTTGCATGCTAGAAGCCGGATGATGCGCGGTTTGCTCACGCAGTTCTTTCAAAATGGGCGTTTCGCGTAAAGAATGCTCTAAGATATAGGTCTTAAGGGCTTCGGTTAAGGTTAAAGTTGATCGTGACACGGATGATACAGTTTCAATGAATGATGATTAAATGACTTGGTCAGCGGTATGTTAATGCCATATCAATCATGTATTTATTTTCTGTGTTTTGAACAGATTTTGTTCATGAGTTTAAGAAATATTAGATAGGAATCATTTCCATAAAAATCCAAATGTTAGTTGAATGTTTTTTCTGAGAAGATTGGTAAAGGAGCGTAGCCGAAACACACGATTTTATTATTGTCATTAACTTATTTGTATTTGGCTTGTCAAATCATTGACTACTAATGACGCATGAGTATAGCTATAACAAAGGGTTGCAACCCCTTGTTTTCGAACGCACAACTGCCAGCGTGGGACAAAAATTCTTCATTACCTGATTGTCTTTTTGGCTATCAACGCCAAAAATCTGAGTCGGCATGATATTTCATACCCCTGGCTTTTCGCAGGGTCGTTTATTGATGGGCCAATAAAGACAATATTTAATATTAAATAAGTTATCAAATTTTATCTGAATCAATGTCGACGGTTATAGGGTAATGATCCGAAGCGTATTTGTATTTCCGCCAAATCTTTGAGCCATCGGGCATCTCATCATGAAAAACGCCATTGCTTAGCCATTTTTCCGGATGATTTCGCGAGTAGAGAATGTGATCAATCCAGACTTTACGATAGTTGTGAAAAATCGGATCACGAAAACTCGTAGTATGAATTGAGGATAGGTTAATTTCCCGACGTTTATCGTCATCCAAAGCATCATAAAGCACGTTGCCCAAGCAAAGGACAGGCTTCCAAACCGTTCCCATGAGTTTTTCTATACCGCTAGAAAGAAGACGGCGTTCACTGGAATCCATACCAGGCCCGTCGTTAATATCGCCGCAAACAATAAGCGGAATATGTTTGGTGGCATTGTCGGTAAGGTAATAATCAAGAAATGCCTCTCGGAGTTGTGTGCATTGCGCTAAAATCTTTTTACGGTTAGCATCGGCTTGAGACCACCATTTCGACCATTCATAGGCTTCGAAAATCCCCTTGCTTTTTAAATGCAAGCCTAACACTCGAAAGTGCTTCCCATTGGATAGTTGAATATCGGCATAGAGGGGCTTTCGCTCAAATTTATAGAGCTCCTGGATCTCATCGTCATCCGTATCAATGAAAAACGGTGAAGTTGCCTCACTTAAACGTTTGCTTTCACCGCCTTGACCTTCATCGATGTGAAACCGTTGAAACGGCTCGTTGGCAAATAATCCCTTGTCTGTTCTCACGGCAAGACCAATAATCTGCGAGCCGCCTTTTGTGGGTTGAACATCACAAACCCATGTTCCCTGAACATCCGTATCAAAAAAAAGTTGAAGTTCGGAAGCTTTGTTTGGGCCTTCAACAACTACCAGCACATCAACATCAATTTCATTTAAAACCCCCGAAAGCGATTGTCGGCGATGCAGGACGGTTGGCTCATCATTTTCGCGGTATGGATTAGGGCCGCGAACTTTTTTATGATCCGGTTTGAAATTGGGGCCATCCGTAAAGAGATCGTTCATCCATTCCATATTCCAGACACCGAAGCGGATTGTTGACATGATGAATTCCTTTCTTGATATGTTGGGTTAATAAATCGCTTTTATTTTTTTGAACGCTAAACTTAGCTAATGGGCAATGAACAAGGGATTCATTGGGTATATTTGAACGTGAAAGAAAATGCGATTTAACGGAAATTTTGCTTGGACCGGAGCATCATGCTTGGAGGGCATGTTGCATGGTTTAATCTATTTTATTTTTTTCATTCTTCAAATAGATCAAAGAAACATTAAACTCAAGTTTTAACATGCAAAATATCTATGCACTTGCCATTGGGGCACATCCCGACGATGCTGAATTGGGATGCGGAGCAACATTACGTAAGATCGTTGAAGAAGGCCAACGTGTGGCGGTTTGCGATCTCACACAAGGAGAGTTAGGAACAAGGGGTACTCCCGAACTACGTTTGCAAGAAGCTCAACATGCTGCCACGATAAATGGCTATGCCGAGCGTATAACCTTAAATTTCGGAGATGGACAAATCATCTATTCCCGTGAGATTTTAATGAAGCTTGTGGAATTGATCCGCCAATTTAAGCCAATGGTCGTTTTTACAAGTCCTTCCGATGAACGCCATCCTGATCATGAGCATACCTCGAAATTGGTAAAAGACGCCTGTTTTTTTGCGGGTTTAAAGAACATTCAAACGTCAGTTGAAGGGGAGAGCCAAAAACCGCATCGGCCAAAAGAGTTGTTTTTTTTCATGCAAAATTATCTTCAAAAGCCTGCATTTATTGTCGATGTCAGCGATACATTTCAAACTTCTAAAGAAGCCATTCTGGCGTTTAAGTCCCAATTTTACGATCCTGATTCAACCGAAGAACAGACTTTCATCAGCCGGAAAGAATTTCTGACTGGAATTGAAGCGCGGGCACGATATTTCGGAGAAATGATCGGGGCTCATTTTGGTGAAGCATTCACAAGTAAAACCATGATCGGTATTCGATCATTTTCAAGCACGTTTTAGTAAGTTCATGATCCAGTCTGTTTATCGGTTACTGAAACCATTAACCTTTAGCAAAGGTTAAAAAATAAAATTGAATTTGCGGCGTATCAGTTTTTTAAAAAATTTGATTTAAGTAACATCTTATGTATAATTAACAAAACTGTTTAACTAACTATGGAGGCTATTAAGGTTTTGCCAAATAAAAAAGAGCAGACTAAATCGGACGAGCTTGTTCAAAAAGAAAGAGACAAAAAAATACTCAAAGTTGTTGAGGATATTTTTCAATCCTATCTCCGTAAAAAAGGTCACCGCTCCACCCCCGAACGTTTAAAGGTTTTAAGAGAGATCTATTCATCACCTGAACATTTGGATGCCGATGAGATTTTTATGAATCTCAAACTAAAAAAAGCTAATGTTTCGCGTGCAACGGTTTATAACACACTGGATATCTTGGTTGAATGCAACCTGGTTTCTCAAAACAGTTTTGGCCATAAGCATCTTCATTACGAACGAAGCTATGGTTATAAAAAACATCATCATATAATTTGTGAGAATTGTGGTAGGGTGGTAGAGTTTACAAGTCCTAAAATTGATCAGGAACTATCAGGAATATGCATGAAACATGGCTTTAAACTTAAACGCAATGTGTTGCAACTTTTTGGTGAATGTATTGATGACTCCTGTGAAGGAAAGAACGATTAAATAACTAAATTCAAGAATAGAACATTTTCCTAATAATTTTATAGTTCAAACTTGAATTCAAATTAATGTCTCATACTTTTGTTTTAATTGTTCTTTATGTTTTAGTTTTTGTGTTGAACGCCCCGCTCCAAGCCCAAAGCAGAGGCGGCATGCTTCAGGGAAAGATTACCGAAACTCGGTACATTAAGAAAAAAATAAACCTCCCCGATACATCAACCGGATTATTACTAGAGAAGCTCGCAACCATTCGAAAAACGCTCCCAGTTAAAGGTGTAGAAGTACGTTTGGCAGGGACAATGCATCGCACTCGCACCGATTCCTCGGGATACTATTATATGGAAAATCTTCCCAGGGGTTTGTTCGACATCATCTACTCTGCAAAAGGGTTTAAATCCGACGTGTTTCATAATGTATTCATTAAAAACGATACAATTTCGGAGATTGATATTTTAATGTACCGGATTTTATCAGCAGCCGAAGAGTCGTCGGTTTGGGTGAATCGATATCAAGCCCCGCTTCGTTTCATTGCAAACAGCATAAGCTCAGTTTCTATCGATGACTTGCATCGTAAGGGGATGCATACATATGAAGCTATTGAGAAACGAATGACTTCTTTGCAATTTTTGAAGCAAAAGCCCATACTAAGATCATGGGATGGCTACACCGGTTATTCGGCAAGCAATGTTATGTTAATGATTGATAACCAGGCTTTTCAAACTCCCGTCCGAAATAAAGTTCCGGTTTCTTTTTTGGATTATAATAGCGTTCAACAGGTTGATGTGGTTTATGGCCCGCAATCAGCCTTATTGGGTTCGGGTGCCAGCGATGGCGCTATTCATGTGACATCAAAACATGGTTTTGAAACTAAAACCCAAATCAGCGCCTATGGTGGCTTGTATAGCTCGCCACCAAACAGACAATGGGAATCGCAAGATGGTTTGGCTTACAGCAAAGGCATGAAATTCAGCCGCGCTCAAAATCTGGAAAAAGCCAATCTGTATGGGTCATTTGAGTATATAGAGGATGATGGGTATTTGAAGGTTAATGCTAAAGACGATTGGAAACTGTATGCATTTGCCGATTACCAATTTAGCGCCGGTAATAAATTATCGGTTTGGGGTATGATAGATCAAACCGAAGAAGCCTTGTTTTCAGGATGGAAAAGCTATGCAGAAGCCACAGAACAACCGATAGAGCAAACGCAGCATTCAACGGAACGGTTGTGGAATATGGCTTCAAAATTAAATGTGAAGCTTTCCAAGGTTACGGCTATGGAGTTTGGCGCAGGATACATGAAAACCACGACAACGGATTTTTATGACCGCTCGTTTGAAGGCGATCGGCAATCTTTCCAAACCCAACTATTATTTGATTTTGGCTATGGCTACCATTTGCTTGGCGGGATAGAAGCGTATCGACACGGACTTTCATCTGACGATTTTGGCGATCATGAAGACATGGTTGCCGGATTTTATATTCAGAACGAAAATCCTTTGGTGAGCAATGTTCGGGTCACGTATGGTGCGCGGTTTGATATGTATTCCCTGGATAACGCCAAGTTGTATGCTGAATTTAACCCGCAGTTTGGCATTGTAGCGCCGGTTGGCACGTTATCCACGTTTCACTGGAGCTACAATTCAGGATTCAGGTTGCCGTCGCTTTGGGAGCGCTATGCCGATATAACCGATCAGGGATTTCAAATTGTACCAAATGCCGACCTTGATAACGAATATACCAGCTCATTTCAGGTTGGGTACAATTTTAATTACATCCGGCCCATTCAACTGGCCGGCGTTGTTGAACTATCAAATCTGAACCTTGATCTAAGCCTGTATTATACGGCTCTATCTAATCGGGTTGAACTCAAATCGGTTAGCCAAAATCAATTTTCATATCAGAATGGACCTGATGGGAAGCTATGGGGAACGGAGATCAGCATGCGCTTTTCCATGAGGGATGAAGCCCTGAGTTTTTTTATGGCGTACCATTTTTCCAATCCGGAAAAACAATTGACCTACAGGCGAAAACACCAGGCAACCGTTTCGGCAACCTATACAAATCATCCTTATTGGATGGCGATCACCTATCGTTATTTAAGTGCATACAACCGCACAAGTAACGATGTAACTCTGTTTTATGCGCAAAACCAAAGCTTGGATGCCGATATTACCCTCGCAACCCAATTGTTGGATGTATCTATTGGGGCAAATCTTTCCAAAAACATATCGACAGCGATTCATGCCGGCAACCTTTTTAACAATCGCTGGCTCCAAGAACCGGCCGTGTTAGGGGAATTCCGAAAGGTAGCGCTCGAAGTTGATGTGGCGTTTTAGCAAGGGTTTTCAGGTGTTTTGTGTAAAAAAACTTGGAAAGTATTGACATAAGTTTAACCGGTTGGATCTTTTCAAATAGATGATTTTGCTGAGAAATTAACTATTGGTTATATTCGTGTTTTTTTATATTTCGGCGCTTTCCACACAAAACAGGTTATCCAAAAATTCGGATTTACCGAATCAAATATGTTATTTTCAATTAAGAGCATCGCAAAAGATTTTCAGATAACTTTGTGAGTTGTTGTTAAGTATGATGAATCCATTAAATATGACCACCAACCCGACGGAAAAATTTGTTGTTATTGGCGACCGCGTTGTTTTACGTCCAAAATCAACCTCAGAAAAAACAAAGACCGGACTTTATTTGCCGCCAGGCGTTCAGGAAAAAGAAAAAATTCAAAGCGGGTACGTTGTAAAAGTCGGGCCGGGATATGCCGTAGCGCCGCCACAAGAACCCGATGAAGTTTGGAAAGAAATGAATAAATTGCCTCAATATATTCCGCTTCAGGCTAAAGTTGGTGATTTGGCCATATACCTGCAATCTTCATCTCATGAAATCGAGTATGAAGATATTAAATATGTGATTGCGCCACAGTCGGCAATTTTATTGATTATTCGGGAAGATGAGCTGCATCAAATGTATTAATGGTTAATAGTTCGTTGAATTAAGTTTAATTTTTTCATTTTAAACAAACCATAAGCCATGAAAAAGCAAGGTGTTTTAATTGTGATCTTCATGTTAATTTTTACGACGAACTGCAGTAATGAACTGACCTTTGAGGATTTCAAAAGCTCGGTGAATGAAATCAACCGCAAGCAACGCGAACTATTTGAAAAATCCGAAGAGGTTTCCAAAATGATTCGGAAGGTCAATCAAAAATTTCCGGGTGAAAAAATCACCTTCGATACATCCCTTGGCTTAAGTTCTGAGCAAGAAGAAAAACTCTTGAGCTTGATTCAGAATGAAAAAAATGTTACCACCAAAGGGTTGTTGCAAGAACTTTTGGAGTCGGAAGAAGAAATTTTTGAGTTAAAAGAAGATATCCAAAACATACAGGACAGGTTGCCTAAGCCGTATATTGTTAAGCGGGGCGATTCGCACATGAAAATTGCGGTTAGTTACTTAATGGATGTCGAAGGGTTGGAGAAGAAAGATGCCCGCGAGTTGGTTCAACGTGTGGCTTTGGTGGATGAAATGGTGCCCGGGTTTTACATTTGGCTCTACTACAACAGCGAAACCGGGGATTTTGGAACGTATGTCACGCAAGGCGAAGCCAGGGTAAATCCAAACCGCGTTCGCTATTCCATTCGTAAGGAAAAATTGCAGGAGGCTTATGAAAAAGGGCTTCAAGATGCTCAGCAAGACTCGCTGGCTACAGAAACTCAACAGATGGAAAACTTGAACGATTCTCAATAGACTGATCGTTGATTAAGAGCGAGAGAATTTAATAATAAAGATGAATTTAGTTACACAACGTATGGAAGTACCAGAAACAATAGACACAATAGAAGCGATACAGCCCGACCTGGATTTGTTTGACGAAATTGAAAGGTTAAAGAAAAAATTAAACGCCGTAGTTCTGGCGCATTATTACCAGGAGCCTGATATACAGGATATTTCGGATGTTTTAGGCGATAGCTTGCAATTGGCACGTGAAGCTCAAAAAACAGATGCCGATGTTATTGTGTTTGCCGGCGTTCATTTTATGGCCGAAACGGCCAAGATTCTAAACCCAAATAAAAAGGTGTTGTTGCCTGATCTTGAAGCCGGATGCTCTTTGGCAGAAAGCTGCCCTGCGCCG
This sequence comes from Chloroherpetonaceae bacterium, assembly GCA_028277445.1. Classification (GTDB taxonomy): domain Bacteria; phylum Bacteroidota; class Chlorobiia; order Chlorobiales; family Chloroherpetonaceae; genus JANQGG01. The sequence continues at coordinate 33,307 of JANQGG010000038.1, read as the reverse complement.
CTGTTCAGGCAGTTTAAAGCCCGGCATCCCGATGCTATTGTGGTCAGCTACATCAACTGCACGGCGGAAATCAAAGCCTTAACCGATATTATTTGCACGTCTTCAAACGCTGAGGATATTATTCGTCAGATCCCCAAAGATCAAAAAATTATCTTTGCACCCGATAAGAATTTAGGGGCATATCTCATGAAAAAAACCGGCCGGGAATTGATTTTATGGCCGGGTTCGTGTATTGTGCATGAAATCTTTAATGAGAAAAAATTAGTTGGGCTGAAAGTGCGTTACCCACAGGCCGAAGTTATTGCTCACCCCGAATGTCAGGAGAGCATTTTAAGGCATGCCGATTTTGTGGGATCAACCAAAAAAATGCTGGGTTATTCCTCTACAAGTGCAACAAAGCAGTTTATTGTGGCTACCGAGCCAGGGCTGATTCACGAAATGCAAAAGAATTCGCCGGAAAAGCTGTTTATTCCGGCTCCGATCAATGATGGCTGCGCTTGCAATGAGTGCCCGCATATGCGTTTGAATACCCTGGAAAAGTTATATTTGTGCATGAAAAATCAAGCCCCGGAACTAACCATGCCTGAATCGCTTCGTCTGGCGGCATTAAAACCCATTGAGCGAATGCTGGAGATGTCCAAATAAATTCCGTCGTTAAGGTTTAAGGGTAGATATATGGAGTCGGTTTTCCAGTTTTTCAGTCAGTTTCATTCGCTGGAAGATGTGATTTCGTGGGGTGGCTACATCATTTTGTTTATCATCGTTTATGTTGAGCTGGGATTTTTTTTCGGATTTTTCCTGCCCGGCAACTCCCTGATTTTTACAGCCGGTTTGATTGCATCTGAAGGACACCTGGATTTTTTAACAATCAACCTGGTTTTAATTGTGGCTTCAATCCTGGGCGACGCAACCGGGTATGCCGTTGGGCATAAGCTTGGCCGCCCATTGTTTAAGCGAACCGATACCACATTTTTTCATCATGATCACTTGGAAAAAGCCCGGGATTTTTATGAACGATATGGCGCAAAAGCGGTTTTGTTTGGTCGTTTTGTGCCGATGGTCAGAAGTTTTTCCACAACGGTGGCCGGCATTGCCAGCATGAATATGGCAGTGTTTGCCGGTTTTAGCGTTGTTGGTTCAGCGTTATGGATTATGTTTTATACATCCGTCGGATACCTTGTTGGAGCAGCGTTTCCACAGTACCAGGATGTAATAAATCAGGTAATTTTATTTTGGGTGTTTGTTTTGATCGCGAGCGCAGTCATTAAAATTGTACGATCAAAGCGGCAGGTGGCAAGATCGCAGACTAAAAAGCATTAAAAAAACCAAGACAATTACGGCATGAATCGAAATCTTAAGGCCTATGGCCTGATCACCCTAAAAGGCATTTCAATGGGCGCAGCCGATGTTGTGCCGGGGGTATCGGGCGGTACAATGGCCTTTATTACTGGGATTTACGAAGAATTGATCAACTCGCTGAAATCAATTGGCGGTGAGGGACTGAAAGCATTAATTAAATTTGATCTCAAACATTTTTGGCAGATCATAAACGGCAATTTTTTGCTTGCCGTATTTGTGGGCATTTTAATCAGCGTTTTGAGTCTTTCGCGATTGATTCTTTATGCATTGTCTCATCATGCCGAGTTGTTGTGGGCGTTTTTTTTCGGATTAATTATTGGCGCAACGGTGATGGTATTCAAACAAATTAAACAGTGGCATGCCGGGATTGCGCTGATGGGTGTTTTGGGTATTATTGTTGCTTATGCGATTACGACGCTTACGCCAACGCTTACGCCCGATGCCTTATGGTTTGTGTTTCTATCCGGCGCGGTGGCAATTTGCGCTATGATCCTTCCTGGTATTTCGGGAAGTTTTATTTTGCTGTTGATGGGCAAATACGAATTTATTCTCAATTCGCTCAAAGAGTTTAAAATTGACGTTATTGTTGTGTTTATGGCCGGTTGTGTGGCCGGGCTGCTTAGTTTTTCGCATTTTCTTTCCTGGTTGTTGAAAAAGTACCACGATTTGGCCGTCTCAATGCTTGCCGGATTTATGATCGGCTCGCTGAATAAAGTCTGGCCGTGGAAAATCACCGTTGAAACCTACACTGATAGGCATGGCAATCTAAAACCCCTGATTCAGGAAAATGTGTTGCCGAATACCTTTTTGGATGAAACAGGCACCGATCCGCTGCTTTTATGGGCAATTATGTTGGCTATTATCGGGCTGGTTTTGGTGGTCGCCATCGACTCGTTTTCAGCACGCACGCCTGAAGCGGTAAATGAATAATCAAATCATACCATACCATACCTGTGAAAGCAGGTATCCAGCCATTAACTTCTGTTTTTACAAGTCAATGTATTAATTTACCCCTCATCTAAATTTTCTTCCGGCGGGAGAAGACTTTTTAAGCTTTAAAGAAAACACATGGCAAAATAGACCCGGAACAAGGGGTTGCAACCTCCTTGTTTATCTGTGGTATCAGGTGGGATTTTTTTTGCCCAAGTTCGCTCAAATTACGTGTATATTTTAATAGCCGTTTTACAGTCGTTGGTTCGATTTTAGAGAAATGAAAAATCATGCATGAATTAGAAATCGTAAAGCCTCAGGCGGTAGCTCTTGTCGATTGCAATAATTTTTATGTATCGTGCGAGCGCGTGTTTCAACCCAAGCTGGAGCGTTATCCTGTTGTTGTGCTTTCGAACAACGATGGGTGCATTGTTGCACGCTCCAACGAGGTTAAGCGGTTGGGGGTTCCTATGGGTGCGCCATATTACCAATACAAAAGATTGATTGAAGAGAACAACGTGAAGGTGTTTTCAAGCAATTACGAGTTGTATGGGGATATGTCGCATCGGGTGATGACGGTTTTGCACCGGTTGGTACCGGAATTGGAGATTTATTCCATTGATGAAGCCTTTCTTTCACTTGCCGGCATTAACGGGATTGATAAGCACGCCTGGCATATAAAAAATACGGTAAAACAATGGACAGGTATTCCGGTTTCCATTGGCATTGGCGCTACAAAAACCCTGGCGAAAGCCGCCTCTGAAATCGCAAAAAAATCGTCGGGCGTATGCAATGTGTTTCAAGCTTCAGAGGCGCGATTAACGCAGACGCTTCAAAAGTTACCGGTGAAAGATGTCTGGGGCGTGGGCCGTAAAAATGCGGTAAAACTCACCAATAAAGGTATTCAAACGGCTAATGATCTGAAAAATAAGCCTGATGAGTGGATACGCGAAAATTTAACGGTGATGGGGTTGCGAACGGTTTGGGAATTGCGAGGGATTTCGTGCTTGTCGGTTGAAGAAACCTATCCGCCTAAAAAAGCGGTAGCCAGTACCCGATCATTTGGTAAAGCCGTTGAGCGATTAGAAGATTTGGAGGAAGCCATTGCATCATACACCATACGTGCAGCGGAAAAAATAAGAAGTCAGCATATGGTAGCTTCAGCCATTCAAGTGTTTATTCGAACCAACCGGTTTAAGCCTTCGTCACAATATAATGCAATGACTCTGGCGTTTGAGGAGCCTACCAATTACACGCCCAACTTGATTCAAAAAGCTCATGTTGGCCTGAACCGGATATACAAGAAAAATCTCAAATACCATAAAGCCGGGATTATTCTTTTAGGGCTCAGGCCGGATACTGAAATTCAACTGGGACTGTTTGATACCGATGAGGATCGTATGCGCCGGCAACAGTTGATGACGATGATGGATGGGGTGAATCGGAAACACGGGAAACGAATATTAAGCTTTGCGGCTTGTGGCGTTCAGCAGCCCTGGCAAATGAAGCGTCAAAAACGCTCGCCACGTTACACAACAAAATGGCAGGAGCTTGTAGTAGCTAAAGCATAATATGAAGTTCTGAGATATTTAATGATGGCTATTGATCGAACAAAAAAAATGTGTTAATATTCAGGGGAAGTTATAGCAGCTTCATTCGAAAAGCGTTTTGATTTCAAACAACTACAAAATCCCAAGTAAAATGGCTGAAAACGAAAAAAATGCAGCTGAAAGTATTGTAACACCGATTACAAATATTTTTGAAACCATTGGTAAGACCATTGAAAAAGATATTCTTCCATCAATTGAGAAAGTTTTCAATGATGTTGTTGAAGTAATTAAGAAATTCATTGAAGGTATCTCTGGTACGGTTGAATCTGCAGTGAAAGCCTTACCGGCTCCATCGCAATCATCCGGGTCTTCAGCACCTTCGGCACCTTCTTCAGCGCCTAAACCACAACAGCCGGCCCCAAAAAGGCCATAATTCGTTTGGTTTAATAGGCATCTGAAACAAAGGTTTAATCATAAAAGGCAGAGTGCAGAACGCATTCTGCCTTTTTGTGTATTGGCGTTTAGCTTTGTGAATTGGACAATAAAAACTTATATTAACGGCCTTTAAGAAGAGTAACCGTTGAATTAAGCGTAGTAGAATGGCTAAATTTAAGGAGCTTCCGGCCAATATAAGTTATAGTAAAATAGAAGCCGAAGTACAGGCATTTTGGGAGCAACATAACATTTTTCACAAAAGCGTAAAGTCGCGCGCCGAAGGCAAGACATTTACCTTTTATGAAGGGCCGCCTACGGTAAATGGTAAGCCTGGGGTTCATCACGTATTTAGCCGTACGATCAAAGATTTGGTGTGCAGATACAAAACCATGAAAGGATTTAAAGTATCCCGAAAAGCAGGATGGGATACGCATGGTTTGCCAGTAGAAATTTCAGTTGAAAAGAAGTTAGGCTTAAAAAACAAGTCGCAAGTTGAAGGTTACGGTGTTGAAGAGTTTAATAAAGAAGCCAAAAGCCTGGTTTATCAAAATATTGATGATAGCAAAGACGGCTGGGGCAGGCTGACTGAAATGATGGGGTACTGGGTGGATATGGACAATCCCTATATCACGTGTACCAACAACTACATAGAATCGGTGTGGTGGGGATTGAAACAAATTTTTGAAAAGGGCCTCATCTACAAAGATTATAAAATTGTTCCGCAAGATCCCCAATCCGAAACCGTATTAAGCTCACATGAACTGGCGCTGGGCTATAAAGATGTTAAAGACCCTAGCGTGTATGTTAAACTTAAGCGCAAAGATAAAAACGAGTCGTTTTTGGTTTGGACAACCACGCCATGGACATTGATCTCGAATGTTGCTTTATGTGTTGGCCCTGAAGTTGAGTATGTAAGGGTTAGAACCAAAGATCATGGGGTACTTATTCTTGCCAAATCAAGACTTTCGGTTTTAGGTAAAGACTCTGAGGAAAACCCGATTGAAGTCCTGGAATCGTTTCCGGGGAAAGTGCTGGAGCGGGTTGAATATGAACCGCTGTTTACTTATGTCCCTGTTCAAAAGAAAGCATTTTATGTTACCGTAGGTGATTTTGTTTCTACTGAGGATGGTACGGGAATTGTGCATATGGCTCCGGCTTTTGGCGCCGATGACTATGAGCTATCAAAAAAGTACGATCTGCCTATGCTTCAACCCGTTGCAAGAAACGGGCGATTTACCGACGAGGTCTCGGATTATGCCGGCGTTTTTTTCAAAGATGCCGATAAAGATATTATTAGCGATTTAAAAAACAGAGGCCTTCTCTATAAAAAAGAAACTATCACGCATACTTACCCGTTTTCGTGGCGATATGATGTTCCGGTACTTTACTATGCCAGAGAGTCGTGGTACATTCGTACGACTGAGGTTGTCTCTCAAATGATTGCTCTGAACAAAGATGTCAATTGGTGCCCGCCTGAAATCGGATCGGGTCGGTTTGGAAACTGGCTTGAAGAAAATAAAGATTGGGCCATTTCAAGAGAGCGTTTTTGGGGAACGCCGCTTCCGGTTTGGATATCGGAAGATTTTAAAACCGGTGATACCCATAAAACCGGCACCATGTTTGCCATTGGATCAATTGAAGAATTAAAAGCGGGTTTTATTGATATTGATGGCAAAACATATACACTTTCTGAAGCATTAGAACAAGACCTGGTGGAGCTGGATTTACATAAGCCGTTTGTTGATAGAGTTTATTTTGTTAAAGACGGGAAAACATTCCGGCGAACGCCCGAATTAATTGATGTGTGGTTCGATAGCGGCGCAATGCCGTTTGCACAGTTGCATTACCCGTTTGAAAACAACGATCAGTTTAAAGAGTGTTTCCCGGCTGACTTTATTGCCGAAGGCGTCGATCAAACTCGAGGATGGTTTTATACGTTGCACGCCATCGGCGCATTGATATTTAATCAACCGGCCTATAAAAATCTCATTGTTAATGGGCATATTTTAGATAAGCTGGGTCAGAAGATGTCTAAATCGAAGGGCAATGTTATCAATCCCTTTGAAATGATGGAAACTTACGGTGCTGATTCGCTGCGTTGGTATTTGATGAGTTCCTCGCCACCCTGGCGTCCAAAGTCGTTTAATACGGAAGAATTGGTTGAAGGACAGCGGAAGTTTTTCAGAGCTTTAATTAACAGTTATAATTTTTTTGTGCTTTACGCCAATGTGGATGACTTTACTTTCCAGGAAGCGCCGATTCCGATTACTGAACGCTCTGAGCTAGATCGTTGGATTATTTCAGCGTTGAATACGTTGGTGAAGTCAGTTGAAGAAGCTATGGATGATTATGATCCAACGTTGGCAACCCGATTGATTGAATCGTTTGTGGTGGATGATTTATCAAATTGGTACATTCGTCGTTCCAGACGTCGTTTCTGGAAAAGTGAGTCGTCTTCTGATAAATTGGAAGCCTATCAAACTTTGTATCAATGTTTGGTAACGCTTTGTAAGCTCATAGCGCCGTTTTCACCTTTTCTTTCCGATACCATTTATCGTTATTTGAACACGGTTACCGAAAAAGAAAGTTATGAGTCGGTGCATTTGGCATTTTTCCCGCCGATTGAAGAAACTGCGATTGATGGGGAGTTGGAATTGCGGATGAAAAAAGCCCAAATTATCAGTTCTTTGGTAAGAACCATGCGCGAAAAGGCATCGATAAAAGTTCGTCAGCCACTTAAACGAATTTTACTTCCGATTTTTGATCCTAAAGATCGACGTGAGATTGAAAAGGTCAGATCAATTATTTTGGATGAAATAAATATTCATGATATTGAATATGTAGATGATGATTCAGGCGTTGTAAATAAAAAAGCCAAACCTAATTTCAAGGTTTTAGGCCCTCGTTTTGGTAAGCAAGTCAATCCGGTGGCTAATAAAATCAGGGGATTATCGAGCCAGGCTGTTTCCGAGCTTGAGCGTAAAGGATCGGTAACGGTTGAAATAAATGATGAAACCGTTGAAATTTATGCCGCTGAAGTAGAGGTTTTGCATGAAGATTTGGAAGGATGGTTGGTAGAAAGTGATGAAAATACTAAAATTATGGTGGCATTGGATACAGAAATCGATGATTCGCTTCGTGCCGAGGGATTGGCCAGGGAGTTGGTAAGTCGAATTCAAACCATACGAAAAGAATCCGGGTTAGAGATCACCGACCGCATAAAATTGTATGTGGATTCAACAGATACGCTTGAAAAAGCCATTAAAGAAAATTCGCAATATATCATGAACGAAACCTTGGCTACTGAAATCGGGTATGAACTAAACGGAAATAACATCGTTCCAAAAACCGAGGATATTAATGGCGAAATATGTCGTGTGGCCATTGAAAAGAAGTAGTCCTGGCCTAGGATGAATTTTTAAATAAAAATCTTACTTAATTTAAGTTAATCTATTAATTGTCTTAATCATCATGTAGTGTTCGATTGATTACTTTTTTGCTTTAAACCTTAAGCATTTCAAACATGAACTCAAATACTGTAAAGGGGAAAAAAAAGGCTAAATCAAAAAGTTCCCAGAAGAAAGATGTTTCTCAACCCGAGTCAATGACCCCACAAGAAGAAAAGTTAGTTGAAACGTATTTGTCGACAGAAGAACTAAAGCATTTTGAAGACATTTTGTTAAAAAAACGCTCGGAAGTTCTTAGAGATTTGGACCTTTTGAGGGCGAGTTTGTCGGATGAAAACGATGAAGACAGTGTCAACTCAAGCTACTCGATGCATATGGCCGATCATGGAACAGAAACCATGGATCGTGAACAACGGTTTATGTTTATTTCCAGAGATGAAAAGTATTTATCCTATATTGATAAAGCGTTGGAGCGAATAAGAAATAAAACATATGGCATTTGCGCTATTTCAGGAAAACCTATACCTAAAGCGCGTTTAGAAGCAGTACCCCACACCGCTGTACGAATAGAGTATAAAAATCGTTGATAGGTCATTAAGTTGGCTAGAAAAGCTTTAAACACTTAAACTCTCTAGCCAACTTAATAGTACTATTCGTCAAATTCTTCTTTATTTAATTCTTCATCATCAATCTTAACCGGGTATTTTCCGCTAAAACAAGCCGTACAATAGCTGCCTTCTTCATCCTCGTATTTTGGAACACTATTCAATAAGCCTTCAATCGAAAGGTAAGTAATGCTATCAACACCCAAATACTTGCCGATTTTTTCAACATTATGTCCCAATTGATAAGCAATAAGCTGTTTGTGATTAGGGAAATCCATACCGTAATAACACGGATGATCAATTGGTGGCGAGCTGATGTGCAAATGAATTTCTTTTGGAATAGCTTCCAAAATTAGTTTTACAAGCATTTTCGAAGTTGTGCCACGGACAATAGAGTCATCGACAATAATAATTCGACGGTTTTTTAATACGCCTCTAACCAGATTATACTTTGAACGAACTTTTATTTCACGATCTTCTTTACCTGGTTGAATAAATGTTCTGCCAACATAATGATTGCGAATCAAGCCCAGTTCCAACCGGGCCGGCTTTTCGTGTTTATTGCTTTCGGTAACAAAACCTAATGCTGCTGTATTTGAAGAGTCCGGGACACTGATGACGGTTAAATAATTTTCATCTTCGTTGGTCGTTATTTTTGATTCCAGCGATAAGTTTTTCCCCAATTTCCGACGCACCTTATCAACCGATTCATCAAAAATGGTGCTGTCAGGCCTAGAAAAGTAAACGTATTCAAAAATACACCGCGCCTTTTTTTTAGACTTTGGTAAAAAAAGTGAGTGAGGATCTTCGGTTTGAACGGCCGTTCGATCAATAGCTAAAATTTCCCCCGGTTGAATTTCACGAAGGTATTTGGCCGAAATAATATCAAATGCACAGGTTTCGCTAGCAATAACATAGGCGGGGTCTTCCGAGTCTTTACGTTTAATACCTAATGATAACGGTCGAAATCCAAATGGGTCGCGTGCGGCAATAAGCTGAGTATCGGTTAAAATAACGATTGAATACGCCCCTTTAATTTGAGAGAGAGCTTCATAAATTTGTTCAACTACAGTAGGCGCTTTACTTCGCGCCGCCAGGTGAAGCACTAACTCGCTATCGGATGTGGCCTGAAAAATAACGCCATCTTCCCGAAGTTTATTCCGTAATGTTTTGGCATTGGTAAATGTGCCGTTATGTCCCAGGGCTATATGACCTGATTTATAGGTCACTGAAAAAGGTTGGATATTTTGTGGGAGTTTTGAAGATCCGGCAGTTGAATATCTATTGTGGCCGATTGCAGCACGGCCGTTAAGTTTGGTGAAAACTTTTTCATCACGAAAGATTTCAGAAATCAATCCAAAGTCTTTATGATATCTAAAAATGGGCTTTTGCTTTTGATCATCATAATCCGATACTACAATGCCTGCCGCCTCCTGTCCACGATGTTGAAGTGCATAAAGGCCATAAAATGTATCTAAAGCGGCTTGGGAGGAATTAAAAATACCAAATACTCCACACATGAATAAAACGGTTAAATGATCAATAAATAAATCTCGCTAAAAGCGTTTGTAGCGACCATGTCGATACATATTTTGAACGCCATAATAAAAAAGACACGTAATGAGTATCGCGATTAAATACGATTGAGACGTAAAAAGCGAACTTTTCTGTTGTAATAAAATCAAATTTACCACTCCTAAAATTCCAATGATGCTAAAAGCAGCTGTTAAAATAAACGAAGCACGTCTGGCACTCTCATCCTGATACCGTTTGCTTTTTTTGTATAGAAACATTGCCATAGAAAGAAACAGGTAAATCCATATGATAATGTGAATGTTCAACGCGTAACTTAAAAAAGTGCTTTTATCCAAAAGATGTTCCGGCGACCAAACTATTGCACCGTTTGAGTTTGAAGCACTCTCTGACGTGAGTTTGAAAAAAGACTTGTTGATGAGGGTATCGTTGTAGAAAATAGTTAAAAACGTAAAGAAAAATATAAAACTGGTGATAAAATAAATATCGTAGCTTTTTTTGGAGCGAATAAATGATAAGGCAAACAAATAAGCAAAACACAGAAACCAGAGCAAAGAAAATTGCCAGCCTAACCAATATACGTTTGAAAAAATTGCTTGGGGCAATAGATTGATTAGCGATAGAGAGCCAACCAAAAAGAATAGCCCTTTGGTTGAGATGATTAACAATGCTAGAGAAGCAAGTAACAAGGCTCGTGTTTGGAGATGATCTTTTTTCTGCATGTTAATACTTCGCTTATAAAAAAAATACGCAAAGATTAACCCCACCAGAAATAAAATAGTTGATTCCCAAAATGGAATGATCAATTCAGGTGCAGTAACACGATCCAGCCAAAGCCCAAATTTTGATTGTGTATTTAGGAGAAGGCTATCAGGATGAGACTCCGAATACCCATTTGTTAAGAAAAGAAAACAGATAATGAGATTATTAACCGTTATCAAGTTGCAGATTTAAAAATATTTACCCTGAATGTAAAGAAAAAGACTTAAAAAAGCCATTTATTTATCAAGAACATTAAGAATAAGCAACCATGCAAGATCAATTCAATACCTGGACTTTAACGATTTCAATTTTGGTTTTAGCTGAACGTAAAATACGAATCATGTAATTATCAATTTGATAGACTTCGCCGGCTTTAGGAATTTTACCGATCTTGCTTAAAATAAAACCGGCTATGGTTTCATAACTCTCTTCTTTGGGGATGTTCAAATCAAATTTCTCATTAATTGCATCAATACTAATTCTGCCGCTTATAAGAAAAATATTATCACTTAAAGCCCGGCAAATATTATCTTCAGTATCATATTCATCCTGAATATCACCCAAAAGCTCTTCAATTAAGTCTTCTGATGTTACAAAACCGGAAGTCCCGCCAAACTCATCAACAACGATCGCGCTTTTGTGGTGTTGTTTAACAAAGTCATGAAGCAGTTCAACAGACTTTTTACGTTCAGGAATAAACTGGATATCCATAAGAATATCTTTGATTGACGACGGTCGTTTGAACAAATCATAAACATTGATTATACCTACAACAGTATCGATGGTATCGTCATAAACCGGGAGCTGCGAGTGCCCGGTTGTGATAAATTCTTGATGGACTTCCATAATGGAAGTCTTTATAGACACACCATGGATTTCGGTGCGTGGCACCATTGAGTCTTTTACGCAAACATCGGTAATTGAAAATATGTTTGATAAAATTTCTTTATTCTTTTTGGTATAATCTTTGGGTGATTCAGACTGTATAGTTTCAAAATCAAGTGCAAGATTCCCTTTTTGCGAATGATTAAGAAAGGTTGTTCCATAACCAAATCCATTTAAGGTTTTTTGAATAATCGCTAAAATTGGCCACAGAACAAGTTGCAATCCTCGGATAATCGGGGATATGGCAATGGCTGTATAATCCGGAAAATGACGAATAAATAATTTTGGTAAAATTTTAGCTGAAAAAATAACCAGAAGAGATGCACATGTTACGGCTAAGATGTCGTACATGAGCCCGAACCAATCTAATGGCGAATCAATGAACTGCTTAGAAAGAAAGAATGCAAAGATGAACACTGAAATAGTACTGCCGATTGTAATAGTTACAATGGTTTCTTCAGGCTTTGAAAGCAGTTGTTTGGTGAGCGCTATGAATGGGATCTTCTTTTTTTTCAATGGACCTAGCCCTGATTGAGCTAAAGCAACGTAGGCAATTTCAGCGCTTGAAAAAAAAGCAATGAGCAGAATCACAAACCCAAAAATCAACAGGTCTATCATGGATAGGTTTTATAACCAAAAAAACACGTTATCGAACGCTATAGGGTGAAAATCCCTAATCGGTTGGTTGTGGAGCTAAGGAGACTCGAACTCCTGACCCTTTGCATGCCATGCAAATGCTCTACCAACTGAGCTATAGCCCCAAAAAAGTAGCGTAAAATTTAATGATAGTTTCAGCTTTTTCCCAAAATTATTTTGGTTTTTATTCATTTCAATATCTTACGTTATAACATAGTTCATTTATCTCTAAGACTGAAACCACGCCACAATGAATTTAGGATACATTATCAAAGAGAGTTTTTCGGCGTTTAAGCGCGCCAAATTAGCCAGTTTTATTTCCATTGCTACTGTAACCATATCATTAATTTTATTGGGGATATTTACATCATTATCGCTGAGTTTTTTTCAGGTATTAGGTGAAATCCGCAATCGGGTTGAAATCGAGATGTTTTTGAATGACTATGTTCAGCCAAAACAGGCTCAGAACATGATGTCAGAAATTAAAATCATGCAGGGAGTGGATTCATGCTATTATATTGGTAAAGAACAAGCAGCAGGTATTTTTAAGAAGCAATTTGGAGAAGATATTAAAACCGTTTTAGGCTCAAATCCATTGCCAAGCTCTTTAAAAATTAAATTACATCCGAAGTACTCTAATTTGGATAGTATTGATCGTTTTGTGGAAAAAATATCTGCAATGCAGGGCGCGGCTGAAATTAAGTTCAACCGAAAGTTTATTGCCGGGGTTGATCATAATGCACGGGTTATCAGTTATATTACCATTGGTTTGGGGATTTTTATTTCTTTTGCTGCGATTGCCCTGGTTGCTAATACAACCCGATTAGCCATTTTTTCAAAACGTCAAATGATAAAAACAATGGAGTTGGTTGGCGCCACACCCGGTTTTATTCGCACGCCATTTATTTTGGAAGGATTTTGGCAGGGAATTTTTGGCGCTATTATATCCATCATATTCATTTTCTTGATGGTGGATTTTTTGCTTTGGGAATTTGATCAAGCCATTTATTCTATTGTGAGTACTAGCACAATGATGATATACCCCGGAATTTTACTCACAGGGATTATTTTAGGTTTAATTGGCAGTAGTTTATCGGTTCGAAAGTTTATCAATTAAATCCTTTAACTTATATTTAGGTGCTTGTGAGGGTTTATACAACTTGTGATAACTCTCACAAACTGATTTTTAAAAACCCAGTATTATCATCTAACCAGTTTAGTGTTAAAATCTTTAAACGCTCATTAAACAGGAGAGCAACATGACTAATAAAAAGTTTTCACTTCTTTTTGTCCTGCTTCTTTTTGGGTGGTCTTCTATCTCCCTAGCTCAATCAATTAGCGGCCAAATTACTTCAACGGGAAACAAATTTTATACAGCCGATATTTTAAAACTCTCTGAGAGTAGCATAGGAGGATCGGCCGGCACATTTTTTATCATTAATATTAATAATGCCGACGGTTTAAGTCTTAAATTAGACTTTAAAAAAGACGGAACAACCCTGACTTCAGGCAAATCGAACCCATTAAGTGGAAATCAGCCCCGAACCATCACCAATAATAATATTGGCAAGGGCGAGTATCGCTTAAAAGGATTTAAAATCAGCGAGGATGCGTTTAAAAACACACTTGGTCAGAACTTGGATCAATCGGGAAGCATAACCGTACCAACCCTGTTGCCAAATGGTTTATATGAGTTTGTATTTTCATTGGTCAATGCCCAACAAACTGAAGTGTCTTCAACGACTTTAACAATAAATATTAATAACCTAACTGGATATGTTACTTTAGTTTATCCCGGTTCGCCAATTACCTTACAAACAACCGATGATATCTATACATTTTTGCCGACTTTCCAATGGCAGGGAAGTGCGGATAGTTATGAGATTTCTGTTTGGGAGCAACTTCAAGGACAAGACAATTTCAATACGGTCAAGGGCAACAATCCGCATATTTTTGCCCAGGTTCCTTCACCGTCTTTCCAATATCGTCCCAGTGAGGATCGTTCATTGAAAGCCGGTAAAACGTATTTTTGGCAAGTTAAAGCTTTTAACAGTGTATTAGGTAGAAATTCTAAAGAAGAAACATTTTCTGAGCCATTCACATTTAAAGTTTCAGAAAAACTTGGTGGTGAAAGTGGTTCTGAAGTGCCCAGAGATTTACAGTTGCAACGTATTAAAGACTTATTGAGTGATATGGGCATTTCTCCAAGCTGGATACCGGATGCCGACTTTGTTTCGTTTAGTGGAAAAGTTAATAAAAACACCTATGAAAATAATTCCGATATAAACACACTGGTTCAGGTTTTGGAACAGATTGCCCAGTCTAAATAAGACGGGCCAAACGTTGATCGGAATTACCACTAACGTGTAAAAATTTTATTCAATTTTAACTTTAACGACCATGTTTAGAATAATTAGCCTAGCATTTATCCTAACCTTTGTTTCCAGTCAGGTCTATGGTGAAATAGGTTTGGAAGCAAAGAAAAAAGCTGCTGGTGAAGTGGCAATCATGTTGCGAGCTATTAAGAAAGTCGACTACCGAAGTGGAAATAAAGATTGGAAGAAAGCTAAACGAGGCCTTCGTCTTAACTCTGGCGATGGTGTGAAAACCGGCAAACGCTCAACTTCCATTATTCGGTTTTTGGATGGATCAATTGTACGTGTAAAACCCAAATCGGAAGTTGAAATCCAAGGAAAAAAAGACAAAAAATCCAGACGAATGGAAAAAACTGTTCATTTGAGTTTTGGTAATCTTGGCTTTAAAGTAAAGCGCCGACCTGGTGAAGCCTTTAGATTTTCTTCACCAACCGCGGTGGCTTCGATTAAAGGTACCGATGGTAATTTTTTGTCAGATTTTCAAAAGTCCGTTCTTAAAATCTTTAAATCGTCGCTAACTGGCGGACAGGCTGCAGCCTTTTTCCAAGCTTTAAAAGGCGATAAAAAAGGCGTAGATGTCTATGTTGGTGAAATGGTAACTATTACAAAGGATGGTAAAATCACCAAAGAAAAAATCTCACCCGAAGAAATGAAGAAACAATTAGAAGGTGATGATGATGGCAAAGATGATGGTATCATCATTAAGTTCAAAACCAAAGAAGGTATGCAAGAGGTTGAAGTTAAATAGTTGTGATGATTGCAATCCAAACAAAAAAGCGCCTTCAAAAGGCGCTTTTTTTATGCACGTTAATGCCTGAAATGCCGGGTTCCGGTAAAGACCATAGCGATATCTCGTTCATCAGCGGCGGCAATCACTTCCTCATCACGAATGGAGCCACCAGGTTGAATAACAGCTTTGGCGCCAGCTGCAGCTGCAGCAATTAATCCGTCGGCAAATGGGAAGAACGCATCAGATGCAACAACCGATGTATTTAAATCCAAATTAACTTCGCCGGCTTTCCATCGTGCAATTCTCGAAGAATCCACCCTCGACATTTGCCCGGCGCCTACGCCTACTGTTTGCAAGTTTTTAGCGTAGATGATGGAGTTTGATTTCACATGTTTACAAACCCGCCATGCAAACAACAAGTCTTCCAGCTCGTTTTCTGTTGGCTTGCGTTTGGTTACAACTTTTAGCGCTTCTTTTTGAACCATAGCGGTATCTTTATCCTGCACAAGCAAGCCGCATACGGTTGATCTGAATTCAAGAACATCAGTTGGCAAGGTTTGTTTTTGCTTAACCAATCGGCGATCTTTTTTCTTCATTAAATAATCCAGAACCCCATCTTCATAGTCCGGTGCAATAATTATTTCCGTAAAGATTTCATTGATGGCTTTAGCCGTGCTCATATCCAAAGGTTTATTTACACAAATAATGCCGCCGAATGGAGCCTGTGTGTCAGTTGAAAAAGCTTTACGATATGCTTTTTCCAACGAATCGGCTTTTGCCACACCACACGGATTGGTATGTTTGAAAATAGCGACGGTTGGCATCGGGTCGTCTTGAAATTCACCAATCAGGCTTGAAGCTGCGGAAATATCCAGAAGGTTGTTATACGAAAGCGTTTTTCCATGAAGTTTATCAAAATAAGCTGAAAAACTTAGCTCATCGTTTCCACAAGCCATTTTGTAAAATCCGGCATTTTGGTGCGGATTTTCACCATAACGCATGTCAATTTCTTTGGAAATTGAGACCAATAAGCGATCGGGTATTTTTTGATCAGTTTCGGATTGCTTGATCAAATAATTGGCAATAGCCGTATCGTATTTGGCTGTTAATGAAAACACCTTTTGAGCCAGTTTTAGGCGGGTTTCCGGCGTTGTTGAGCCATGGTTTTTGCTGAGTTCATCAAGTATGAGCTGATAATCCTCGGTATCGGTGACTACGGTAACATACTGATGATTTTTTGCAGAACTTCTTAGCATCGAAGGCCCGCCAATATCAATATTTTCAATGGCGTCGCTAAACTCAACGTTTGGATTGGCAATCGTGGCTTCAAAGGGATAGAGATTAACAACCACTAGATCTATAAAGTTGATATTGTTGGAATTGGCTTGCTCGGCATGGTCTTGATTATCACGAATGGCTAATAGACCGCCATGAATAGCCGGGTGAAGGGTTTTAACCCGTCCATCCATGATTTCAGGAAATTGAGTTAGCTCAGAAATGGATTTGGCAGGAATCTCTGAACCGGTCAGCGTTTTAAGCGTACCCCCGGTTGAATAAATCTCAATATCATGTTCAAGCAGTGCTTTACAGAAATCAACAATTCCGGTTTTATCGGAAACAGATATTAATGCACGTTTGATTTTTGGATTGGTCATGTTTAATTAAAGTGTAAGTTTCGGTAATTCTCCACATTTAAACTTCAAAGTTAAAACTTTTTTAAAATGATTCCTGAAAAAAAACGATTTGCCGTATTTTGCTCCGGGCAAGGTTCAAATTTTAAAGCTTTGCGCAGCGGATTTATTTCAGAACAGCTACCTGCCGAGATTGTTCTGTGTATTTCTAACCGTTCAAAGAGTGGCGCTATGTTTTTTGCTAAAGAGCATGGCATTGCGGCGGTTCACCTTTCCGAAAAGCAATTCCAAAGTTTTGAGCTTTTTGTTGAAGAACTGTTATCAACGCTTAAACGATATAAAATCGATTACATCTTGCTTGCCGGTTATTTAAAAAAAATTCCACCTAAGGTTGTGCAAGCCTATGCAGGCAAAATTTTAAATATACATCCGGCATTATTACCGAAATTTGGCGGCGATGGCATGTATGGTTTGAATGTCCATCAGGCGGTAATCGATGCCAAAGAAAAAGAAAGTGGTGCCACAGTGCATTTTGTTGATGAAGAATATGATAGAGGAAAGATTGTGCTGCAGAAAAAGGTTCCTGTTCTTGAAACCGACACACCGGAAATTTTGGCCGAACGGGTTTTACGCGTTGAACATAAAATATATACGAAAGCTGTTCAGAAATTATTGGGATGGAATCAATCCGGCGTGTGAAAACTGACGACAAAAAACAAGCCCTGCATTTTACATACAGGGCTTTCAGGAGTAAGCATTTAATCATTATGAAGAATGCTTAATAAAAGAACGTAAAGAACAATGGCTAAATTAGAGATGATTTGGGGGGATTATCATTGATGTTAATTTTTTGAGTTGAGTGCGGAATGGCGTAGGAGATCGCCCAGGTTCATCAGTTTAAGAGTGGCTTCTTGAATAGCATTATTAAAATCTTCAAAATCATCATTTGAAATTGAAATGGTACATAATGTCAATGGGATTTTAAATGGTCGTTTACCCAAACTGCCTTTGGCTTTGTTTTGTTTTTCTTTCCATGAATAGCACTTTTGCATGATTGCAAACAAGGTTTCCTTTTTTATAGCGATCGACATAAATAAGTAATGGATGTGTATCGCGCCGCAACTGCATTTTTGAATCATACATTTTTCCGAAATTGCTAAAATTTCTTTTTTGCGATTGGACATTTGCCTTGGTTTGATTGTGTAATTGGATTTATTCTAAATAAAAATTTTGATATATCCAAATTAAGTTGTATGAAAAATCAAATTGAGAAAACACAAGCTTATTAAATAGAGGGATTAAAAAAACAAGCCCTGTAAGGAAGGTTACAGGGCTTTGAGGAGAAATTATTAAACATTATGAACTTAGAGTGCAAAAAGAACACAAAGAACAATGGCTATGAGAGAAAGAACAATTGAAATCTTTAGTTGCTTTCCATGAAGGTTCTACTGCCATCAGGCTGAAAAACATAATCAAACTCAATCATACCACTTTTGGTGCCATCGCCGCCATAGTAGTCTTTGATATGAATTTTAGCATAATTGCCTTTTGCGGTTTTGATGACATAAATTGAATCTGAATAGGAAGGGATCGGAGGCATTTGTGACAAATCAAATTCTATCCAGCCTGCAAGCGCTGAGCTTGCTGCCATGTTATAAACTGCCGGTGGATTTTGTGAATGATCAACGATACTTACTGAGTCATCTACAACGTAACCGCTTGTTGGCGCTTCGGTTACCGAAGCCATGCTTACTTTACCGGCATTATATACGCCGCCCTTGGCATTTCCTGAGGAGCCGCTATTGGTAGCTAAATGGTAGCGCTTGAATGCTAAATCCCAAGCATCGGATGTTTTTGGATCGGTAACATCAAGCGAGTCACCACTTTCAAACGAGAAATACACCCAGTCATCATTGCTGGCGGCATTTATCAGCATGGTCGCGCTTTTAGAGTTGTCATTTTGGGAAGATGGATTGTCATCATCATCACAACCAACAATGATGAAGGATGAGAGACCGATTAAAAGAAGTAATAATAATTTTTTCATATGTCCTCCTAAACAGAATGGTTAATTAAAAGAGTAACGAATGGTTGAAAAGAAGCGTCTTCCGGGGGAAAGCGTAGAGAAATCATCAGTATCGGTATAATCAAACAGGTTATCCACACCAAGTGCCAGATTGAAATATTTATAGAGGTAAAGCGTTGATATAAAACGCCAATTCCAATATGGCTTGTACTTTTCCTGTTCTACATTGCCTTCCTCATTTTTAGATTCATAAAGCTTACCGCTGCTATATTTACCCTGTAATGCCAGAATGAGATCAAAATCTTTAGAGAACCGTTGACCGTATTCCAAACGCAGGCGGGCTGATTGTGTTATGATCCCAGGGATTTGAAAACCGGTATTCAAGTCTTCGGAATGCACGTAGCTGTAACCACCAATTAGTGTCAAGCGTTTGATCAGCTCTCTTTTAATCTGCAGATTAAAACCAATCAAACGAGCGTCAGCTACATTTTGATAATTTTCGGTTTGCTGACCGTTATTTAAAGAAGTTACTGTAGTAATCATGTTGTTTAGACGGTTCAGGTAAACAGATGCTGAAAGATTCATTGAGGAGGTGATGTATTCAACCGACGAATAGAAATAATGTGAGGTTTCGGGCTTTAAATCAGTATTGCCTTTAATAAAAAACATGCTAAAATGATCCCATTCAAAGTAGAGTTCTTTAAGGGTTGGCGCCCGGTAGCCATTGCTGTAACCCAATCGTATGTTAAGCGGTAATACCTGATACAGCAATGACAGGCTAGGTGAGACATGCATCCCAAACGTTGAATGTTGATTTACCTGAAGCGCAGCAGATGTTCTTAGCGAAGTAAAAGGCTTATATTCGTTATAAATAAACCCTATCCAGGATGTGGTGGTTTTTTTGCCCTCCGCTACCCTATCGGAGGTCAATCTTTCGTTTAAGTATTCTAAACCAACTTTAAATGAATGATCCAATGAGAGATGGGTGTGAGAAATTAATTTAGCGTTATTGAACCGATGTATTCCTTCAAGATTCTCATTATTATTCTTCCTTTCCTCAATATGGTACTGTTCATATTGATCCGTATTCCAACTGATCCAAAAATGCTGCTTGGGAGAAAGGTAGTAGTTGGCATTTGCATTTAAAGTGAAACTGTAATCTTTCGGATGAGTCGGAATTGTGGAAAGCTCATCAAAGCGTTCATGTACGAAGTAGTTTCCTTTAAGATTAAGTTCAAACTGATCCGAAGGCCTGAAACTGAAAAATGGGGTAATGCTGTAATCTTCAAACTTTTCTTGGGTTTTTGACGTATTTGGTTCTTCCAATGTAAGGTCGTATCCATCTGATTTTTTATGGTCAGCCCCAAGACTTGCGCTGAAATGGTCTTGTTTTGTTGCTACATAACCATTGATGGCCTGCTCATTGTATGCCGATCTTCTGTAGAATCCATTAGCTTCAAACGCATGTTTAGGCTTTTTTGTGATAATGTTGATGACCCCGCCAATAGCATTAGACCCGTATATTGAGGATGCTGCGCCCTTTGTGACTTCTATTCGTTCTATTTGACCCACATTTAGCCGTTCAAAATCAATGTTATCACGATCTTTTTGAGACATTCTTTCGCCATCAATCAGGATCAAAATATATTTTGTGCCAAGCCCTTGCATTTGAATGTTTGAGCCATGGGAATCTTCTGAGAACTCTATTCCCGGGACATTCTGTTCTAAGGCATCTTGAACGGTTATCGCACCTGTCGTTTGTAAAACCTTACCGCTAAGAACTTCGGTGAGTTGAGGCGTGTTTTTCAACATATTTTCACCCAACGAAGCAGTCACTACAATAGCATCCATATCAAATGCTGCTTTTTGAAGGGCGAATTCAATCGTTTGAATATCCTTTTGTGATTTGGAGAGATCAATCTGTTTTTGAGTGGTTTTATAACCGATGTAAGTAACACGAAGCGTGTATTTTTGGGGGTTGAGATTTTTCAATAAAAACTCCCCGTTCTCATCTGAAATCGTGCCACGCGTGGTACCTACTAAAGTTACCGTTGCACCGGCGAGTGGCTCTTGTGATTTTTTTGAAACCACTTTTCCAAACACTTGCACTGAATTACCCAAACCTTTTGAATCCTCGGTTGCTGAGGCATGTAACTCAGTGGCGCTTATAAATCCAAAAAGGACAAAAACAAAGGCTTTTTTAAAAAACATCATTGTTGTGACTTTGTCGGTGAATTTTACGGTTTGAATATATACGTAAAATTTATTTAGACAAAGTCGAAATAAATAAAATTATTTTTTATCTTTGAATCATCCAAAGCCTTCAGCATAAATTAAACTCTAAAATTGAGTAGGGGGGCAGGTGTTTTATTAATTATCAAAAAAGGTGCAAAAATGAAAAACAGGGTTTTTCGCAGAATGTTTATTCCGTGTTTGCTATTTCTGGTAACTGCATTTGCTGGTTGTAGCGACGTGCAAACTCAAAAAGGGAAAGTACAAGCTGATAAAAAAATTGGATTGTTGCTTGTGAATCATGGCTCACATTCTAAAACTTGGCGGCAAGCTTTGTTGGATTTAGAGTCCAGTGTTAAGGATTCTATTTTAAGGATGGGTAAGATTGAGGGTATTAAAACAGCGTTTATGGAATATAACGAACCTTCCATTGCCACCAGGCTTAAAGAATTTGATGCTGAAAATTATAGCGATATCATTATTGTTCCGATCTTTCTAACCGTAAGTCCTCATTCGTTTGATGATATTCCCACCATCATCGGGCAAAAAGAAGACCCTCAATCTAAGGAAATGCTTAAGTTTGAAAAGATTGAGCGTTATACACCTAAAGCTCGTACTCACCTGGCGCCTTTGCTAGACTTTACGGATATCTTGCAGAAAAACGTGCTGCGACGTGCCAAAGCATTATCCCGCAATCCTGAAAACGAAGGGTTGGCGCTTATAGCTTATGGCGATGAAACCTATACCAAAGAATGGTCAGCCTTGATGGATACACTGGGGAATCATGTGTCAAATCATGTTGGGATTAAAGATTATTCGTATGGATGGTGCGGGCATATTGTACGGTACAAGTTGGATTCAACAACCGTTGCGGTTGAAAATGTGCTAAAGCGCAAAGAAAAAGCTATTGTGATTCCAATTTTGGTTGCTCATGATGAAAATTTCCAGATTCGCATTATCGGAGGTGGCATCGCAAAAGTAAAAAATCATAAACAGCGCGTGATCTATAAGCCAGATGCAATTCTACCAGATGCAAATGTTGAAAGCTGGGTTATCAAAATTTCCGACAAGATCGCTGGGAAAATAAATGCCAAAAATTCATCAAACTGAGTATGAATAAAAAGCAATTACTCAAGTGGAACACGATAATTCATCGTGATTTTGGATATTTCCTATCGGGTTTGATCATAATGTATAGCATTTCAGGGATTGCATTAAACCATATTGACGATTGGAACCCGGATTTTATTATTACCAAAGAAAAGATCGAGCTCAAGAGAAGCTATACAAAATCAGAAATTACAGAGGATTTGGTTAAAGCGTTTAGTCAAATGGTGAATGAAGATGAGTACAAAATTTATGATTTTCCCACCGAAGACCAGCTTAAGATCTATTACAACAAGTCTACTTTGCATTTGAATTTAAACGAGGCGACCGGATTATACGAAAAACTCTCTCGCCGCCATGTTTTTTATGAAACCAACCTGTTGCATCGAAACAGCATCAAAGGTTGGAAGTGGGCCTCAGATGTTCTGGGCGCAATGCTCATCATCATCTGCCTTACTGGTTTGTTTATCCTTCAAGGCAGCCGTGGACTATCTGGGCGGGGAAAGTGGTTGTTACTGGCAGGCTTTCTGCCGCCTTTGATTGCATTTGCAGTGCATTACGCATCGTGATTTTAATTGAAAGGAAGTTTTGCGGAAATGTATTTGAGCCTGATGCAAAGCTCAACCAGTTTTTAAAACACCCACTGAATTACCGGAAAAAAAATGACAAAAAGATAGCTTGATTTGGTATTAATTTATAATTTGTCTAATTTCTTATTAAGATTAAATCTAGTTAAATTATTAATTAATGATTATAACAACAGTATATAATCGTAATAAGAATACCATTATAAGCTGTTGTTTTTTGAACATTTAAAATTGATCAAATATCAATTTAGTTAAACTAATTAAACGGGAACAAACTATGAAGTTATTGTATCTAAATGTTTTATTAATGTTTTTTTTATTAAATCCAATTCTTGGTCATGCGTTTGATGACGCTGGGAGTATAAAAGGCAAGGTTATAGATGAAGCCTCAAAGAATCCCATTGAATCGGCCAGTGTAATTTTGTTAGGTACTCGTTTAGGCGCACAAACCACAGACGATGGGCTGTTTGCCATCTCAGGAGTTGAGCCCGGTGAGTATGTTTTACAGGTTCAATATGTTGGATACGACATTAAGAAAAAAACTGTTTTTCTTAAAGCAGGTGAAACCTTGGATCTCCAATTAGAGCTTTCAGGTGCAGCGGTTATGAGCAAACAAATTGTTGTTACCGGTACGCGAACTGAGAAATTCAAGCGCGATGTACCGGTAATTGTTAATGTTGTGGATGCAAAAATGATAGATGCCACTCAGTCATTAAACCTTTTGGAAGGTTTGAGCTATCAACCCGGTGTTAGAATTGAAAATAACTGCCAAAACTGTGGTTTTAGTCAGGTTCGTATGAATGGGCTGGAAGGAAAATATTCTCAGGTTTTAGTTAACAGTCGTCCGGTATTCAGCGCCTTGGCAGGTGTTTATGGTTTAGAACATTTCCCCAGTATTATGATTGATCGGGTTGAAGTAATGCGTGGTGGAGGTTCTTCTGTTTATGGTGGAAACGCTATTGCCGGAACAATTAATATTATTACTAAAGAACCCACAACCAATTCATTTGAGTTTGCCACAAACACCGGATTTATTGATGGTAAAATCCCCGATAATCAAATTAGTCTTGCAAGCAGTGTGGTTGCTGACAACAGGGACGCAGGTATGTTCTTATTCGGTAACTATCGCAATCGTAATGCCTTTGATGCCAATGGCGATGACTTCTCTGAGTTATCCGAGTTGGAAGATATTTCAGCAGGTATGCACGGTTTCTATAATATTAGTGAATTCAGCAAAATCAAACCTGAGTTCCATGTCAGCTACGAAAACCGGCGTGGTGGAAACAAGTTTGATAAATTTATGCACCAGGCCGATGTTGCCGAAGGAACAAAACACGTGTCATTAAATGGTAGTGTGGATTACAATCTTTACCTTACTGAGGATTACAAACAAAGATTAAACCTCTACATCTCCAACCGCCAAACGTTTCGTGATAGTTATTATGGCGGTTTAGGAAGTACAGATACAACTGATATTGTAGCCGCGGCTAATGCTTATGGCCGTTCCGAAGATCTTTCTGCTGTTATTGGCGCTCAATACAGCACTGCTTTTGAAGGCTTTGGTGGTAAGCATGAGTTGATCGTGGGATCTGAATTCAAATACAACGAACTTGAAGATAGCCAGCCGGCCATTGATCGTTCAATTTTCCAGGTGATCCGCGAGCAAGCGTTGTTTGTTCAGGATGATTGGGACATCAACGATAATATTTGCTTGTTAATCGGTGCCCGCCTCGATAATCACAACCTGATTGATAACGTGATTATCAATCCAAGAGTAAGTGTTCTTGGTAAACTTACCTCGGAGTTTCAGATCCGTGGTAACGTTGCTACCGGTTTTCGTGCTCCTCAAACCTTTGATGAAGATCTTCATATCCTCAGCGCAGAAGGCGTGCGGTGGATTTACACAAATGCAGAGGATTTAAAAGAGGAACGCTCAGTAAGTTTAAGCGGATCTTTAGATTATACTGTCAGCAGTATTGGTTCCGAATGGGGTGTTACATTAGAAGGTTTTTACACCAAGCTCAATGATGCGTTTTCTCAAGAGTTTAATGAAGCAGCTTCTACTGATGATTTAGAGGTTTATGAGCGTGTTAATTCTTCAGGCGCTACTGTTATGGGTGGCTCTTTGGAAGCCCGCTACCTGACACCTTACCTTCAGGTTCAGGTTGGTGCTACTGCCCAATCCGGCAAGTATAAAGAGGATCAAGAACCAATTGATGGAATTTTCACTGATGAAATTACCAGAACACCTTCTTTGTATGGGTATTTCACCATAAGCAATCAATTTACTTCTCAGTTAAATGTGTCGCTATCTGGTGTTTATACTGGTTCAATGAAAGTGCCTCATGAGGGAGGTGACGAATTATTTATAGCAGAGAATGTATTGGAAGAAACAGATCCGTTTTTTGAACTCAATACAAAAGTCAGTTACCTCTTCGCAACCTCAAATGATAGCCAATCTGGTTTGACTTTGAGCGTTGGTATGCAAAACATCCTTAACAGCTACCAGGACGATTTTGATAAAACAGCTGGTCGTGATCCGGCTTACATTTACGGCCCAACACGTCCAAGAACTTTCTTTGTTGGAACAGCTATTAAGTTCTAATCATTATTAAAACACATTGATAAATTTGGTAATGCTTTGATGTTTTTTATATTAGATTAAATCTTAATAAAGGATTTGTTGAAGGCAAGCGAAAAGGAATTGATAATGTTTAAGCATGCTCTCTGAAACCACTGAAATGTACATTTTAAGCATTTATCGCTTGACAGAGCGCACCCAAAGCGCTACGATTAGCGAGATTGCTAAAGTAATGAACCTAAGCCTTTCCAGCGTTTCCGAGCGTGTGAAACGGCTTACCCAAGAGGGCTTTGTTGAACATGAATGGCGAGAAGGCGTGGCTTTAAGTGAAAAAGGACGCCAACTCGCCTACGGTATGCTAAGGAAACGTCGCTTAATTGAGCTCTTTTTGGTGAAAATAGCCGGATATAATATTGACGAAGTAGATGAAGAAGCCTGCCGGTTAGAGCATGTGATTTCGGATCGTTTGGCTGACGCATTAGATAAATTGCTGCATTATCCTAAGCACGATCCGCACGGCCATCCCATACCGGGAGCGAATGGGTTTCACAAAAGCAATCTATCCAAGCCGCTTTCAGAGGCTCTTGTAGGAGAAAAGCTAAAAGTCAGTCAAATCTATACTGCCGACATTGAACAGGTCAAGTATATCCACAAAAATGGATTTAAACCTGAACGAAAGTGCGAAGTAATTGAAATTGCCCCATTTAACGGCCCAGTAGTTGTAAAAGTCGGTCAAAAAAAGCATTCCATTTCACGGGAAATTGCTGAATGTATTGAAGTAGTACCAAATCAGGAAAAATGAATCAACTTTATTCATGTGAGGAAAAGATGAGTAAAACAAAAAAAACCGAAAAATTTCATGAATGGAAGCTACGATTAAGTCAAATCTGTCATAAACAAGCCGGTTTTGAACGTTGGCTTTTTGAGCAAGTTTCACGGGTGTTGTTTGGAAGAAAATCCGGTGAGCTGATTAAAATTCAGGATAAGATGATGGACTTAACCCTTGATCAATGTACTACTTTTGCAAGGGTTTTATGCGAACTATGGGGCGTTGATCTAAAAGTATTGCATTGTAAAAACGACACGTGCAAATTGATCGTCTATAATGAAAACTTGCTGAACAACAGACTTAGCAGAGCCTCCAAAAAGAAACTTCATAAAAAACTTGGCTATACCATTGGGATAAAAGCACATGAGTTTTTAAATGAGCTTAGCCACAGGTGGAAATCATCCGATAGAATTCCACATGAAATCGGGTTGGCATTGGGTTATCCTTTAAAAGATGTTTGGGGATACATGGGGCTGACCAAAGATTCATGCAGCGGTTGTTGCGGATGGCAAGTTTTTGGCGACCCGCGTCCTTCCATTAACTTACATCGCCGCTACGAAGAAGCCCGCCGCGAAGCTAATTTTTTATTACACGCCGCTTAAAAAAACAGGGAAGTGAGCGCTTCCCTGTATATTTCTTGTGTCAGGCTTTTTTGATAGCATCAACTGGGCATTGTGGTGTGCAACGCACTGCCGACATATTCTGACAGTCATTGCATAGATTGGCATCAATTACATAGGTCTTTTCTGTTTCGTGAGCGCTAATGGCATTGCGTGGGCAAGCCGGACGACAACCGTCGCATACAACGCAAATATCAGGATCAATTTTGTAAGCCATTATTTATTTCCTTCCTTTTAGGTTTAAAAAACTTCTGAAGAACATAAAGCACATCAAATTTGTACTAATTACACTTCAAATATAGGCTTGAAACCTAAGTTCGTCAATACAGAATTTTTGAATTCGGGTAGGCGAAGTCGAGCCGCAGGGAAAAAAAACAGGCCGACTTTTTTTAAGAAGCCGACCTGACACAAGTGGAAGGAGAATACAATAAAAGAACAGCGACAAAACTATGAACAAAAGAACATTATGGAGGAACAATCAAAAAAAATTTAATTAATCCTGCTGTTGCATTTCAGGAACAAGTTCATTGAGCTGTTCAACCCAAAGCTGAACACGTTCCGGCGTTAAATCATCCTGATTATCCTGATCAATAGCAAGACCTACAAAGTTGCCATCAACGATAGCTTTGGACTCTTCAAATTCATAACCTTCGGTAGGCCAGTGTCCAACAATTTTAACGCCTTGTGGAACAATTTCGTCATGAAGCATGCCCATAGCATCTAAGAAGTAGGAGCTGTATGTGAACTGATCGCCCAAACCGAACAAAGCAACTGTTTTACCAGAAAAGTCCATTTCGGAGAGATTTGGGAAAAAGTCTTCCCAGTCACTTTGCAACTCACCATTACCCCAGGTGGGAATACCAAAAATCAAGTAATCGTATTGAAGGATATCTTCCGGTGAACATTGCGAAATATCATAAACATCAACAAGTTCTTCACCGATAGATTCTGCAATCATTCCGGCAACGGTTTCGGTGTTACCGGTGTCCGATCCCCAAAAAAGTCCAATTTTTTTCATGATAATTAGTAATTTGTATTTATTAATTAGAATTTATGAGCTTTAAAAAAGAACGCTTCCAAAGTTGTTATTAGCCGGCTGTGAGAGATACGTATCACATTTTTCCGACAATCGTTTGTGATTATCGAGTTTTGCGGCTCTTTCCCAAAACTCTTTAGATGACCAAATTGTGATATACCAAAATGTATTTGGCTCATTTTCCGAATCAAGCAAATACGAGAGATTAAGGCCTATATGGTTCGAAATTGAACGCTCAAACTCCATGATAGCCTTCACAAATTCATCCCTTAATTCCGGTTTCACACAATATTTCCCCACATGCATAAATTTCGTGTTCATTAAAACCTCCAAGTGATTATGATTAAACAAGTAGTACATATTATCTAACGGATTGAAATTGCACATGCACAATACTGGCCGAAAAGATGCGTTTTAAGGCCTGTAGTTTTGTCATCATCGTAATCCATCGCCAACGTTCGGGGTGATAATCCAGGTAGTTCCACGCATCCAAAATTTTAAGAGTTGGGCATAGCATCGCGAGCTTTTTAGCATTTTCAATTCCCCATTTAAATGTTGCCTCTGTTTTACTGACAGTATCGTGCCATTTTGAAAATTTGGATACAAAAGGCGATATGATTTCTAAAAGCATTTCAGATTCGGGAAATTTAGAACTCAAATCCGATAAAAATTGCGCAACAATTGCTTGCTGAAAGTACATGAGTACCCCTTCAGCTATAAATAGAACCGGGCGTTTCATTTCCTGAAACGCTTCAACCCATGCTAGGTCAAAAATAGATGATGCGATATACCGATATCGTTCGGTTTGAGAGATCAATGCTTCTTTTAAACGTATCACTTCCGGTAGGTCGATATCCACCCATTCAACTTGAGAGTTATCCACGCGGAAAAAACGGGTATCCAAACCTGCGCCAAGGTTTATGATTAAAGCATTGGGGTGTTGCTTGATAAAGGCATTTACGGCTTTATCCAAAATTAACGTTCGGATCGCGACTCCGGCTTGCGTTTTCCAAGCGTTTTCGAACTGCGAAAAGTTGTAATCAATTGCAGCCAATAGCTCGCAAGCTTTGTGATCCTGAATAATTGACTGCGGATGCGAGGTTTCGGCGCATCTTGCCCACAAAGGAATAAGCAAGGTTTCCGGAACACCATTGAGCATTGGTTTTGTTGATATGCTTGTTTTAGGAGTACTATTCATTTTCAGATTTTGGATGAGGATTCAGTTCAACGAGGCCAAGCCTTTAACCATAAGCTGATCCAAGTTTAAAAGCTTAGTAGTTACTTCTTGTATAACCTGATTAAATTCTTCAAAGTCTTCGTATGAAATGGTTAAAGTGCAAACGCCAAGCGAAAGTTTAAACGGGCGTTTATGGCAACATGAGGCTGATTTCTTGATCTGTTCTTTCCATGCATAACACTTATGCATGATAGCAAACAAGGTTTCTTTTTTTATAGTAATTGATAAATACTGGTAATGAAGATGAAAAGCTCCGCAACTGCATTTTTGAATCATGCATTTTTCGGAGATTCCCAAAATTTCTTTTTTATGAACAGACATATCGTTGAGTTTGAATTGTTTGTTAATTTAGATTTAATCTAAATTAATTATTCGAGAAGTCCAAATCTAAATGCGATAAAAATTCTAGATTATGATTAAAGGGTAAAATTGGGGGATCAGTTTTAAATCTTACCTTATTTAAGCAAGGCTTTAACAAAAATCGCTTTTGATGAATGCCCGGTTAAAAAAGTTTCAGAAACGTCAAAGCCTTGGTTAGTAACCATCGAAGATGTTTTTTCAAGGGCAAGGCTTTGTGAAGTGGCCGGAGGCTTACCGTATGTTTTTAGGTAGCGATAAATCAAGCCCAATTTTGCTAAAGCGCTCATTCCTTCCGTGGTAAAACTCACAATAATTAAAATTCCTTGTTGTTTTAAAACCCTTTTACATTCTTTGATGACGTCTTCAGGGTTTTCAACGACATGTAATAAATTTACCATAACAACAGCATCAAAGTTTGAATCAGGATAGGTTAGGGAAAAACAATTTTGTTGTTCAACACAAACGTTTTTCAGAGAATCAAGCTTTGTTTTGGAAACCGATACCATTTCCTCGGAAAAATCAGTGGCAAAAACTTCCTGAGCTTTATGAGCAATCACCTTTGTATAAGTGCCGTTCCCGCAACCCAGTTCAAGAACCTTGCCGGTTAGGTTTTGTTCTGAAAGGGTATCTTTAATTGCCGCAATATTTTTCTGACCCGCAACATAGTGGTTGTGAGTTTCAAAATCTGCCGCAAAACGCGACCAATAGATTTCTTTTTCCATGTGGGTGTTTATTTAAGTTTTAGCCTTATCGGCTGGTTTTGATTAGATGTTTTTAATTTTAATGGCTGATATCAAAAGGGAAGGATACGCCAGGTTTTTATCCGGTTTTTGAATTCTAAAATCACCGAACCCAGCTTCTGTTAATGCATTAACTAAAAGCTCCTCAGGTAGCTGATGTGTAGGATACCCCATAAGACGGGTTTGGAGCTCAATTAGATGCAGGGTAATTTTGTGATCTTCGCTTAGCTCATCCGATGAGATGTGATTGGAGACAAAGACCGCGCCTAAGGTCATTGACCGATTAACGTTTTTCAAAAGCTCCAAGAGCTTTTTCTGAGCTGCGATTTCATAAATGAAATGCGAAATAAGAAACAGATCGTAATCATGACCAAAGGATTGATTGGTATGAATATCAAATTCTTCAAAACATACACGATTGAAATGAGGATGGTTATTTTTTAATGTTTTAGCTAACTGGCAAACTTTTGGCAGGTCGCATACATGGGCAAACAAATTCGGGTTTTCTTCAAGGAGTGCAAACGAATAATACCCGATACTGCCGCCTAAATCACACATCTTCCTGCAATTTTTAAATTGAGGGATAGAGGTTATAAAAGAGACAATATGTTGCAGTGAGCCGCCTTTTGCCATTTGCTCCATACCCAGAACCGCTTTTTCAGTTGACCACATATCGTATTTAAACTCGGAAGAACCATTTCGTAGTCCTTCAACCAATTGATCGAAAGGGCCTGAGTTTCCGGAAAATGACGCTATATAATCAATTTGGTTAACAGGGGATTGTTTAACCAGGAAATCTTTGGATAGTGCGCTGAGTTCATATAGGCCGTTATTTAATTGTAGCAAGTCGATAGAACAAAGCAGGTTTAAAAAGGACTCCGTAATGTGGTGATGAGTATTGAGCGATTTGCGTATTTCTTCGCATGAATTCGGACCTTTAGCGATCACCTCAAAAACACCAAGCTCAATGGCAGCGTGGATAACCTTCGGCAGGTGGCTTTTATACAGTAAGTTGCTGATAAAACTAAAAGGTGAATGTAATGTAAGCGTATTCATTTGTAATTATGTTTGATTTATTAATTGATCTGTTCATGTTTTGAAGCTTTATGACTTTTCCATCCACGTGTGGATTGCTGGGTGTTCCAGTAATTTGCATACAAGCCGCCATGTTTTAAAAGTTCATTATGCGAGCCTTCTTCTTTAACTTGGCCATTTTCGAGAACAATAATTTTGTCGGCATTTCGGATGGTTTGCAGCTTATGGGCAATGACTACCACGGTTTTTTGTTTCACAAGTTCCTGGATAGCAAGTTGAATGTAAATTTCGTTTTCAGGATCAAGCGAGGCAGTGGCTTCATCCAGGAGCACGATCGGGGCATTTTTTAACATAGCACGTGCAATGGATACGCGTTGTTTTTGCCCGCCCGAAAGATGTGAACCCCCTTCACCAACTTTGGTATGGATGCCATTGGGCAACATATCCAAAAATTCCATCACTTGGGCTTTTTTGGCCGCGGTTAAAATTTCCTGTTCTGTGGCAGCGGGGTTGCCGATTTTGATGTTGTTGTAAATAGAATCATCAAACAGATAAACCTCCTGAAATACTTCGCTAATCAGGCTATAGACCGTTTCAAGGCTCATATCTTTAACATCAACGCCGCCGATAAGAACCTGACCTTTTTGAACATCCCAGAACCGGGCAATGAGATTTGCGATAGTAGTTTTGCCTGAGCCTGATGCGCCAACGAGCGCTGTGAGACTTTTTTCGGGAATGCTAAAGCTGATGTTGCTGAAAATTTCCCGATCGACGTAGGAGAAAGTCACGTCTTTAAATTCTATGCCTGATGACTGAGGTTTAAGATTTTGACCTTCACTTTGCAGAGGAGATTTCATTAAATCTATGATTCTTTTTAAGCTGACATTCATGTAGCGAAGAATGGCGTAATCAATCATCAATAATTTCAGCGGTTCATACAACCGGTATCCTACAATCAAAAACGCGGTAAAAGCCTGAACGCCAAGTGTTTCGTGGTTCATTTCAAGAATGCCCACATAAACCATAAGAAGGAAAAAGAATTCAAAAATAATGAATGCGGTTATGACAAACGGACCGGGCACGGCTTCCAACTTGATGCTATTTCGGCGCAAATCATTGAAGGCTTTTTCTAACGTTGAAAATTTATTTCCGGTCTGGTTATATGCTTTCAGGTGACGAATACCTTGAATGTATTCAATAAACCGGCTTCCAGTTTCATTTCTCGAAGCAATTTGACGTGCGCTGAACGATTCGGAAACTATTGTAGCAATCCAGACAAACAAAAAGGCAACAGGTAAAGCCGCAATCATCAATAGCGCCAGTCTCCAATCCAGTACAAAAAGAAATGTCGAGAGGAATATGGTGCCGAAAATTGAACCGAAGATATTTTCAATGCTATGCGCTAATATGGTTTCAAAATTGCTGACATCCTGCAAAACTACCGAAGCCAAATCGCCCGGATCGCGTTTCTTGTAAAAACCCAGGGAGAGGCGTTGAAGTTGATTGCCCAATAGAATTCGCAATTTTGAGCCCATAGAGTAGATGGAAATACTCGTTAAGACTTTAATGCGCTTGGCTACGTAGAGTTGTCCCAGGAAAAACGCCGTCATCAGAATCAGAATGCGGATGATTTTTTGGGTATCAGGGTTTGCAGTGAATAGTTCCCATATGATCAATAGCAACATTCCGGTGGGAACGGCAAGAAAAAAACCATGCAGAAACTCGCCTAAAGCCACCTTGGAAAGCTTGGTGTTGGTTTGCTGGAAAATGTAAAGAATATTTTTAAACATCGGTGTATGAGAATAAATTGTATAGTTTTAGATACTTATCTATGAAGTCATAATTGCGCAGTTTAGGCATTCATAGGCTCCTGCTTTCGCAGAAGTGATAAAGTTTTAAAATCATCGCGAGTTTTCATGTTTAGCAATAAACAAACTGGTAATGAGGAGTTACATCATATCCAGTCATGCTGAACTTGTTTCAGCATCTCTAACAGCTCCCCTTTATCTGAGACCCTGAAACAAGTTCAGGGTGACCAAAAAGGGTAAACTCGTCATTAGTAACTTGATTCAGCATCTC
>JANQGG010000064.1 GCA_028277445.1 Chloroherpetonaceae bacterium | reverse complement strand
GGTTTGGGGATTTGTCGTTGAAATGGCTTTGTTTTCTAACACACCCTCCTGTGCCAGCTTGTTTTGAAACGACGTTACTAGCAGGTTTAAGGAATCCATTTCTATTAAAAACGTATCGTGCCCATGCGAGGAATACAAAATATCTAACTTTGCATTTGGCATTAAGCGCGCTATTTCTTCCTGCTCTTCCTGCGGATACAAAATATCCGTGCTAATGGCAATTACTAAAGCCGGTATTGACAACTGTTCAAGGCATTCGGCATAATCCCCGCGACCTCTGGATATATCGTGCGTATCCATGGCTTTGGTTAATTTTACATAAGCATTGGCATCGAAGCGCTCAATCATTTTTTCACCCTGGTACTTCAAATAACTTTCCACATTAAACTCCCCCTTCTGACGCTCGGAACGTGCAAAACGCGTTTGATAGCTTGCACGGCTTCGATAGGTGCACATGGCAATGGTACGCGCTACGGAAAGCCCATCTTTAGGTTCTTTTCCGAATTCGTAATAACCGTTTTTCCAATTGGGATCGGCATAAATAGCCTGGCGCTGCGACTCACTGAGTCCAATACACCATGCCGAGTGTCGACCTGATGTTGCAATTGGCACAATAGAGCCAACAAATTCAGGGTATGTTTTACCCCATTCCAATACCTGCATGCCACCCAATGAACCGCCGATGACCATTTTCAGATGTTTGACGCCTAAATGGGTAAGCAGTTGATGTTGGGCATGAACCATATCGCGAATGGTAAATTGCGGAAATAGCGGGCCATAGGGTTGGCCGGTTTCAGGATTGATGGAAATCGGACCTGTAGTGCCATAACAGCTTCCCAACACATTACTGCAAACAATAAAATCTTTGGATGGATCAAATGTTTTTCCTTCACCAAATAGATCGCCCCACCAGATGTCCGCGTCAGCCGATCCTGTTAAAGCATGGCAAATTAAAATCACGTTTGTGCCCTGTTGATTTAACTTGCCCCATGTACGATATGCCACTTTGAATTCATTTATCCTCCCCCCCAACTCAAAATGAAACGGTTCGGAAAAATGGGCAATTTTCGTTTTATCTGAAAAATACGTTTTGTACTTCATCTAAAAGCTATCATGGGAGTTTGGAAAACGCCTGCTGAAAATCGTTTTTAATGTCATCAATATGCTCTATACCAACCGATACACGGATTAAATCTTCCGTAACCCCTGCAGAAAGCTGTTCCTCTTGGGAAAGCTGCTGATGAGTGGTTGATGCCGGATGTATAACCAGGGTTTTTGCGTCGCCAACATTGGCTAACTGACTGGCCAGTTCCAACGAGTTAATCAATGTTTTTCCGTTTTCATAGCCGCCTTTAACCCCAAACGCCAAAATACATCCGTAGCCATTGGTTAAATACGTTTTTGCTCGCTCATGGTTTTCATCATCGCTTAATCCCGGGTAGCTTACCCAACTGACTTTGGGATGATTTTTTAACCAGTTTGCCAGCTCAAGGCTATTATCGGCATGGCGCTGAACGCGTAAGGATAATGTTTCCAAACCTTGTAAAAAAAGGAATGAATTAAACGGACTTTGAGCCGGGCCAAAATCGCGGAGGCCTTCAACACGCGCGCGAATAATGAACGCAATGTTTCCAAACGGACTGTTTGGACCAAAGGTCTCATAAAAATTAAGCCCGTGGTAGCCTGGCGAAGGTTCGGTAAACAATGGGAATTTTCCATTGCCCCAATCAAATTTACCGGAGTCGATAATAACGCCGCCAATGGATGTCCCATGTCCACCAATCCACTTTGTTGCAGATTCAACGACAATATCCGCGCCAAAATCAATCGGTCTACACAAATATCCTGCACATCCGAATGTATTATCCACAATCAAAGGAATGCCATGTTTGTGAGCCAGATTGGCCAATCCTTCCAAATCGGGAATATAAAACCTGGGATTGCCAATAGACTCTACATAAATGGCTTTGGTTCGATCATCGATTTGGCTCTCGTAAGCTGAGAGGTTGTCTTCCGAAACAAATTTTACCCCAATGCCTAATCGTGGAAAAGACACTTTAAACTGGTTAAAGGTACCGCCATAAAGATAGCTGGATGAAATAATATTATCACCGGCTTGGCATAGATTAAAAATCGTTAGCATCTGTGCGGAGTGACCGCTTGCTGTTGCCAGCGCTGCAACGCCGCCTTCCAATGCCGCCATTCGTTTCTCGAACACATCGGAAGTGGGATTCATAATGCGTGTGTAAATGTTGCCGAATTCTTTTAAACCGAACAAACGCGCACCGTGCTCCGAATCATCGAAGGTGTATGATGTGGTTTGATAAATCGGGACGGCCCGAGCATTGGTTGATGGCGCAGGCTCCTGCCCGGCATGGATTTGCAACGTTTCATAACGACGCTCTTGCGCTTCAACAGTATTAGATTCAGACATAATGTGACTGTTTAAGTTATAGGTAATAATGAAGAGTCCGGCATTATGAAAACCGCTGCCCATAAACGAAAAAACCTCTTCCGATGAAAATGCCGGAAGAGGTGATATCTTTAATCCATAGATTTTATAAGGACATATCTTGCTTCCGTCATCTCCCCCAGCAAATCCTAATACGGGCAGGAATTGGCACCAATCTTACGACGGTTGCCAAGGTTTCACAGGGCCTTTCCCTCCACCTTTCTTGATGACAAGTGAACTAAATATAAAAGAGCAGAAAACATATATAGTGTGAATATAATAGAATCATGATTATATTACAAACACAGGCTGCCATTACACAAACGCAATTTATATGCAATAATCATAATTTAGACTCAAATCATCTAAAATCAAAGCGACAAAAACGGAATCCAAAAAAGAATCGTTATTGATTTTATTGTTGTTTTAATCCATCGTTAAACCATACAAGTTGTTCTTAGTGAGATATAACCAGGGTTGCTACATCAGCAACTAACTGTTGAACCTTAAACATTACAACTATGATGAAGGCCAGGGAAATTGCAGTCCAAGCCTTAAGAGAGGTTGAAGTTAATCACGCGAAATCAGATACCGCACTCACGCGATTATTCCTTCGTAAAGGTTTGGAATCGGTCGATCGCGCATTTACCATGCAGATTGTTTATGGCACATTGAGAGAAAAAATGAAAATTGATCATGTGATTGCGCAGTTTTACCGCCACAGCCTCACCAAAATGGATATCGATGTTAAGAACATTCTTCGTATTGGCATTTATCAACTTTTGTTTTTGGATAAAGTTCCTCGCTGGGCAGCAGTGAATGAGTCGGTTGAACTGGCCAAAAAATTAAAAGGGCAGTTCTTGGGCAATCTTGTTAATGGTATGCTTCGTAACATTAGTAATAATGCCGAATCCATTGAGTTTAACGTGGCCGGAGGCACATTTGCCGATCAGATTGCTTTAAAGTTTTCACACCCAAAGTGGCTTTTGGAGCGATGGATAACTATTTATGGATTTTCCGATGCACAACGCATTATGGAAACCAATAATGAAATTCCTAAAATCTCCTTTCGGATCAATGCGTTAAAAACGTCGCCCGAATCATTCAAGCAAAAACTTCAGCAGCAAAATATTTCGGTGCAGGTATCTGATTTGGAAGATTTTTTAATCCCTGAGCGATTTTTTGATCTTGAGCCGTTTATTGAAACTGGCGAGCTATCCGTTCAAAGTCTTTCACAAGCGTTGGTATGCAGGCTTGTAGCGCCAAAATCGGGTCAAAAAGTTTTAGATATGTGCGCAGCGCCCGGAGGTAAATCCACTTACCTGGCCGAGCTGATGCAAAACCAGGGTGAAATCTTAAGTTTGGATCTGTATGAAAACAAACTGCAAAACATACAGTCGCTTGCGAAATCTTTGGGTATTTCAATTATTCAAACCTTGGCTCACGATGCCGCTACGTTTAAAAGCGATCAAAAATTTGATACTGTATTGCTTGATGCGCCTTGTTCGGGAACCGGCGTACTTTCGCGTCGGGCCGAGCTTCGCTGGCGTTTAAAAGCTTCCGAGCTCGATACGCTTTCCAACCTTCAACAAAACCTTCTCAACAACGCTGTTGAACTGGTTAAAGACGATGGGATTTTGGTTTATTCCACTTGTTCCATAGAACCGGAGGAAAATGCCGAGCTCATAAAAGGGTTTCTTTCCGACCATCCGGATTGGCAAATTGAACCGGCCACCAGCGTTCTTCCCGAATCTTTTCATAATTTCGTTGCTGATGATGGCTCGCTGACGCTTTTGCCTCACGTTCATGGCATTGATGGCGCCTTTGCGGTTCGCTTATCACGAAAATAAACCCTCTGAGAGTAGGCTGCTTGGGTTGAAAAAATCCCGATCTTTCACTAACTATCAACCGGTTTTGAAACTCATTAGGATGTAACCTAAAAACCATATCGGCAAACGTTGAACTTTCCATTCATACATTTGATTTCATTTTTTTTTTCAATTTGTCGCTTTTTTTATGCCGCGGTTTTTGGCGTTTGCCTGGTTGTTTTTTTGGCCGGTTCAACTTCAGCGCAAACAAAACCTGACTCAGTGATTACCCAATGGGTACCGCTTTCCGAGCAAACCTATACCACAGAGGATAGCCTGACGCAAGAGCAAACCATATCGCAGCTCCGAACCATTGGCAATCAACGTATTTATACCATCATTACCCCGTTTATTGATTCGTTAAAACTCCCGGACAATTTCCTGATCCACAAGTCGGTCAGCATTTATTTCGATCATCAACCGGTACCTGAAAGTCGCTTTCGAATCAATTACCACGAAGGCATTGTTTATTTACGGTATTTATTTAAAGACAGTCTTAAACACCGGTTGGATGTGTTTTATGAGCGCTTACCGCTTGGCATTGATCCGAAGTATGCCAGGCGCGAGCTTAGGCTGGAAAAGCAGCATAGCAATCGCGATACGCTTAAAGCATTGCTGACCAAAGCGCCAACGCAAAAAATATTTGATGATATTTTCAGCAGTTCTACGCTTCGCAAATCCGGTACTATAATCAGGGGGATTACGGTCGGTACCAACCAGGATTTAACCGTCAATTCGGGTTTAAGGCTTCAATTGGATGGGAGTATTGCGCCCGGCGTTGAAGTTACGGCAGCCTTAACCGATGAAACCACGCCCATTCAACCCGAAGGCAACACGCAAACCTTACAAGAATTTGATCGCGTATTTGTTGAAGTCCGCAGCAAGTATGCCGAAGTTACCATCGGTGATTTTAACTTGTCGTTTCAAAACACAGCCTTTGCCTCCTTAAACCGCAAATTGCAGGGCGGTAAGATCCGAAGCATGCTGGATGTTGGCGCAACAAACCACGAGGTTCAGTTCGGCTTTGCCTCATCGCGAGGGAAATATCATGTCAATCAGTTTAATGGTCAGGATGGCAACCAAGGGCCGTATCGCTTAACCGACCGGGATAACGAGCCGTTCATCATTGTTCTGGCCGGAACCGAAAAAGTCTATGTGGATGGCCAGCAGCAAACCCGCGGGCAAGATAACGACTACATTATCGATTATGGCAGCGGTGAGATCACCTTTATGAATCGCCGCTTAATTACCGCTGAAAGCAAAATTTTAGTTGATTTTCAATACACTGATCGCCTCTATCGACGCAATTTT
The DNA here is from genome assembly GCA_028277445.1 of Chloroherpetonaceae bacterium. Lineage (GTDB taxonomy): Bacteria > Bacteroidota > Chlorobiia > Chlorobiales > Chloroherpetonaceae > JANQGG01. Next base: position 70,420 of record JANQGG010000064.1, on the reverse strand, counting down.
TTAGGCTTTAAAGTAAAAAATAACTTTTTCAACAAGGCGATATCCATCCAAACCACATTTTTAAATGAAGCCGATGATCAAAACTCCCCCATCGATCTAACCTTAAGCGACGAAAACATCCGTACCCTTAAACAAGCCGGCAGCGATCCCTTTAAAGCCATCGATACCAGCGCATTTGTAGGCGTTGATATCAATGGCAAACCGGCAGGTGTGTATGTTCGTATTGATACCACCGTTGCCGGCGAGCCAACCTTTGCTTATCGGTATGATCCAACCGCCGCCGACGCATTTTGGATACCCTCATTCAGCTACGTCGGCGAAGGTAAAGGCAGTTATGAACGGCTTTCGCTGGGTATTTACAATTATGTAGGCCCAAATACGGGTAGTTACGACGCCTTTCGATTTCTACCGTTTCCTGAAAAACAGCAACTGGTGGATATCGATCTGAAACTCATGCCCATAAAATCTTTAACGCTGTTTGTTGAAGGCGCTTTATCGCAAAACGATCTCAACACTTTTTCAGCGCTCGACGACTCAACCAAAGATGGCGATGCTTATGAATTCGGATTTTCGCTAAAACCCACTCCGGTTTCTTTGCTTGGATTTTCGTTAGGAAACCTTTCACTTGAAGCATCGCAAAAACTAACCACAAAAAACTTTGCTTTTTTTGATCGGACCCAACCTGTAACCTTTGCCACCAATTACAACTTAATTGATTATAATGGCAACATTTTATTTGATGAAAAAACATCTGAGAAAACGCAAACATTTGGATTGGGTTACGCGCCCATCAAATCGCTTGATTTTAAGTACTCATTCGGACGCTTAGCGCGAGGCGGATTGTTTGAATCGAATCGTCACGAAGGCGCTTCATCATTGAAACTGGATTCATTAACCACCACAACGGCAAATGTGTTTTGGGTTGAAAGCCGCAACGATGTGCTATCCGAAAACGCCAAATGGCTCAACAGCTCTCTTAACAGCCGGTTTTTCATTTATCCATTTAAAAACCCACAAAGAAGGTTCAATTTTACGCCATTTGTTAATGCGTCGTATAGCGACAAAAAAACGCGGCATTCAACCACCGATACGCTTCGTAGCGACAGTCACCGGATCATTGATATCAAACCCGGTTTAACGCTCAATAATTTTTTTCATCAGGAAATAACGGCAAGCTTTGGTTATCGGCACGATGAGCTTTTTTATGCAACCGACGGTTTGGGAGCGCGATTACTGCCGGCCTCTTATGCGCGCACATTATCCCTTAACTGGCGTGTGATGCCGCTTTCATCATTTTTTGCAAAATTTAATCTCACGCGCCGTGTTCGTGAATTTACCGACCGCTTCAGAGAGCTTGGTAATGCAAATACCGAAACATTGTTGTTTCAGCTCGTTACACGTGCCTCGCCCTTCAAAGGTTTTACCGATATTGAATGGTTTTATGATGTTTCAACTGAAAAAACATCCAAAACCGACCGCCAGTTTTTTGCCGTTCAGCAAGGCGATGGCTCATACATTTGGCGCGATGACAACCAAAACACCTTAAAAGAATTCAACGAATTTTTCCCGATCACTTATTCCAGCGAGCTTGGGGATGATAGCTTGCAATATGTTTTTCGCAGCTTTCCTTCCGATGAATTAATTCCGGTGGTCAGTTTAAACACCAGCATCAGGCTTCGTTTAAAACCCGAACGGTTGATCGGCAAGGGTGATGGATTTACAACCAAAACTTTACGAGCGCTTTCCAGCGAAACAGTTCTGCGCATTGAAGAAAAAAGTACCGAAAAGGATTTGAAGCAAATTTACCTGTTAAACTTCCAAAAATTCCAAAACGACTCCACCACGCTTTTTGGAAAAATCGTCTATCAACAAGACTTGTATTTGTTTGAGAACGAGCTAACCAATGTTCGATTTCGTTACCTGGAATCGCAATCGTTAAGTCAGTTTAGCCTGGGGATTGAAAAAAAACTGTTTTTGGAACGGGGCATACGGTTTATGACTCGATTGAGACAAAAACTTGGCTTTGAGCTTAAAATGGCTTCAACCTACAACCGATCAAGAGCCTTGAGTTCCGGAAGCTCAAACCTGAGCTCAACCGGCAGGGAATATGAAATTATCGGGTATAATGTTTCACCGAACGTCTCGTATCGGCCGATACAGGACTGGGAAATCGCCTTGCTACTGAGTTATGATGATCGAACCGACCGTCAGCCGCTTTTGTTAGGTGAAGCAAAGCCGGTTCAGGCCAACATATCCATGATCACATTAGGCTCAACGTATTCGTTTCGCGGAAAAGGCCGCCTGAAAGCAGAAATTGAACGAACTTCAACCTCCATAGAAAATCAGCAAACCGGTTCGTCTACATATGAGCTTACCCAGGGGAATTCCAAAGGCGAAACATTTACCTGGCTGGTTAATTTCCAATATCGATTGAGCCGTTTTATTACGGCATCGCTCAATTACGATGGCCGTTCATTACCCCAAGGGCAGGTTATCCATACCGGAAAAGCTGAAATCAGAGCGGTGTTTTAGCAATCAAACCCAGTATTTTTTCTTCAAACAGCTTTTGGCCGTCCAAAAACTCAAGCCCGATTTTCAGATAGTAAAACGAATGCTTAGCAAGCATCGGTTTGATCTCCTCTGAGGCCATCAACCGATAATAGTCCTTTTCAGTGGTAATCAAAGCGGTTGCACCGACTTGCTCAGCCTCGGCCAATAATTCAATCACATCTTGAGCGCTAAAAGCATAATGATCTTTAAACGCTTTATTTACAACCGACTTTAGATTGATCTCGGAAAGCGTCTCCAAAAACTGATCGGGCTGGCCAATCCCGGAAAACGCATACCAGATTTTTTTGTCGATGCCCTCCGGTTCAAGTTTTTGCTCGGAGATGCACGAATAAATGCTTCCGGTTTGAATACGAGTGGCAGCCATCGGTTTACCCAATGCTTTGGCCATATCCCCAAACCGCTTGATTTGCGATTTTGATGTAACTTTGGAAAGCAGCAACAGGTCGGCGCGTTTTAATCCCGTAACCGGTTCACGCAACCGGCCATGCGGCAACATGTTATCATCAATCGGCAATCGGTTCGCGCTCACGACCGCCACATCCAAATGGCGTTGGATCTGGCGGTGCTGGAAGGCATCGTCCAAAACAATTACTTGCGGCAAACGGTTTTGAAAGGCGTTCACTAAATACTCAACGCCATTTTTGCGGCGTTCGGCCACAACAACAATGGCACGCTTGTTTTTATGCGCCAGCATCACCGGCTCATCGCCGGCCTGCTCACTATTTAGCTTTATAACCTCGCCATCCGAAACCAACTGAACGCCTTTTAGCGAGCGGCCATACCCGCGCGATAAAATGGCAACTCGCACCCCTTGGTTCAACAAAAATCCAGTCACCCAATCCACCAGAGGCGTTTTGCCGGTTCCGCCGGCGGAAATATTCCCAATAGAAATTACCGGAATTGGAGACGGGTGTGTTTTGAAAACCTTACGATCAAACAACGCATTCCTTAAATGCATGATCGCACCATAGAGATATGACGACGCTTTTAAGAGTCCGTTCATCATTGATCGGATTTCAACGTTTCGGATAAGTTCAGCGTAAATGCCTTTAATGCTTCTTCGGTTTCAAACAACGGGACGTCTATTCGATTCACATCAATATTTACTTTAGAAAACGGTTTTGGGATTTCGAACCTGTCCCAACTTTTTTTAAATGTCCATGAATCCCGGTAGGAAATTTTGGCAAAAACAATTGGGGTTTGGGTTTCAGAAGCCATACGGATCAATCCGTATTTCAGGGTTTCTCTCGGACCTCTCGGACCGTCGGGCGTTATGGCCACAACGCCCGAAGATTGCAAGGCTTTTTTACTTTCCGCCTTAATCGCCTCGCTGCCTTTTGAACTTGAACCGCGAATCAAAGAAAACTTCAACGCTTCTAATGCATTGGCCAGGAGCTGGCCATCTTTCGATTGGCTAACAACGGCCAGATGATTTTTTTTCGGGAACAATGATTTTGAAAGCAACCAACCGGCCAGCATTTTTCCGTGCCAGAACGCAAAAAACACCCCTTTTTCATTCGAATTCTCAATTGGCTTGCCAGAAATGGTTTTTCGTAGCAAAATAAAATTTAATTTCATAAGCCCCGGCAAAAGGGTTTTGCTTAAGAAAGTGTTAAGATTCACGAAAAAAAATGTCTATTAATAGATTTTCTCACTAAAGAGGCTTGAATTGAACTAAAAATTGTTTACTTAAATAGTTAAGCATACCGATCATGTACTGATTGTTTTAAATCATTTTTACGTTGATTCATTAAGCCCAGTATTAATCCGAAACCCCTCAATAATTTTAGTATAGTATTTTTGGAGCTTTTGCTTCATTGATGCGTATTAAGATACCATCGGTATATAAAGCTCAAACGCGTATAACATTTTTTATTTAACCGCAGTAACAGTAAAAGGCGTATGTTTAAACCCATAATATCTTTGAATTAAACTTGTAACTAACACATTATGCCTGAAAAAGCCAAAGAAGCGTTCGAAAGAATTACCTCTATGGGCATTTTAGATGGTTTGGTTAATTCCATCAATCAGCAACCTAAATCTACACCGCAGGAATTTGAATTTGAAAATACACTACCGGTTTTACCGTTAAGAAACAATGTTCTCTTTCCTGATATTATTATACCCATTAGTATTACACGAAAACGATCATTAACCTTATTGGAAACGCTCAAGCCCAATAGCACGGTTGTTTTTGTCTCGCAAAAAGATTCCGACATAGAAAATCCACAAGAGCATGATCTCTACACCATCGGCACGATTGGCATGGTTTTAAGAGTTTTGAAAATGCCGGATAATACCTCAAGCTTAATTGTACAAGGTATCAAACGCATTGCGATTCTGGATATTGAGCAGTACGATCCGTTCATGGTTGCAAAAATTGAACTCTCAGAAGAGGCCGAATCGCTTGATCTGGAACTGGATGCTTACGCTCGTTCTATTAAACATATTACGGCTAAGGTTATAGAGCTTTCGCCGAATTTTCCGAATGAAGCCAGTTATGCGATACAAAATATTGAGAATCATCCGTTTCTAATTCATTTTATATCGTCCAATCTCAACTTACCGGCGCCAGAAAAGCAAAAGCTCTTGGAATCGTCCTGTTTAAAAACGCGCGCTGAAAAACTTACTGAGTATTTGAATCGCGAGGTTCAGGTTTTGGAGCTTTCCAAGCAAATCCAAACCAAAGTTAAGACCGATATTGATCAGTCTCAAAAAGAGTATTTACTTCGCCAGCAACTGAAAACCATTCAAAATGAATTGGGCGAAGGTGACGTTCATGTGCATGATATCCAAAAATTGCGTCAGGGCAAAGAAAGCCAATCCTTCCCCGATGAAGTCAACCTGGTTCTGGATAAGGAAATTGATAAGCTTTCGAGACTAAACCAAGCCTCGCCGGATTATTCACTAACACGCAATTATATCGATACCATTATGGGTTTGCCATGGACAACCTTTTCGGAAACCCATATTAATCTTCATGAATCCGAGCAGATACTTAATCGGGATCATTATGGGCTTGGGAAAGTTAAAGATCGAATTTTGGAATATCTGGCGGTTTTAAAGCTCAAATCAAATCTTAAAGCGCCGATCTTATGCTTTTGCGGCCCTCCGGGGGTTGGCAAAACTTCGCTTGGTCGTTCCATTGCACGAGCGCTGGGCCGAAAATTCGTTCGGATATCGTTGGGCGGTATTCGCGATGAAGCTGAAATTCGCGGTCACCGCCGAACTTACATTGGCGCCATGCCGGGTAGAATTATCCAAAGTTTAAAACGCGCCGGAACCAGCAACCCGGTCTTTATGCTTGACGAAATTGATAAAATCGGGCATGACTTCCGCGGCAATCCCTCCTCGGCCCTGCTTGAGGTTTTGGATCCATCCCAAAATTACTCGTTCAGCGATCACTATCTTGAAATCCCGTACGATCTTTCAAAGATCATGTTCCTGGCAACGGCAAACTCATTGGATACAATTCCTTCGCCGCTTCGTGATCGAATGGAAATTATTCCACTTAGCGGTTATAGCGAATACGAGAAACAGCATATTTCTCATCAATTTCTAATCCCGCGTCAGCTCGAAGAGCACGGCATACCCAACGAATCAGTTGTGTTTGAAAATCACGCCATCAAAAAAATCATCTCGGATTATACTCGCGAAGCCGGCGTAAGGAATCTTGAGCGGCAAATTGCCAATGTATGCCGAATTATTGCCAAAAATATGGTTTTAAAACTGGAAAAAAACGCAAACGTCAACCATTCGCAATCACCGGCATTCACCGTAACTGAAAAATTTATAAAAGAGCATTTAGGCAATGAACTTTATTTTAGGGATGTTACCGAACCGGTTGAACTTTCGGGAATCGCCATTGGGCTGGCTTGGACGCCAACAGGCGGCGACATTCTATTCTTTGAATCCACCGTCATGAAAGGAAGCGGACGATTGATTTTAACCGGGCAACTTGGAGAAGTGATGAAAGAATCCGCCCAGGCGGCTTTGAGCTATCTGAAATCATGTGCCGATTACTTTAAAATTCCCGATGATGCGTTTCGTTATTGGGATGTCCATGTTCATATTCCTCAGGGCTCAATCCCAAAAGACGGTCCTTCGGCTGGGGTTACCATACTTGCATCTCTGGCTTCTATCTATACCCAGCGCAAAGTAAAACCAAAATTAGCCATGACCGGTGAAATCACACTTCGGGGACGAATATTACCGGTGGGAGGTATTAAAGAAAAAGTATTAGCGGCAAAGCGCGCCGGTATTAAAGAAGTACTTTTACCAAAACGCAATAAAAAAGATATTCAGGAGATTAAATCTACGAATTCGGAAGTGTTAAAATATCTTTCAATTAAATACTTCCATGAAATGGATGATTTGATTGATTATGTTCTTGAACCAGACACATCTGCAGAACACAACCTTAAATTGCCGGATAAACCATCCGAAACAACCGAATCGTAATGAATTATTCCATATAAATTTTTAACTTGTTATACGGATTTATCCCCCTGCTCTTGATTTTTTGAATTTTAATTAGGGGGAAATGATTCAAGATAAATTGGATTTAGCTGCTGATGTTCTTAAACAAGTTTTAGTTATAGATGATAATATGGATATCACAAAGCTGGTTTGCATGCAACTCCAACCCCAGGGTTTTGAATGCATACAAAAGCATTCGGTTAAAGAGGCTAAAGAAATTCTACATAAATTTTTACCCGCCATTATCATTTGTGATTGGAAAATGCCGAAGGAAGACGGTTTGATGTTTTGTAAAGAGATCAAAACCAATCCGGAAACATCGCATATCTACTTTATTATGCTTACGGCCAGTAACGATTCTGCTGAAAAAGAAACCGCTTTGCTCAATGGCGTCGATGACTACATTACAAAACCATTTGATACCCAGGAACTGATTTCAAGAATCAATATTGCCTACCGGGTCTGTTTGCTTCAAAAAATAGCATTTGAGCATGAGCGCAACAAAGCCTTTACTCAAATGGGAAACACAATTGCCCATGAAATTAACAACCCACTAACCGGTTTGATCGGGTTTTTGCAATTGACAAAATCAAGGCTTGAAAAGAAAAACACCTTGCATCACAAAGATATTCTGAAAACCATTCAAAGCCTGGAGCGATGCCTGGAACAAAGCCTTCGGATAAAAAATGTGGTGCAAAAAATCAAGGATGTTCATCAACCGAAATTTAAAATGCACGGCTCAACTCAAATTGTAGATATTGATCCAAAAAATGACGCGCCAAAAAATTAACATTAAATTTTAACGCGCTCATTTAAAATTGCTTTTAGAAATTCACAACTTTGTTTATTTACTATACAGTTTTTTGGTAACCCTCATTTAACTTCGCAATCAAGCGCAAATGCAATTTTCATGAAAATATTAATCGTAGGAAGCGGCGCAAGGGAGCACGCCATAGCTTGGTCTCTTTATAAAGATTCACGTGTAGAAAAAATTTTTGTTGCACCTGGAAATGGCGGTATTTCTCAAATGGGCCCAAATGTTGAAAATGTGGCTATCAAAGCTACCGATATTGATGGTTTGATTGAGTTTTCAAAGACCAATGCTATTGATTTGGTTGTTGTTGGACCGGAGCAACCGTTGGAGTTGGGCATTGTGAATGAATTTGAAAAACACAACATAAAAATTTTCGGTCCGTCAAAAGAAGCGGCGCAATTAGAAACCAGCAAGTCCTACGCCAAAAACCTCATGAAGCACCTTAGTATTCCAACGGCTGCGTTTTTGATTTTCAGAACACATCGCGAAGCTTCGGCCTATTTTCATGAACAGGATCAATACCCACAGGTTATTAAAGCCAGCGGATTAGCCGGTGGAAAAGGCGTAACGATTGCCGAAAGCAAAGCCGAAGCCTTGATGACATTAATCGATCTTTTTGAAAATAAAAAGCATGGCGATGCGGCCAATGAAGTGATTATTGAAGAATGCATGACGGGCCAGGAGGCCAGTATTTTTGCGATTACCGATGGCAAAAGCTACAAATTGCTTTCTCCGGCTCAGGATCATAAACGAATTGGCGAAGGCGATACCGGAAAAAATACCGGCGGTATGGGCGCATACGCACCGCCCCCAACATTTATTGTCAATGATGATGTTATTGAAAAAGTTAAAAAACAAATTATTGAGCCTGTTTTAACGTTTATGTCTGAGGAAGGCAATCCTTACAAAGGGTTCTTATACGTTGGTTTAATGATAGAAAACAACCAGCCACGCGTCGTTGAATTTAATGCACGTTTAGGCGATCCCGAAGCTCAGGTGGTTCTGCCTTTGCTTAAAACCTCGCTGTTGGATTTGATCTTAGCTTCCGTTGAAGAGCGATTATCCGATGAAACCATTGAGTTATTACCAAAAACGGCTGCAACAGTGGTTATGGCTTCGGGCGGCTACCCTGATGAATATAAAACCGGAAATGAGATCATCGGTTTAGATCGGATAAACAATGAAAAGGGGCTTATGGTTTTTCATGCTGGAACCCGGTCGGAAAATTCGCATTTAGTCACTTCCGGCGGAAGAGTGCTATCGGTTACAGCCATCGGCGATACACTTAAAGAAGCATTGTCTCATGCCTATCGTGGAATTGAAAAAATTAGCTTCGCAGGGGCTTACTATAGAAAAGATATCGGTCAAAAAGGGTTATAAAAACACAAAACGGGCATTTGACCGCTTTGTGTTTATTTGATCACTGGCTTAGTTATACTCTAAACGCCGCCATCCCCGGATAGATTGCTTCATCGCCCAATTGTTCTTCAATTCTTAACAATTCGTTGTACTTTGCAATACGGTCGGTTCTGGAGAGACTTCCGGTTTTAATTTGCCTTGCATTGGTGGCCACAGCAATTTGAGCAATGGTAACATCCTCGGTTTCACCGCTTCTGTGACTAATCACCGATGTATAAGCATTTCGATGGGCTAAATCAACAGATGTTAGGGTTTCGGTTAGCGACCCGATTTGATTGACTTTAACCAAAATGGAATTGCCCACGCCTTTTTCAATGCCCTCGGCCAAACGTGTTGAGTTGGTTACAAATAAATCGTCGCCAACCAATTGCACGCGATCTCCAATTTTATCGGTTAAAATTTTCCAACCATCCCAATCGTCTTCGGCCATGCCATCTTCAATGGAAATAATCGGGTATTTCTTTGTCCATTCTTCCCAATACGTTGCCATTTCTTCAGATGAGAGTTCCTGACCCGATGACTTTTTAAAGATGTATTTACCTTTTTGTGGATCATAAAATTCGGAACTGGCCGGATCCAAAGCTATCATGACATGACCATCGCCCAAGCCACCTGCTGCGGTTGATGCACCGATTTTATAATTGGCTTTACCGACAGCTTCAATGAGCAACTCAATGGCTTCTTCATTGGATTTCAAGTTCGGTGCAAAACCGCCTTCATCACCAACAGCTGTGCTTAACCCTTTGGATTTCAACAATGCCTTAAGCGCATGAAAGACTTCAGCGCCGCATTGCAAAGCCTGGCTAAACGTATCAAACCCAATAGGCATAATCATGAATTCCTGGAAATCCACATTGTTATCGGCATGAGAACCGCCATTGATCACATTCATCATTGGCACAGGCAATTGGCAAGCCGATGTGCCGCCAATGTAGCGATAAAGCGGCAAACCAGTATAGTCTGCGCCGGCTTTCGCACATGCAAGCGATACCCCTAAAATGGCATTGGCGCCTAAAACCGACTTATTGGCAGTGCCATCAAGTTCCAAAAGTTTGTTATCTATTTCGGTTTGCTGTGTAACCAGCATTCCACATAGCGCTTCATTAATGGTTGTATTAACATTATCAACGGCTTTCAAAACACTTTTACCAAGAAACAGCTCTTTGTCGCCATCTCTTAATTCAACGGCTTCATGAACTCCTGTTGAAGCGCCACTAGGAACAGCTGCACGACCAAAGGCACTTTCGGTAAATACATCAACTTCAATGGTTGGATTGCCCCTTGAATCTAAAATCTGACGTGCAAAAATTCGTTGGATGATTGGCATGATTTTTTGTGGATTTATGGTGTGAAGATTTAAAAATACATTAAGGTTTTAATTTTGTCGCTGGAATATAAAAAAGCAAGGGGTTATGATTAAAATCTTTTTTTGATAAATGTAAAAATTGCTTAAACTCCCAAACAATTTTTTAAAAATTTTACAAAAAAACTGATAATTCATATATCTTATGATTTATTTGATTAAGAAATAATAAACTTGGATATGTTTCTATATGGCTAGCAAACTCCTTGAAAAAGCTCAATGGTTGTATAAAAATGGCATGAATGAATTGGCTCTTAATCTTTCAAATGAAATACTAAAAGCGAACCCAAATAATATTGATGCGCTTGAACAACGAGCGAAGATATTTGTAAGCTTGGATTTTTATAGAAATGCAATTGAAGATTACACGGCCATACTTAAACTCGAAGCCGAATCGCTTATTCGGTTGAACCGTGGTGATTCTTACTACAAACTCGGACAGCTCAAGGCTGCTTTGGATGATTATTCCATGTACATCGAACAAAATCCGGATGATTCGATTGGCTATTTCAAGCGTGGTTTAATTCACTCCGAAATTGAATTGGAAAAAGAGGCTTTAAACGACTTTAACTCTGCTATTGAATACGGACAGGATGAAAATAACCATGAAACCATTGTCATGTACCAAGCCAAGCTCTCCAGAGCGGTAATTTATGAAAAACAGGAAAAGTATATCCATGCGCTTTCAGATCTTGATGATGCATTTGATTCGGCAAAGTTTTTTATGGACCTTTTTCCCACATCAGCACATGTTGTTGAACTGATTCTGTTTAAGGTTCGGCTTTTGAGAAAACTTGGCGAGTTTGAAAATGCATTAAATGTAATCAATGACGTGTTTGTACAATTCTTGCTTGATAGTGATAACGATATGCGCTTATGGCAAGCGATTCAAAAAGAACGCAGGCTTATTTTATCGGAGCTTGGGTATGAATCGTGCGTGATTGATCACAGCTACCTTTCAACACCGCTTAAAAATTTCTTATCCTCATCGCAGTTTTCTAACGCGATGTACAATTAATAACTGAGTAGGGTTGTGGCTTCAGGATTATGATAAACCTCATTATTTAAGGGTTTTATCATATCCTGATTTGCGTAACAATACACACAGCCATGCCGGCAACTGTTGTACATTCCAATATCCTTACTTGCACTGCAACCGCATCCTTTTCGCGAAGGTGATTTTTTCACAACCAGTTGTTTTTCAGGAAAAAGTCTTTTTAAATACTCGCCATCTATGCACGCTGCTTTCATAGTGTTTTCTTCAATCAACCCATCTTGTGAACACACCTTTAGTTCAATGCCATAATCGGCTGCGATCTCGCTGAATAACTTTACTAAATCTCGCATTTCTTGAATGGTGTTGTTATGAAGCTCAATAGAGTGATGCTTAAATCGACGATTTACTTTTTTATACCGTTGAACAAAACTAATGAAACACTGCCGGGTCTGTTCATGCAATGTTGACGCTATAAACTGAAATTGTTTAAGATAGAGGCCTTTCGGGGTTTGATCGGTCAGCACGATCGGATCAAATCGCCAAAATAGTTGTTCAGGGGAAAGTTTTTTGGCTAATTGCTCAACAATTCCAAACGATTCAGTTAAGGAAGGGACATTTGGCTCATAAAAAGCCTGAGCGCCAGTTATGGTGTAATGCAAGCAATAGCTATACCCCATATCATGAAGCTCATCCATGCAATGCACAAAATGTTGGTAGTTTTTAGACCAAAATATAATGCTATGAACATCTTTGGGTTTTAAAGAAACGCGCGCAATGTTTTGATTAAATGGATTCGGGTACTCGGCAAAACCTGCTTTTAATCGCTTCATAAACCACGGCATATAAAACGCCGGAATATCGGTTCTACGGCTTGCTGAAATGATGGTCATCTCTACCAATTTTTCTGATAAAAAACGATTCTCCGTTGGGAATCGATACAAAATATTTATGCGCTAATTTTTTTTTAATTACCTTAAAAAATACCTTGTTTTCTGTGAAAACATATTATGAATTTCTCAAAAAAAACTGAGGATCAGTTATGACAACTTTTCATCCATCTCATATTCGCAACATTGCAATTACAGGACATGCCGGATCGGGTAAAACTATGCTTGCCGAAGCGCTTGCTTACACCATGGGCGCAACCAATCGAATGGGCAGCATTGAAGAAGGCACAACGATTTCCGATCATGCTCCTGATGAAATTGCAAAAAAACATAGCGTTAATTCATCATTAATACATGGAACATGGCGAGATCATAAAATCAACATTATTGATACTCCGGGATTCAATGATTTTTATGGCGATGTGAAGTCTGCAATTCGTGTATCCGATACCGTATTAATGACCATCAATGCTGCATTGGGTGTGGAAGTTGGAACAGACCTGATTTGGGAATACACGCAATCCATGTATAAACCCACGGGATTTGTCATTACAAAACTTGATGCTGAGCGCGCAAGCTATGAAAAGACCTTAAACGAACTTAAAGAACACTTTGGATTGGGAGTCATTCCAATCCAATTTCCAACTGAAGAAGGTTTGGGACACCACATCTTTATTGATGTTCTTCTGATGAAACAATTTGAGTTTTCACCGGATAAGGCTGGATCCATGAAGGTTTCCGAAATACCTGAAAAGTATCTTGAGCGTGCCAAAGCGTATCATCATGAACTTATTGAAAGCGTTGCTGAAACAGATGAAGAGCTTATGAATAAGTACTTTGAAGACGGTACGCTATCTGAAGATGATCTGCGCTCTGGAATTAAACATGCTTTGGTTTCTCGAACGCTATTTCCGGTTTTCTGCACGTCGCCACTTCATCTAATTGGCGTTGAGCGGCTTTTAAATGTGTTTGTGAATATTTTTCCGAATCCGATAGAACGTGGCCCTGAGCATGCATTAGATGCTTCCTCTAAAAAGGATGTCTTGGTGGAACCTGATCCTGAATCAGCAACCGTCGCATTTATTTTCAAAACAGTTTCAGAGCCGCATATTGGTGAAATTTCTTATTTCAGGGTGTATTCGGGTCATGTGGAATCGGGTCATGAGTTGGTGGATGCCCAAACCGGGCAGCTTGAAAAACTGGGGCAAGTCTACACCATGCTTGGTCATGAAAAAATCCCTGTAGAAAAACTTTTGGGTGGCGATATCGGCGTTGTTGTAAAATTAAAAGACAGCCATACCAACGATACATTAGCTGATAAAGGGGTTAAACATATCATTAATCCGATAGAATTTCCTGAGCCTGTCATTGAAATTGCAATCAAACCTCTTGCCCAGGGAGATGAAGAAAAAATATCATCCGGGCTTTATCACCTTCACGAAGAAGATCCCAGTTTTGCAATAAAACACGAAAGTGAATTTAATCAGATCGTACTTAGCGGCTTAGGTGAAACTCACATAGAAACCGTTATACGCCGTCTAAAAGAAAAGTTTAGCGTTGAAGTGGAAGTAGCGCCAATTAAAATTCCATATCGAGAAACCATTCATAAAACAGCACAGGCACAGGGTAAGTTTAAACGACAATCCGGCGGTCGCGGTCAGTATGGCGATGTATGGATGCGCATTGAGCCAAGAGATCGCGGAGAAGGTATCGATTTTGATAGTGAAGTTGTTGGCGGTGTTGTGCCAACCCGATACATTCCTGCGGTTCAAAAAGGGGTAGAAGAAACCATCGAAAAAGGTGTATTAGCCGGTTACCCTGTTGTTGACGTTAAAGCGGTTGTCTACGACGGTTCACATCATCCTGTGGATAGTTCCGAATATGCTTTCAAAATTGCTGCCAGTATGGGATTTAAGTCTGCTTTTGAAAAAGCCAACCCGACATTGCTTGAACCAATTTATACGCTGAGAATCTTAACACCCGATCAACACACTGGCGCCATTGTTGGAGAAATCTCCAGCAGGCGAGGAAAAATTCAAGGCATGGATACTGAAAAACGCTTCCAGGTTTTGAATTGCTTATTGCCGCTTTCCGAACTTCACAATTTGTACAATGCCTTTAACCGTTTAACTCAGGGAAGAGCAAGGTATTCATACAAATTCAGCCATTATGAAGAAGTGCCTTTTGAATTACGAGAAAAAATTGTCGAAGAAGCAAAAGAAGCTAAAGTAGAAAGCGCCTAATTGCCGTTATAATTCATGTTCCAAATCCGCATGCAACCCATGCGGATTTTTTTTACTTTTTTTATCGTTTGTCGAAAAACGATACCCGACCCGTACTTAAACTGTATATGGCTCCGACAATCATGATTTCTCCATTGGATTCCAATTCATTAATGATCTGGCTATTTGACCGGATTTCATCAATGGTATACCTCACATTTTGTTCAGTCACATAACCCACATAGTCATGATTTTGGGTGGTTTGATCACCGTCATAACTTTTAGATTTCTGAATCGCAGGTTGAATCTTATGTAGCATGCCGGTAATATTGCCCACATCAACTTTATCAATTGCGGCTTTTACTGCCCCACAATTTTCGTGTCCCAATACCACAATCAGCTTTGCCCCGGCAAATTTGCACGCATACTCCATGCTTCCGAGAATATCACTATTGGATACATTTCCAGCAACTCGTGAAACGAACACATCGCCAATGCCCTGATCAAAAATGTATTCTACCGGAACACGGCTGTCTATACATGAAAGGATTACGGCTTTCGGATACTGTTCGTTTGAAGTTTGTTTAATGTCAGTTGGAAAATCACGATTTAAGCACGTGTTTTGCACATATCGCTGATTCCCTTGTTTTAACTCTTCTATAACGTCTGAAGGGGTCATTAATTTTTGTTTTTCCGACGTCATTATGGTTTTACTGTTTGTCATACTACTATAAAGTGGATAAAAAATGATGAGAATTATTCAAATTATATGATACTGCCCTATAAATCCGAATTGATATTAACGATTATAGCTGCTTAAAGAGTTGTTTGAATTTTAGTCCCCAGACCATCCATATTGCTTCCCAAATGATTTTTTTCGACATCTTGGATTTGCCTACTGTCCTATCGACAAAAATAATAGGCATTTCTTTTAATTTGAATCCTTTATTCCATGCCTTAAAATTCATTTCGATCTGAAAGGAATAGCCCCCGGAATGAATATTATCTAAATTAATTGCTTCCAACACCTTTCTTCTAAAGCATTTAAACCCTGATGTCGGGTCTTTGATGGGCATCCGAGTAATTATCTGGGTATATACACTTGCGCCTTTCGATAGCATTAATCGACGAAGCGGCCAATTTACCACATTGGAAACTTCATTTATATAGCGCGAACCAATCACCAAATCCGACGTTTGAATTTCTTTCAAAAATTGGGGAAGCATCTGGGGATCATGCGATAAATCGGCATCCATTTCAACAATAAAATCATACTGATTTTCAATTGCATACTTAAATCCCACAACGTAGGCTGTGCCCAAACCCAACTTTCCGGGTCGTTTTTTTAAAAAAAGATTTGAGAAATCGCTCATTAAAGATTCAACAACATCAGCTGTTGCATCCGGGGAATTATCATCTACAACAAGGATGTCCAAACCCGGAATATTTAACTTGAAAACCAATACGATGATTTCTTTAATGTTTTCAGACTCATTAAAGGTAGGAATAATAACTAAGGTTTTACCTTTAGCTAACATTGGATTGTCTTGGGTTAAAACACCATCCTTTTGGGAAATAAATTCTGTGGGTTTACTCATAGTGTTAAAATGTACTTAAACATCGCAAAAAAAAAGCATTGTTGATAGTCAACAATGCTTTTTTATCAAAAGCTAAAAAGCGCTAGGCTCTTTCAAAAAACGGTTGATCGTACATTTCGATTCGTTTGCTTGGTGTGTGTCTGAAATCCAGAATTTGCCCTTCAGGTCTAATTTCAATCAATGCGCCAGAAGGACAAACATCGGTATCAAAACACAATTGACAAGAAATACACACATTCTGATCTATATAACATCTGAATCCACCTTCTTGCCAATCCCCATAAATTTTCCAACCTATGGAATTAACTTTTGGCGGACATTGATCCAAGCACAAACCGCAACCAACACATAGATTTTCTATAATATCATATCTATTTTTTTGGCGCTTCTTAACTTTTTTCTTCGTTGCTGTTGCTGCCATAAATCCTCCTGTTAAAGTTATGTTTATTTATTAGTAAAATATATAAACTTGTGTTTTCGTTCCTTTAGCTTTTTGGCATGGATACCAAACATACTTCTACATGGCAGCGCATAGGCACCATTTATTACAAACTACGGCGACGGCGAGATAATCAATTTTTTAAAGAACTCACATAACATTAACAACAAACAGCAACTGAAAATGGGGCATTCAAGAGCGAATACCCCAACTGTAACATAGCCTATAAACCATATGGCTTACGCTATAAATTTCAATAAATAATCCACGACACTCGTAAGAAAATCACTTGTCGTCTGAGCTGCTTGACCCACTGGTGCAGGTCGAGGTTCATTGGTCATATAAAAACCATTGACAATATACAGCCAAACCAACATAAACGTGCCGCTAAAGTACATGACTGTTCCAGCAAGTTTAGAATCCGAAAGATTCAATACCGGGAATCGGAATTGGACATCGCGATTTAGGAATTTTTTGCCCAACCAACGAATAGTACGGGTTTGGATATCGGCACCTTCCAAACGAGAACCACGATCTTTAAACCAAACGGCAAAACTTACAAACCATACCAAGTGACCAATTAAAAGTACAACGGTTAAGTGAGAGCTTGCCCAAATTGATTGGGTTTCAACCCACATGTAATAAAAGATACCGCCAGTATAGTGATTGCTCAAACCTGCAATGGCATCCCATGAGTTACAATCGGCTACGGCCATACCGTAGTTCATTGAAGCTACCCATCCGCCATCAATATACCATTCTACTACAGAGAGCCCTTTAACGCCCCAAAGCATGGCAAACCATAACTGATCTTGGATAGACACGCCGCATGTACCGCCATAAACCGGTCCTAAACATGGGAATGAGAACGAATTTTTCTTCAAGCCCAAATCTTCCCAAAGCGGAGAAGTATGAGCAAAGAATGCGATACGAACTAACGCAATTAATGAGAACAATGAACCCGCAACCAATTCATGAACGGCTGCCCAATCATTAACGCTAGGATCTTCAAACAAGAAACTAAACGGTGGAATTGGTTTCAGCCAATAAAATGACATGGTAATGTTTGTGCCCAATATGTTCAGCTCACATATTGAGTTCCAACACACAACCGCATAAACTGAGATCATGGTTGTAAAACAAAGCACCATAATTGTACCTAAAATGCGAACCTGGCGTTCCTGATCTCTTCCATAGGCAACCCAGAATGATTTGATCTGAGAGTATAAGCCTGACATTTGAATTTTCAGCAAATACTGACCGCCATGGAAAACACCGGCAAACACATACAAAACACCGCATATAATGTGGTTAAATGCAACAAGGTTAATGACAACTTGAGCCATACCAAAGGATTCACCGTTCTTAGGAAGGATTGCATAAGGCGCATATTCGGCAAATTCTTTTGTTCCGGATATGATCTTACCACCTTCCATAACAAAATCAAAACTTACCCGGTTAAATGGCTCACCGTAGATGTAATAAACCAAATTATTAAGGTCTTGATAGAAGAACTGCTCTTGTTTGAACGCAATGAATGCAAAAATGCCAAGCGCAATATTTACATAACCCATTGCTGTAAGATGAACGGAGAAAATCGCTTTTAAATCATCATTCAAATGGCTGGCAGCTCCGGGAGGATTTTCCCACCAGTAATAACCAACGGCAAAAAAGATTACAAACCATACAAAAGACATAAAGGCTTCTGAATTAATGGTTTGAAAATCCGGCATAGGAACAATATCCAAAGCAAACCACATCACAAATCCCCAAGCCAGGAATAGGAAAGACTGGTAAATGGTATGAGCGCCTAATGCTTCAGCGTAGTTTTTAGCGCTTCGTTTTGTGAAGTATTTGAACATGCGGAAGTCTCTGAAATTACCTGTTCTTCCGGTAAATGGATTAGTCAGGTTTTTTGTCCAGTGACGCCAACCCCCAAAAATGAGGAATGATCCGCTTAAAAAGTGAATTCCTGCCCACCAAAGCAAGTTTTCACCTGCTTTCATTAAATCTTCAGCCGCCGTGCTGTAGGTATCGATACCTAATGAAACCAATCTCGGCTTAATGGTCAAATAGAACCAATTATCATGGAATCCAATTTGTCCCCATGGAAAAACTTGAATACCCGAGATGTAATAGATACCCATTACAATACCCAACGTGCCTAAAAGCGCAAGATGGGCGCCCACTACTTGTTCGTCATCAAGTTTATCGGCATCAAAAACTTGGAACCATTTGGTGGTACGTGTTTCGGAACGCTTCAATAAAAAGCGTTTCATCACCGATACATCGGCTTCCTTTGTAGGCGGAACATCTTTAGCTGGAGCTTTTTTAGCAGTTGCTGGCCTTGCAGCAGCAGGTTTTGCAGCAGCTTTTGGTGTGCCTGTTTTTTGTGCAGCCTGCAATTTAGCAGCTTGCATTGGAGGTCTTTTCGGTGCACCGCTTCCACCACCCGGTTGAGCTCCGGTAGGTTTCTCTTGGTCTGCCATAGTTTTCTCCTTTTATTCTCCTTATTAACAAATTTTAATACGACAAAAATGTAAAACTTTAAATTGAAGCATCAATTTACAAAAGTTGACCTTCAGAAAAATATTAAAAAGTTTCTTTTTGCAAGCAAAAAAAACAAAATAAATCAGAAAACCTATTAAATATAGCGTCGCATCAAAGGATGCGCATTTATTTTAAGTTTCTTCTCATTGTGATTTAAAAACCTAATTAAATCACAAGATTGAACTACTCACTTGAAAATTTTGCTTCAAATATTGCTCTAGCGACACACAATTGAAAGCCCTGAAATCAGATTTAATCGGAAAAGACTTTTTTTCTCCTAAAAATTGACCGCCGATAATTAGCTTGATTTTTGCTCTTGCCATTTTTTTTCGAAACTGCTCATACCTTTTATATAGCATCTCATCAATTTTAGCAGATGTAAACAACATGCAAACAAGCCCTGGCTCAGAAACTTCAATAAATTTCAATAAATCCTTAAAAGGCACAGCCCGCCCAACATATAAGACTTCAAATCCATGACTGGCGCATACTAAGGCAACGCCTTGTAATGCAATTTCGTGATGCTCAATTTCAGGGCATGAGCATACAACCACCTTTGGCTTTGAAGCTTTATCTTGCTCTAAATCATTAATCGGTGTTTTAATGCGATGCGTTTGATCATGTCTTTTTCGATGGCGATACAAAGTAGGTTCTCCATCCATTCCATAATCGTCATCAACACCCAGGCTAATATCACTCTGAAGGGATTCATACCGGGTTTTCAATCGCATTATGGCTTCAACCATAATATTTGAGATGACATGTTCTTCTGCCGAACATATCTTCTGATTTTCCCATAAGTTGCCAACCTTATGCATTGCCGGAGCAATCATTTTATCAAAGATCGTAGCAAATGAAAGTTTCTGCTCAAATGCTCGGATTAACAGAACCTCAACTTCTTGCTTATTTTTGGCACATAAACTGGTGTATAATCTTTGCGCCAATGCATCCGTATCACCTTTTACCAGAATAATTTCAGCGCCTAAATCAAGATTATCCGAGGATTGTTTTTCAAGCTTTAGCTGCTCTATTTGTTCATTGGGTATCTGGATATGATTCTTGCTAATAAAATCCAGAACATCTTCCAGCTTGAATTTTCGGTGACGTCCGACAGTTTTGTGGTGTTTGATTAAACCCATATTAGACCACCGTTTCACTGTGGTTTCACCCACGCCACATAGCTTCGACAACTCTCGTGTAGAAAAGTAATGATTCATAACCTTGTCAAATACTATGCTTATTCTGATACGTCTTAAACAGCGTAAGCATAAGTTACAAAAAGGGTTATTAGCACAAAAATGTGCCTGTATTAAAATAGGTTAATTTATGAGGTTTTTAATATAAGATAACTTTAATATATCAAAATGTCATCTTGATTTAACGACCATTTCGGCCACTCATGCTTTCTTTGGTAATAAAATGCTAGGATAAACACAATTTATTTCAGAAGATGATAGGCTGCCGCCATACCCGATAAGGTTACACCTGCAATACCTTGTCCAGGATAAACCGTATCCCCAACCAAATAAAGGCCTTCAAACGGGGTTCTGGTTTGAGGAGAGCGTAAGGGATTTTTTGAAAAAATATTGGGCAGTCCGCCAACACGCCCATGTTTGCGATGCACCCAGTTTTGCCATGATCGTGGCGTTGAGGTATGAATAACCACAACATCGTTTTCATTAAAATCAGGGAATATGTTTTTAAGATGACCTAAAATTTCATTTGCCGTTTGTTCTTTACACTCATCATACTTTTTGCTCAAACCAAACCAAAATTCCGGATCTACATGCGTTGAAATTGAAAGGATTTGATATCCCTCCGGATGCCGATAGGTATCGTCCGGTTTTGAAAAAGAGACAAAAAATGAATGCGAGAGGCAATGAACAATTGGTCTGGTTAAAATCATCTGATGATGATAGGGTGGTTGTGGATTAATCACACGTTTTAATACGAGGCCCATCGTAAATGCGGCATAGGCAAAATCGTATTTTTCCGAGCGCATTTTAAAAAAACTGCGTGCCCGGTCGTTTGTGATTTCAGCCATATCCCACATGGTCGCGTTACTGATGACCGTTCTGGACTTATAGGCTTCAGGTTCATCCGTTTCCACATTAAAGACTTCTCCCACCTTGTCAATGGATCGAACTTTTTTTCGATACAAAATTTTACCTTGATTTGCTTCAAGCGCTGCAATCAGCGCCCTTGAAAGCTCAATCATCCCGCCATAAACATAATAATTTGTAATGTTGGCGTAAGACAAACACGGCGCAGCATAAAGAAACGAGGTATTGGCAACATCGGACTGAGCTGTGATTCGCAATTGCTCATTACAAAATCGTATAAATTCAGCATTATGGCTTAATCCATAAGCGTCCAGACGGTTTTTCGCGGATTGGAATAAAAACCGAAGTTTAGGCACGTCCGAAACTTTATTATTGCTGATGAGATTAAAAACATCGCGCAGGTTCAATGGAGGAAAAGCCATGTTTTTTCCCGACACATCCCATACAAAATCAGCTATCGTAAAAACCTCTTCCCAAAAATCAGTAACATTTCGTTTGGGTATGTTGGCGTTCTTAAAAAATTTACGGTAACACTCTTCCACCCAGGCATCCCGATCTTTAAATCGGGTTACATTTAATCCGTTCATATGCACTTGCATGGCAGGACTGGTTTCAACGCCGGGCAATGTAATATTTAA
The DNA here is from genome assembly GCA_028277445.1 of Chloroherpetonaceae bacterium. Taxonomy (GTDB): domain Bacteria; phylum Bacteroidota; class Chlorobiia; order Chlorobiales; family Chloroherpetonaceae; genus JANQGG01. Next base: position 48,380 of record JANQGG010000064.1, on the reverse strand, counting down.
CTGTTTTTGGAGAAGATCTAAGGGTTGATTGAAATCTTTGCCAACCAATGTTGTAGCTCCTGTTTCCAGCCAGAAGGTTTGATGGTTCTTTTTTACAGGATAGGATGAAGCGCACCCTCCGGGCAAATAGTTTGCTTCCAACACCAACACCCGCCATCCCTGATGAGCCAAAATTGCCGCAGATGATAAACCACCAATCCCTGAACCTATGACAATGCAATCGTACTTCATAAAAAAACTTCACGAAGGATTCATCAACTTTAAAATCCGTTTTCGTGCCTCTTTAGCATAAAAGCTTCGTGGATGATCTTTGATAAGTTGTTGATACATCCTTAATGCCAATGCCTTATCCTTTAAATGTCTTTCGGCGAGCCACGCTTGCTTGTAAATGGCCCGATCAACAAAAAAGCCTGTTGGAAATCGTTTTTGCAGATCTTTGTAAATCTCTATTGCAACATGCGGTTGTTTTGATTCAAGTATTTCGGCTTTTAACAGTAAGAGATTATCCTGAAGGGATGATTGCGGATAAGCATTTAACCATTCCGTTACAGCATCCAATCTGCTGTTATTTTCACTTTCCGGGAAGGGTTTATAAAACTCAACGGCTTTTTTAAGCGCCTCAAATAACGATGGATTTTCCAGAGTATCGGCCAAGCCTTCTAAAATGATCAATTTTAAGTTAATGGCATCGTTGCTTGATTTGCTGAGATGTGATATTTGTTTGAGGTAGCTTAGTGATTGCTGAAAATCATAGTCAAAAAAACTGATCCGGCCCAACAACCAAAGTGTTTGATTAAACCACTCGTCTCGTGGCGAAAGTTGATTGATTAACTCAAGCGCCAGCGTTTTAGAGGCATTAAATTTAGCATCGGAAAACAACAGATCGGCTTCAATGAACCTGGCATATTGTTTAACTTGATGATTAAAACGCCCACTTTTTATCCGATTAAGTATTACATAAGCCGATTCTTTCTCTCTTGCGTAATAGGCTTGAACTTTTGCGAGCTCCAAATACAACTTGCCATGGTTTTTTAGCGGGTATGTATTTATATACTTGTTAGCGACTTTAATTGCATCGCCTCGAAGCACGTCATCCGATTTACCATCTTGAACCATCTTTAACCCCAACATAGCTAACCAGTATAACGATTTTTGTTTGTAGTAATTGTTTCCGTGCTGTTCGAGAGCCATTTCATAAGCATCGTAAGCTATGAACAGATTGTTTTTTTGACGCTGGCGTTCAGCGAATTGAAATAATAACCGACCCGTTGAGCCATAAAACTGATCCAGCGCTTTGAACTCGGCTAGAGCCACGCGTTCCATATCATTCTCTTCATATAAACCCGCCAGCAATTTTACCATACTCTTTTTAGCATTTCCGGCAACTTTTGATTTGGCTTGCTTTAGAACGGCAATCACCTCTGAAAGTATTTTGGGATCATCTTTTGAAGCAAAGCTTTTGATGTGTTGCTCGACCTGTTGATAGTGCGCGGGATGTAACGAGAGGTCAATAACAAATTCGAGGGTTGCTTGTTCATAATGGTTCAAAAACAAGTGGCTTTCGGCGGCTTCTTTAGCAAAAAGAGAATCATTGTTTAATTCTTTTCGTGCATGAAAAATTAAATCCACACGTTTTTTATGGCGAAATTCTTCAGCCAGAAGATTTATAAATAGTTGATAAATCCGAAATCGTGGGTAGTTCGCGCATGTTTCATCAACAATCTTACCGGCTTTTTCAGGCTGTGAAGTTTTGAAATAAAATCGTGAGAGTTCCACCCAATACTCAGGTATTTTTGGGTTGTCTGCGGTTTTTTGCGTTAAAAATGATTCCAGTTTATCATGTGCTTCAAGCTTATAAAGGCAATGAATGTAATTAGAAACCACCACACTATTGTATGTCTGATGTTGAATAATTTCGCCGTAGTATGTGGCCGCTTGTTGGTAATGGCCTGCTTTAAAACTTTCGTTGGCTAATCGCAATTTCAGACTTTCTTGACTGTAGCTAAGCGAACTCATAATAAGTGAGCATACAGCCATTAAAATCATATTTAAATGTAGAAAGCGCTTCATGGCATACGCAAGTTAGAATAGTGTTTTCTTTATGTGCTCCGAATCTTTATCTTCAGCAATTTGATAATTAACCATAAAATTTCGGATTTCATTTAAAATTTAAACGTTTAGTGTTAATGGTGATTGAGTTTAGAAAACACTCGGGTGCCGGGAATGATTTTATCATGATCGACAACCGCACAAAAACTTACAATTTAAGCGAACAGCAAATTCATGCGTTGTGCCGTCGCCAGACAGGAATTGGCGCAGACGGGCTGATTCTGCTTGAGAGTTCATCCCAAGCAGCATTCAAAATGGTCTATTATAATGCAGATGGACGTTTAGGAAGTATGTGCGGTAATGGCGGAAGATGCACCGTACGTTTTGCTTGGGATTTAAAGCTCATTGGAAACAATGAGAAAATTATGTTTGAGGCTAATGACGATACTTATGAAGCTCAAGTTGTTGATGAGAAAAAGATTGTTTTAAAAATGCAGCCCCCATTTGATTTTATTGAACATTTATCTGTGGAAGGCTACGATTGCTCTTTCATAAACACTGGCTCACCTCATGCTGTTTTATTTGAAGATAACATTCAAGAGATCGATGTGTGTGCGATTGGAAAAACCATTCGCCACGCTTATAGCCATTTTAAACAAGGCACTAATGTTAACTTTGTTCAAATGCACACCAAAGAGTCTATTCGGGTACGCACGTTTGAGCGGGGCGTGGAAGATGAAACTCTGGCATGCGGAACAGGCGTTGTAGCTGCTGCCATTGTAAGCCATAAGTTGGGCAAAACCCAATCGAATGTTCTAAACGTTACCGTTCAGAGTGGCGATAGCCTTCAGGTATCCTTTGATGAAGATTTTAGCAACGTGTTTTTAGCCGGTCCGGCGTTTGAGACATTCAAGGGAGAAATAAACTTGTAAAAAAAAAGCCGGCAGAAACCGGCTTTTTAATTCATGATTCTTATCTGTAGAAAATACCTTCAAATAATTTCTCACCATCTGAAGATCCTTTTTTAACGGTTATCTTAACCGTGTGCATACTATCTGGCGATTCAGTTTCATATTCAATTAAAACACTTTCAGAGAGAACACCTGTAACCGGAATTGTTGTTAAATCCAGATCTGAGGCGTTTGAAGCAACCGAATCCCATGTACCACCGGTGCATGCCGATAGATCATATGGATTTTCTGAAAATAATGGTGTCCATGTTCTGTTTGTATCACCACCGCTCCAAACAGTATGAATGGTTCCACGACCTGTCCAACGATCACATAATCCCTGAGAAGAGTACCAATATTGACCGTTTGGCTGGGTTGGTTCATCCGTAAAGTTAATGTAAACCCGTTGTGATGAACTTCGCCAATCAAACATTGTATCGGCAAATGTGATTCCAACAACGCCATTTTCTCCATATATGCCACTCGCGTAATTGTCTGCAGTGGTATCCAAGACCAATGAATCCGGCCCGGAAAAACCACGTGTACGCGACGTACCAAAAGATCTGTTGAGGTAATTTTCCAGACTTATTTTATCCGTTAAATTTATTGCACCGTTCACTGAACCGCTATAACCGACACAGCCAACCAAAATGTCTAATCCACTATTGTTTAAAAACTCCACAAAATCAATAATTCTTGCGGCAATGGAATCAGCTTCTTGACTCATACTACCTGAATTATCAACAGTAAATACAACATCGGCCGCTAAAACGGCTGAAGTGCGGTCTGAAGAAAGGGACGATGTTTCACTGGCTTTAGTAACTTTAATACCTTGCAAAACGTCGTCTTCAGTGACAAATATTGTTTCGTTGGGAATTAATTCAATAAATGTATCCGTAACCGGATCTTTAATTCCACCCATATTGATCTGGATTCTCTTTGGATCTCCGGTCGATTTGTTAAATGCCACATTTGGTATGGACTTACTGAGATTACCAACTGTGACAGTAGGCGCTGAACCACCCGGATCGGCAGGAATGTCGTCATTTGGTTCACTTGATCCATTGTCATCATCACATGCCGACAATGAAAAACTTAAGGCAACAATAATAGCAAGCAGCAGTTTTGGTAAAAGAAATTTACCCATATTTTCCCTCCATTTGTTTGAATTGAAATTAAAAAAGAACAAAGCTAAATGTTAGAGTTGAATATTTTGAGTTAAGCAGATCAAAAAAAGCAGTTTTATCGATTAGAATTTTATAGTGGCACATGGGTTTTTTTTGTAACGTTACAAATTAAAAACGTTTTTAACCAAATACCAAACTTATTTCTGAATTATACCCGAATCGCTAATGCCGTATTTTTTCATTTGATATCGCAACACATGTCGTTCAATGCCCAATAATTTTGAGGCCTTCAACTGATTACCGTTTGTTTCATTGAGCGCCTGCATTATAAATTGACTTTCCAACTGTTCGAGATGTTCTCTCAATTTAAATCCTTTACTGATCCTTTTTGATTTTTCTATAAAACCATACTTATCCGAAAACTCGTCTTTAACCGGTTTTTCTTCCAATAAATCCTCAGCTTTCTCACTGAGCTCACTAACAGACATCGGCTTAAAAGCCAAATGCTCCGATTTAATCTCTTGCCCATTTGGCGCTACAATTACGGCGCGTTCGATGACATTTTTCAGCTCCCTGACATTGCCTTTCCAATGATAGGAAAGCAGTGTGGAGGCCGCTTCACCGGAAAGTTCCATACGTTTTCGCATCGCCTTACAAGACAGGCCGAGGAAAAAGTTAGCCAGGTGAAGGATATCTTCTTTGCGTTCTCTTAAAGGCGGAATTTCTATCGGGACAACTTGCAAACGATAGTAAAGATCTTCGCGAAATTTTCCTTTTTCAATTTCAGTCGGCAAATCTTTATTGGTGGCTGCAATAACGCGAACATCGCTTTTAATATCTCTCAATCCACCTACACGCCTAAACTCTTTGCTTTCCAATACCTTTAATATTTTAGCCTGAGTCGCCAGGGGCATATCACCAATTTCATCTAAGAAAATGGTTCCACCGTCTGCATATTCAAATAAGCCTAGTTTTTTTGATCGGGCATCTGTGAAAGCGCCGGGTTCATGACCGAACAATTCAGATTCCAGCAAATTTTCCGGAATAGCCGCGCAGTTCATCTCCACAAAAGGCTTTGATGAGCGTTCCGAACTTTGATGAATGATTTTTGCAATATGTTCCTTGCCAACGCCGCTTTCACCTAAAATCAATACCGTGGTATCATTGGTTTGAGAAACCTGAAACGTTAAATCATATATTTTAGACATCTGAATGGAGGGGCAAATAATAAACTCTTTCCCGGACAGTTTTTTTTCACTTTCCTGGCGGAGAAATCGAAGCTCATTGGTAAGGTTGGCCTTTTCAATGGTTTTTGCAACCGTTATTTTAAACGGCTCTAACTCAAATGGTTTTAAAATGTAATCCGCAGCGCCTAATTTTACAGCCTCCATTGCCGTTGGAATGGAGTTGAACGCTGTAAGCATAATTACCTGAATGCTTTCATCAATTTGTTTTAATTGCTTAAGCACTTCAATGCCATTCATATCCGGGAGCATAAAATCCAAAATGATCACATCCGGTGATACTTTTCTGAATTTTTCCAAACCTTCGTTACCTGAATATGCTGCTTCAACATTATAGCCTTCTTCTTCAAGTACTTCTGTAATGTAATCGGTAATTACCGGTTCATCATCAATAACTAACAAACTATTCATAATGAAAATGATAGTTAAAAATACCATCGTGCCCTTGGGCAGACTCGAACTGCCGGCACGCAGTTTAGGAAACTGCTGCTCTATCCTCTGAGCTACAAGGGCAAGTAGAGAAAATCATGAGTTAATTGATTACTTAATAATTATAAAAAAAAAATAATCCCTTGCCAATTATGTTCTGCCAAACATTTTATCAAACTCTCCAATAGAAAGCTTTATTATAATTGGCCGACCATGAGGGCAAACATAGGGCATTTTTGTCGCAAATAACCGGTCGATCAATGAAATCATTTCAGGTTTTGAAAGTTTTTGACCGGCCATAATGGAACTTCGGCACGCGTAAGACTTTGCAATATTATCTCGAATTTCAAGATTGAGCTCTTTTTGATAAATCATATACTGCGATAGCATATCGTGAAGAATTTTCTCTTCATACCCGGTTTTAACTTCCGGCGGAACCGCTTCGATGATCACTTTTTGGTTAGGCTTAATTTTTAGTACAAACCCTAACCGTTCAAGGTCCGGTTTGACCTCATGAAGAACTTCTTCTTCCCAAGCTTTTAAATGAAAAACATGCGGAAACAACAGCTGCTGTGAATTCGGGACATCGGATTCAATCACCTCGATGGCTCGTTCATACAAAATGCGTTCATGGGCAACATGCTGGTCTATAATCATCAAGCCGGATTTTATTTGTGTCAAAATATATGTGTTATGGAGTTGCCAGACGGCCTGTTCATCCTGGCAGCGTTCAGGATCATCAGGTTTAGAATGTATTAATATCTCCATTTGCTCAGTCTCCGGCTTGGAAAAATCCATTTGTGTGGAAGATTGCGATTCAACCTCGGACTGGTTTTCGTTTATGAAATCATTTGCAAAGCTTAAACCTTCGGAAGGTGTGTGTGGTGGCTTTACTGCTGATATCCTTTCTTTAAAATCCCTGTAAAGATTATCTCTGTTTAAGAGTTCCTGATCCCGGTCATTATAATTCATTCGCTTTTGCAAACCGGGAAACGACGATTTGCCAGAATCCGTCTGCTCGGTTTTTTGAAGATATTCGGGACGTTCAGTTAAGTTAATTCTCGGTGAAAAGTCCATCGATGAAACCGCTCGCTTAATAATCGTCAGAATCATGTTATGGACATTTCGTTCGTCTTCGAATTTAACTTCCATTTTCGACGGATGAACATTTACATCTATAAACTTGGGGTCTATATCCAAATAGATTAAAAAAAAGGGATATTCTCTTTCGCCAAGCAACTCGCCATAAGCTTGCATTACAGCATGCGACACCATGCGATTTTGTGTAATCCGGTTGTTGATAAACAAGAGCTGATCGTTCTTTGTACGTTTCATCATTGCAGGTTTTCCAAGAAATCCACGAATTTTCATAAAATCGTTTTCTTCATCAACTTTAAAAACGCTTTCTGAAAATGACTGACCGAAAAAAAGATTCATTCGCTGCTCAATGGTTTCGGATCCTATTCGAAAAACTTCATTGTCGTTGCTGATCAACTTCCATCGGATATCCGTATTTAAAAGAACTTGCGCTTGAACGGTTTCAAAAATATGTTTGAATTCTGTAGTGTTCGTTTTTAAAAACTTTCTGCGTGCCGGTACATTGTAAAAAAGATTACGAACGCTGAAACTGCTCCCGACTTTGGTTTGCACTTTATCAACAGTTTCTAACATTCCGCCTGATAGTTTCACCAGAGCGCCAAGCTTCTCTTCCTGTTGCCGGGTTTTAAGCTCAACCCGAGCCACACTTGAAATGCTTGCCAACGCTTCTCCACGAAAACCCAACGTGGTTAAATGTTCCAAATCATCGACATCCTTAATTTTACTGGTCGCAAACCGATGAAAACTCATAAGGGCATCATCTTCAGACATTCCAATGCCATTATCTGTAACCTGAATCAGCGCTTTGCCTGCATCTTTTATGACAACCGTAATTTCATCGGCCCCGGCATCAATCGAGTTTTCAATTAATTCTTTTACAACTGAAGCCGGGCGCTGGACAACCTCCCCGGCTGAGATTTTATTAGCAACATTTTCAGGTAATTTCTTAATACATGTCATATGAGATTACTGTTTTTTGCAAATGCAATTAAGTCATAACGTCAAAATTCCCAAACAATCTCGCCATATTAAAACCTCGAATTAACAATTTTATTTTTAATTAAATAAATCTTAATAACGCTTTTAACAAACGAATCACATTTCAGAACCGTTAGTATGATGTAAAATAATTTTCTAAAAAATGATCTCATGGGCAAAAAAATCGTTATGACCGGCGCTACCGGTTTAATTGGCACGCATTTGTTCAATCTTTTGATATCAAGAGATTACCAAGTTTATGTTTTGACAAAAAGACCTAACGAAACTCAAAAATCACACCCTGGCGCTCAAGGGTATTATGCATGGAATGCCACTGAGGAAAACCCTGACGTTCAGGATATTTTGGAAGGATCAGATGCGGTCATTCATTTGGCTGGCGCTGCCGTTGCAGAACGGTGGTCGTCGGAACACAAAAAACTGATTTACGACTCCCGAATTATTGGTACGCGTAATTTAGTCAACGCCCTCAAGAAACTTAAGAACAAACCGGAGGTTTTAATTTCAGCATCAGCTATCGGTTTTTATGGCTCCCAAGAACAACGCCCCGATGTCCCGATCCTGGATGAATCTTCTCCCGCAGGTCATGATTTTTTAGCAGAGGTTTGTGTGGATTGGGAGGCTGAAGCGCTAAAAGCCGAGGAGTTCGGAACACGGGTTGCTTTGATTAGAACCGGAATTGTACTTTCCACAAAAGGCGGCGCATTAGGTAAAATGGTTCTCCCGTTTAAGTTTTTTCTCGGCGGTCCTATCGGATCGGGCCAACAATGGGTTTCATGGATACACATCGATGACGAATCCGAAGTCTTTTTTTACCCGCTAACCAATAAAAATATCCGTGGCCCAATCAATGCCGTTTCTCCAAATCCGGTGACAATGCAAACATTTGCTGATGCTGTGGGCAAAGTGCTATTTCGTCCCTCGGCTTTTCCTGTACCAAAATTTGTGCTTCAAGCCATGTTGGGCGAGGCGGCTGATGTTGTGGGCGAAGGTCAGAGAGTTGCACCAAATGAGCTTTTAAAGCATGGGTTTGAATTTAAACATTACGATGTACTAGAGGCTGTTAAGGATTTGTTAAGTTATGATAAATAATCAGGGTTTCTATTTAAATATTTAATCAAAAACGATATTATCCCGAACTAACCTTGTTTTTTTAACAGTAGAAAAGATGATGTCGTATGCCGAAGCCTAAGTCAAAAGAAAAACTCATTGCTAAGTATTCGGAACTGATCATTTACGGGATTTTATTTTTGATTTTAGTTGCAGCCGTTTTTGTCGTAAACATTAATCTTACAACGAGTAGTCAGCAAGTTACCAACCAGATATATTTGGCAACCAAGCAACAGGAATTTTGGCAGACTTCATACAGAAATCTCCTTTCAACGCAAACCTCATTGGTTGAATATTCAGTTTTAAAGGAAGAGATTGGCTTTTCTCATCCTGACATCTATTCCGAAATCAATAGTCTAAATAACCCTGAAACTATTAAAGCGTTAGCCAAAAGATACTCAAATCAGGATTCGGTAATTTCAGCGAAACTGAATATGGTTGCCTGGAAACTTGATCAGGTTATTACATCATTCAACACATATAAAGAAGCCATACAGTTTTTTGACCAAACCGTAGTGGTTTTAAATAATGGCGGCGAGATCCAGATTGATGGACAAACCGTTAGCATTGATCAATTAAATGATGAAGCGTCCAAAAAACATATAAAGAACATTTCCGTGATATGGCGATTTGCCAAAGACCTCGTCAATGAATTTGTTCATAAGAAAACAAATGGCTTACCTAACGAAAACTTGCTTTCCAACGCCATAGATTTTGCCATTACAAAAGACCAAAGCATACAATCCAACAATCGAAGCTTTATTGTTTCACTAGGTACGCTAGCCGCTGGGCGAGTCGATAATTTGCTCTTAATTCAAATTGGCGCCTTAGCCTTAAGCATCATTGTATTTGTTGCTATGTCGGTTCGGTTGGCGATATCTTTACGTAAGCAGGATGAAATTATCCGTGAGTCGCAAAGCCAGTTGATCCAATCCGAAAAAATGGCTTCATTAGGTCAAATGGTTGCCGGTTTGGCCCATGAAATGAATACTCCTCTTGGATTTGTAAGAAATAATGTTGAAATCATCGATGAGAATGAAAAAGAATTCAACGAGGCTCATAAAAAAATTAAGATGATTTTAGATCATCTGTTAAAAGGCAATTACGATAATCTTGAAAAATCAATTCCAGAAGCCATACAAAAAATCAAGCAAATTGACCAAGTGGGTTTATTTGAAGAAAATTCAACGATGCTTGAAAGTTCATTGCAAGGATTAGATCGCATTCAGGAATTAATTGTTAATCTAAAGAATTTTTCACGCCTGGATCAAACCGCCGAGCAGATGGCCAATCTTAATGAATGCCTGGATTCTACTTTGATTATTGCGCACCATTTGTTGAAACGACATGTAACGGTACATAAGCAATACGCTCAAATTCCCGATACGGTATGCGCTCCGGCTCAGCTTAATCAGGTGTTCTTAAATATTTTTAGCAATGCGGCTCATGCTACCGAAGAAAAAGGGGAAGGCCATTTAACCATTAAAACATGGTGTGAAAAAGATCAAATTGTGGTACAAATATCCGATGACGGTAAAGGGATTCCACAAGAGATACTTGATAAAATTTTTGATCCGTTTTTCACGACAAAACCAGTTGGTCAAGGTACCGGACTAGGGTTATCTATTTCCAGAAAAATTATTGAAGAAGCTCATAACGGAAAAATCAGTGTAAAAAGCAAAATCGGAGTAGGTACGGATTTTTTTATCTATATCCCACTTCGTTCGCTTGATAAAGAAGATACAACAAACGTCTTTGTATCTGATGAAGCGGTTATAAATTGATTCCTGAGAAAACGCAACTCATTAATTTTTAAGGATATTCTTTTATTTTATTGTAATTTATCCACACTGGTAATACATCAGAGAAGTAATGCTTCCACATTAACATTAAACGAATAGGAGCGTTCATGCCTGGCGAAATCACCTCGGATATCAACATCTTACTCGTTGATGACGAGCCCCTGGTTTTACAATCGCTTTCAGCAACATTCAGAAAACAATATAATGTCTATACGGCAACCAATGGAAAGGAAGCCATAGAAATTATTCGGAAATATACAATCCATGTTGTTTTAAGCGATCAAAGGATGCCGGGCATGCTGGGTCATGAAGTTTTAAGAATTATTAAAACCATAAGCCCAAGTACAATTCGTATTTTACTCACCGGATATTCCGATTTAGATGCCATTATGAATTCGGTGAACTCTGGCGAGGTGTTTCGTTATTTGACCAAACCGTGGAAAGTAGAACAACTTCGGGAAACCGTTGCCGCCGCTGCACAAATTGCATCTAAAGTTTCACAATTGTATCCGGTAAAACCGGCTTCATCTCCAGAAACAACCGATCAATCCCAGGAAATTGAATTGGAAACCCAGGCCGAAACCGAGCAGGTGGAAACGCCTATGCCCGATTTTCAGGGACAAAAAGATAAATTGCTGATTGTTGAGTTTAATAAAGAGCAGCTCAACATGATGGTTAAAGTTTTTAACAAGAAGTATGAAGTGTTGCCATGCGCAAGCGTTGATGAAGCCTTTGAGCAACTCTCCAAGCATGAAGTGCCGGTTATGGTTACCGATCTAAATCTAAACAGTGAAGATGGCATTGACTTTCTTTATGCCATTAAGCAAGAATATCCCAACATTGTCATCATTTTACTGACCCAGGTTCGTGATGCATTGCTGGCGATTAAATCCATTAATGAATTCCAGGTGTATCGTTACCATGTCAAACCTTGCTCGGTGGAAGATTTGGATAAAACCATTCAATCGGCTATGATGCGTGCCCGCTCCTATCGTACCCAGCCTTTAAAGAATGTCCATTTTGTTGCCAAACAAGTTGTCCCTGATATTATTGAAAAACAAGCCTCTCAAAAAGGCAACTGGCTTCGCGATCGCTTAAAAGGGCTGAAAAAATTTTTTGGCGTATAGCCTTTTTTAGATACCGAAGTTTAACACATTCATCGGCTCATGTATCGAATTCAACTCACTGATTTTGAAGGCCCTCTTGATCTATTGCTTTTCTTTATTAAGCGCGATGAGCTAAACATCTCCGATATCCCTATTTCCAAAATCACTGAGGACTTTATGGGCTATCTTGATACATTAAATACCCTCAACCTTGAAATCGCATCCGAATTTATTTATATGGCCTCCACACTAATGAGCATTAAAGTGAAAATGCTTCTGCCAAGATCGGGTAGTGAGGATGATCAAAACGAAGAGTTTGATCCAAGAATGGAATTGGTTGAAAAGCTTCTGGAGTATAAGCGTTTTAAAGAGATGACGGCACATTTACAAAACCAGGAAGAGCGGCGGCGGCATTTGCACCCGAGAGGTTTTGTAGAAGATATTGACGCCCCTGTTTTGGATGAATTCAATGACCCCTTGCGAAAACCAACTTTATTTGAGTTGATATATGCCTATAAACAGGTTATTGAAAACCGGCCAAAAAAAACAATTCACCAAATCACTCAGGTTCCCATATCAATTTCCGAGCAATCCGATCATGTACTTTCAAGCCTTGAACATAAAATTCAAGTATCGTTTAGAGAATTGGTATCGGAATATCAAGATAGTATTTATTATGTTGTAACATTTCTGGCAATACTGGAACTTTGCAAAAACATGCAAATTTCTGTTGTCACCAAAGACGACTACAATGATTTTTGGATTTCAAAAAAACAATTCCTTTAAATTATGGCTTCAATCACCGGATTTTGTGGATATCGCTACAACCCTGAGCGTGTAAATGACATGGCTGATGTGCTCTGCCCGCCCTACGATGTTATTTCCAAAGATTTTCAAAATGCGTTGTATCAAAAATCCGATGTCAATGCCGTTCGGCTTGAACTGCCCAATGACGAAAATCCCTATCAGGCTGCTTCAGAGAGTTTTTCCACATGGCAAGCTAACGGGATATTAATTCGGGATTCACAACCATCGATTTATCCGTACCATCAAACGTTTAAAACAGCTGAAGGCAAGTCCTACAACCGAAAAGGGTTTATTGTGGCGTGTAAATTGCAAGAGTTTTCGGATGGTGTGGTTGTGCCTCATGAAAAAACGCTATCCGGCCCTAAAAAGGATCGTCTGAGCTTATTTAGGGAAACCCAGGCAAATTTTAGTTGCATTTTTGGGATATTTTCCGATCCCGAAAAAAAAGCCGATCAATTGATTTCCCATGCGATTGATTCAACACGTCCGCTTTTTTCAGCGATGGATTATCAACAGTCTGAAAACAAGCTGTGGCAATTGGATGATCCCATGCTCGTTGAAGCCATCTCCCAATCGCTAGCTGACAAACGCATTTACATTGCCGATGGCCATCATCGATATGAAACCGGGCTAACCTATGCCCGTGAGCGGCAGGCTCAAAACCCGAATCACACCGGCAAAGAGCCTTACAATTATATTATGATGATGCTGGCCAACATGCACGATGAAGGATTAATCATTTTCCCAACCCATCGTTTGGTGTTTGGCCTGAACGACTTTAATCACGCTGATTTTTTAACCAGGCTTCAGCAGCATTTCCATGTTCAACAATTAAACCATCAATCGGAATTAAAACCGTTTCTCTCTAAGCATAACCACTTTGCCTATGGCCTGGTAACCCCTGAAGGCATCTTAGGCATTCATCTCAAAAATTCCATAGACCATGTGTTGCCGGAAACCATTGCACCGGAAATTAAATCCCTGGATGTGACGCTGCTTCATCAGACTATCTTAACGGAGCTTTTGGGCATTTCAGTTGAAGATCAGGCCAATCAAACGCATTTAAAATATTCCAAAGATCAGACTGAAGTTATTGAAGAGGTTAGGAACGGGAAATTTCAATTGGGATTTGTCATGAACCCCACGAAAATAGAAGAAGTTACCTCCGTATCGGAATCGGGGCATGTGATGCCGCAAAAGTCCACGTTCTTCTATCCCAAAGTAATGACCGGCATGGCGTTTAATTCTTTAAAATAAGATGCATATGTCCCCCATTTGGAACATTCACACATTTTATGCCGTAATAACCTCCACAACCAGCAAAAACAGATTCCATTAGATTCATGAAACGATACCGCATTCTTTGGGCCGATGATGAAATCGATATGCTCAAATCACATATTATTTTTCTTACCGATAAAGGTTTTGATGTCACCACAGCCAGCAATGGCGAAGATGCCATCGCATTATCACAAAAAGAGAGTTACGACATCATTTTTTTAGATGAACAGATGCCGGGCATTGGCGGACTTGGCGCCTTGAGTGAAATCAAAGCCACTTCACCCTCTACGCCAGTTATCATGATCACGAAAAATGAAGAGGAATCGTTGATGGATCAGGCCATTGGGAAAAAAATTTCCGATTATTTGATCAAACCGGTTAATCCGAACCAAATCGTCCTGGCATGCAAAAAGCTCCTGGATTCCGAATCTCTGAAAGACGATAGCACCGCCAAAGATTATATTTCCGAATTCAATAAAATCACCCAACAGTTAATGATGCCTATGGAGCCTGAAGACTGGATGGATCTCCATGCGCGTCTTTCCAAATGGGAATTGGAATTGGATGAGCACCCTAACCTGGATTTAAGAGAAACACTGACCGGCCAAAAACGGGATTGCAACGCCGAATTCTCCAAATATGTTGAACGGCATTACGAAACCTGGTGCGAAAGTGAATTTGAGGAGCGCCCAACGCTCTCGGTTGATATCCTGGATAAACATGTTGTACCGCATCTTAAGGATGGCAAAAAAGTGTTTTTCTTTGTTGTAGATTGCCTTCGTTACGATCAATGGTTGATTATGGCAACTATGCTTCAGTCTTGTTATCAAATTCATAATGAGCAATATTTCAGCATTTTGCCTACGGCGACTTCTTATGCCAGAAACACCATTTTCAGCGGACTTTTTCCCGATGATATTGAAAAACGCCATCCGAAATTATGGGCAGAAAGTCAGAAAAGCGAGCACAGCAAAAACAAATATGAAGATGAATTCTTTAAGGACTTTTTCAAACGCCGGCGTCTTTCGGTAAATGGCATAAAATACAGCAAGCTCACAACAACCGAAGAAAGCAAAAATTTTGAAAATTCTGTGCTGTCTTACCTTAATCATCAGCTTAATGCGGTGGTTATAAATTTCGTGGATATTTTAGCGCACAGCCGATTCGATTCTCAGGTTATTCGTGAGCTTTCACCCGATGAAAATGCCTTTCGCTCGCTCACCAAAACCTGGTTTGAGCATTCGTATTTCTTTAAAATGCTCAAAGCGCTCGCCAAACAGGATGTTACAATTGTTGTTACCACCGATCACGGCAGTATTCGTTGCATGCACCCATCAAAAGTCATCGGCGATCGTGAAGCTTCAACTAATCTAAGATTTAAGTTCGGCAAAAACCTTCAATGCGAGACCAAGCAAGCCGTTATGATCCGCAATCCTGAGCGTTATCGCTTACCCAAGCATGCATTGAATATTCATTACATCATTGCCAAAGAAGATTACTACTTTGTTTATCCGACAAACTATCATAAGTTCGTCAATCAATACCGCGATTCTTTCCAACATGGGGGCATTTCACTGGATGAAATGGTGGTTCCGATTGCAACCTTAACCCCGAAAGTTTGATGTTGTATCCGTATGAATGAATTTATCAGCGCTTCTCCCGAAGAAACGCGCAGCCATGCAAACACTTTTGCCAAAACCTTAAAACGTGGCGATATTGTGGCATTGATCGGGGAACTAGGCACGGGAAAAACCGAATTTACGCGGGGGCTTTGCGATTACTTTGAATGCGGTTCCAGGGTCTCCAGTCCGTCGTTCGCTATTGTCAATACTTACTCAGGTAGATTTGGCGATAACCATGGCGAGATCAACCTCTATCATTTCGATCTCTATCGGATCAAATCCATGGATGAACTTTTTGGCGTTGGGATTGAGGAATATTTGTATGATGATGGCATTTGCATTCTGGAATGGGCCGACCGGTTTCCCGAATTGTTGCCTCGGCACACGCAAACGGTCTCGTTTGAACGTTTAAGTGAAAATAAACGCAAAATCGCCGTTTCTAAAAAATCCGAACTCGCCTCTTAAATCGCTGAAGGATTACGAAAACCATCACCAATTGATCAATCGTTTTGAAAACGCATAATGATGCTGATAGTAAGATTCATCAAGCCGGCTTAGAATAACGCCGGAAGAGGTGCTGGCATGGGCAAATTGTCCTTCGCCCATATAAATCCCGACATGGGTTATTTTTCTGGGCTTTGCCCTAAAAAACACCAAATCACCCAAAACCAAACCTGAAGTGGGCACGCCCTGGCCAAGTTGCGATTGTGCCGCCGCCGAATGCGGGAGTTTAATGTTTAGCGCCGAATGATAAACCCGTAAAACAAATCCTGAGCAATCAACCCCGTTCCGATCCGACCCGCCAAATTTATATTTGGTTCCCATAAAGGCATTGATTTCCTGTTTGAACTTTTCCCTGGCGCCCGAAGCAATGCTGGCTTGTTTTAGCGCTTCTTTGGTTTTTGGGATATCTACATTTTTTTCCTCGTAAGCCGCTTTGAATAATCTATCGTAAATGGTTTTCCCTTTAAACTCTGTCTCTTTTTTTCCATATCGCTGACTGACCGTGGTTGTTTGGCAGCCCCAAAACTGGCATAAGTACAAACATAGAATTGCAACAAAAAGGAATGGTTTTTTTAAAGGGAATCTCATGGTTTATAATGTTAAAAACGTTCAAAAAATCGACGGGTTAATTTACGCGTTGTATTATGGCTTAACGAATTTTTGTTAACTTTATGTTTTGTTGTTCATTTCAACATAAAACGAATATAGAATTTATTATAATAGCATCTCTTAACTTAGAGATAATCTTTTTAAAATTGGTTTAAACAACCGTTTCAAAAAAAATAAAACCGAAAGATCAATGGCTGTAATGAAATTTGGCGGCACATCTGTTGAAAATGCCGATGCCATGCAAAACGTGATCAACATCATTAAAACCGAAAAACAACACAAAATCCCATTGGTGGTATTAAGCGCTTGTGCCGGTATAACCAACAAGCTTGAGAAAATTGCCGATGCCGCCGCCGATAATCGGAGTGATGAAGCCTTGCATTGGGCTGATGAGATTCAAAAGCATCATGAAACCATTGCTGAAAATCTATTAAAAGAACCCCAAACCGTTGCATCTTTAAAAGCGCTGATAAAAGAATACATAGATGACCTAAAAACCCTCATCAACGGCGTGGATATCGTTGGCGAGCTGACCGCACGCTCCATGGATGTCTTTTATTCCTATGGCGAATTGCTTTCAACCAATCTGCTTGCGGCCGGATTAAAAGAACAAGGCGTAGATACATTTTGGCTGGATGCCCGCGATGTGCTCATCACCGACGATAATTTCGGTAAAGCCCAGCCGTTGTGGGATCTCACCATGAAGAGCTTGCAAGGGATGGTTCTCCCTGAACTGCAAGGTGGAAACGTTGTGGTTACGCAAGGTTTTATCGGAAGAAACCGCTCAGGGAAAACAACCACGTTGGGACGTGGCGGTTCGGATTATTCGGCTGCCATTTTCGGTGCGCTTTTAAAGCGAACAAAAATCCAAATTTGGACAGATGTTGATGGCGTTTTAACCTGCGACCCCCGATTGGTACCGGAAGCCAAACGCTTGAAAGTCATTACATTCAATGAAGCGGCTGAATTGGCTTACTTCGGCGCCAAAGTGTTGCACCCGGCCACTATTCATCCGGCTGTTACCGAAAATGTTCCGGTATATGTCAAGAATTCAAAACGGCCTGAAATTGAAGGCACATTAATAACAAACGATCCGGGACTGTTGGAAGGCGCTTCGTATGACGGACTTGTTAAATCCATTGCGTATAAAACCAGCCAAAGCATTGTCAGCATTAAATCCAATCAAATGCTTGGCGCATATGGATTTCTAGCCGAAGTCTTTCAAATTTTTGCCAATCATAAAACGCCGGTTGATATGATCTCAACCAGTGAGGTTTCACTATCCTTAACCATCAATAATACCCAAAGACTTCGGCAGATCATGCACGATCTTGAGCATAAAGCCGAAGTGGATGTTGAACACGACGTGGCGATATTGTGCGTTGTTGGCGATAAGCTTCGCTCCTCGCCGGGCGTTTCGGGGCGCATTTTCAATGCCTTGAAGAATGTTAATATCCGCATGATCTCGCAAGGTGCATCTGAAATCAATGTTGGGTTTGTGGTTGCCGAATCGGATCTGCAAAAAGCCGCTTCAGCCCTGCATCATGAATTCTTTACAGGTCATTTTAATGAAAAGATATTTGCGTGAGCGTATCGCAATCGAAGTAACTTTTGATTTAAACATATACATGAATGGATTATAAACAATCTGGGGTTGATATTGCCGCAGGCGAAGAACTGGTCAAACGCATCAAACCCGTGGTTCGTCAAACCTTTACACCGGGAGTATTAAGCGAGCTTGGCTCGTTTGGCGGTTTTTTTGAAATTGATTTCTCAGCTTATAAAAATGCGGTATTGGTCAGCAGTGTTGATGGCGTAGGCACAAAACTTAAACTGGCCGCCGATTTAAACACATACAACACCATAGGCAATTGCCTCGTGAATCATTGCACCAACGACATTTTGGTCTGCGGCGCCAAGCCCTTGTTTTTCCTCGACTATTATGCGACCGGAAAACTTTTAGTTAACGAGGCTGAACAAGTGATTTTAGGTCTTGTTGAAGGGTGCAAAGAAAATGATTGCGCATTGATTGGCGGAGAAACTGCCGAAATGCCCGGGCTGTATCGCGAAGGGGATTTTGATATTGCCGGCACGATTGTTGGCATTGTGGAAAAACACAAAATTATCAATGGAAAAAACATCAACCCCGGTGATGTTTTACTTGGACTTAATTCTACCGGATTACATACAAATGGGTATTCATTGGCCCGAAAAATCTTTGAAGGCCGGCTTCAGGAAACTTTTTCCGATTTGGAATTGCCCATTGGCCAGGAATTGTTAACAATTCACCGATCGTATTTAAAGCTTATCCACCCGATGCTGGATTGGGCTGAAATTAAAGGATTGGCTCACATAACCGGCGGAGGTTTGGTTTCAAACACCATGCGGATCATCCCTGAGGGACTGGGTTTAACGATTGATTGGGAATCGTGGGAAACGCCCCCGCTGTTCAAAATTATTCAAAACGAAGGCCAAGTCCCGCTTGAAGACATGAAACGCACGTTCAATATGGGTATTGGCTTAGTGATCATTGTTGATAAAACTCAAGTTGATCGGTTGCTTCAGCACTTTAAATCGCTTAACGAACCGTGCAGGGTACTTGGCGAAGTGGTGTTGTCTTAAGCACGATTTAAACGACACATTGAAAAAATTAAGCTTTCTGGCCCGAAAAGATCAATAAATCTAAAAATTATTATATTAAAAGACAGTTATCGCTTTTAAGGCTATTATTTACATTCATACAACAGCAAGCGGCTTATGTTATCAGTCATTACTATACTTATTGTTAGTTATTTAATTGGTTCTATTCCGACAGCTATTATTGTTAGTAAACTTTTAAAAGGATTCGATATTCGTGATCATGGAAGCGGTAATGCCGGCGGCACAAATGTTTTTCGGGTATTAGGCTGGAAAGCCGGTTTATTTGTTACGGTTTTTGACATGCTAAAAGGCGTGGCCGTTGTTGTTTGGGTGGTTGCATTTTTTGAATACAATCAATTGGATCAATTACCGGATATGAATCGAGTTGCGCTAAGATTGCTTGCCGGCGTGGTAGCGGTTGTGGGCCACATGTATACGGTGTTTGCCAGTTTTCGTGGCGGTAAAGGCGTTAGCACGGCTGCCGGTATCATGTTTGGTTTGGCGCCGGTTACCATGTTAATTGTAATGGGCGTTTTCTTTTCGGTGTTATTAATTTCTCGTTATGTTTCGCTGTCTTCAATTATAGCCGTCCTTAGTTTTCCTCTCACCTTGGTTGTCAGGAAATACATTTTTAATGTGGGAGACGGTCTTGATTATTATTTTAATCTATTCGGTTCCAATCATCATATTCACGATAGCCTGGATTATCATCTCATTATTATTGGAACCCTTATTGCATTAGGCATAGTTTATAAACATCGCACCAATATTGAGCGGCTTCGCTTAGGTACTGAAAATCGGGTGTCAATTTTTGGTAAAAATAATTAACCCGGATGCCCCCATTTTAACCGGATCATTTAACGTAGATATATGAAAATTTCTGTTCTTGGCGCAGGAAGCTGGGGAACAACCATTGCTGTCTTATTGGCTGAAAAAGGTTACCAGGTAAACATGTGGGCTCATCAACCCGAAATTGCCCAAATCCTTCAAGCCGATCGTGAAAACAAAGAGTTTCTTAAAGGGGTAATTTTCCCTCAATCACTACAAGTAAGTTATGATCATGCCGAAACTATCGCCGGATGTTCGGTGATTGTAATCGCCATTCCCACCCAAGCTATACGCTCGTGCCTGAATCAATTTTCAAAAGTACCCATCCCTGAAAACACCTTAATTGTTAATCTTTCTAAAGGCATTGAAGTTGAAACCGGTTTGCGAATGTCGGAAGTGATACACGAGGCACTCCCTAACATTCCTTACGATAATATCATCACGTTATATGGGCCGAGCCATGCCGAAGAAGTGAGTTTAAAACAACCTACAACGGTTGTTGCATCATGCACCAGTGAAACTAATGCAAAACAAATTCAGGATATTTTTATCACGCCAATGTTTCGGGTTTATGTCAATACCGATCCGATTGGGGTTGAAATTGGCGGTTCGGTAAAAAATATTATGGCTGTCGCTGCCGGCATATCCGATGGATTGGGCTATGGCGATAACGCCAAAGCTGCCATTATAACCAGGGGATTGGCCGAAATAACCAGACTCGGAAAAAAACTCGGCGCTGATCCGCAGACATTTTCCGGATTGGCCGGTATTGGCGATTTGGTGGTTACCTGTTCAAGCCGACATAGCCGAAATCGTCGCGTTGGCGAAATGATCGGTCAGGGTAAAACATTGGATGAAATTCTCAAAGATATGGTTATGGTTGCCGAAGGCATTGAAACAACCCGTGCCGTTTCACATCTATCCAAAAAGATTGGCGTGGAAATGCCGATTACCCAAAGTGTTTATGATATGCTTTTCCTGAATAAACCGGTCAAGCAAGCCGTATTAGAGCTAATGACTCGTGAACCGAAACCGGAGATTCATTAACCGGTTTTTTCATACTCGAATTCGCAAAGCACATCGTGGATGGTATGCAAAATTGATTTTATGTTAAACGGTTTGTAGATAAATTCACTAACGCCCGCTTCCATAAGCTCATCTTTTAAATTTTGCTCCAGGTAGCCGGTTGCAATAATAACTTTAATATCGGGATTAATTAGTTTGAGTTTTTTATGCAGCGCCTGTCCGTTCATTTTTGGCATTCCAAAATCGGTGATGACTAAATCTATGGTGTCCGCATATTTTTTGAAAAGATCATACCCCTCCTGTCCGTTTTCTGCCACATAAACATCATACCCGAATTCACTCAACGCTTTATTTAAAATGCTTCGAAGCGAGTGCTCATCTTCAACCAGTAAAATGCGTTCATTGTTACCAACGTGAATATCGAATTTAGGTTCTATGGGTTTAATTTTTTTAGATTTGATTTTTGGCAACACAATGGTAAATGTTGTTCCTGATCCGGTCTTACTTTTCAAATAAATCTGACCATCGTGCTCATCGATAATTTGCTTGGCGATTGATAGCCCGAGCCCGGTTCCTTTATCAATACTTTTTGTGCTGTAAAACGCTTCAAATATGTGATCTTGAATATCTTCAGGAATTCCACTACCGGTATCGGCTATACTTACACAAACGCTCTCTTGTTTGTCGTCTGTTTCGGGCGAGAAAACCTTTATGGCTAAATGGCCGCCATTTGGCATCGCATCTTTTGCATTCACGGCCATGTTCAAGAGTACCTGATACAACTGACCGCTATCAGCCATCACATAATCATCATTACAAAAATCAACATCCAATTCAATATCTTTTGGTAGCGAATGACTTAACATTTTGTAAAGTTGTTTTACCACATCGGATATACTTACCGGCATTTTCATCATTTCATTGGTGCGAGAAAACGCCAACAACTGTCTTGTTATGGATGTCCCTCGCTCAGCGGCTTCCTGGATAATTTGAAGATCGCGCAATAACTTCGGATCTTTTACAACAGTTGATGCGTTTGAACTGGCCATCATGGTTATACTCATGATGTTATTAAAGTCGTGTGCAATGCCGCCGGCAAGCATACCGATAGCTTCCATTTTTTGGGCGCGAAAAAGCTGCTTGGTTAAATGCTGTTTTTCCGATTTAACCCGGTGCGATTCAGTGGTATCATAAATTGTTGAAAGGCATCCTTTTTTTCCATTCCATTCAAAATCGTTAGTATTTACCCAAATAAAACGCTCTTCTCCATCGGGACGGGTAATTGCATATTCGGAACCATTAGACTCTTTTTGATGATATAAAAATGGGACTTTTTTCATTTCTGAGTTGTTTAACCCCAAAATTGAGGTTGCCGCTGCATTTGCATACCATACTTTTCCCAGGTTGTCATGCACCACCGTACCCAGATGTTCTTTTTCAAGAAACGAGAGTAGTTTGGATTGAATTTCCGTTTTCGTTCTTGAATTATGAACGCGCTCTTTGGCTTTCTGACGGCGAATGGCGTTTAAAAGCAATCGTGTAAATGAACAGTCTGTGATTTCATTAATAAAAAAGTAGTCCTGAATCCCGTTCTTCAAAGCTTCTACGCAAAATTCCTCCTGAGATTTTTCAGCCAGCAATATCACAACTGAAGTTTGAGATATGTCATTAAATATCTTTTGTAATGCGCGATTCAGTTTTTCTTTGCATGTGACATCAAATAGCAAAACTTGCGTTTTTAGCGTTTTGTATTTTGTGAGATATGTTTCCCAAGATTCGGTGTTAAACTTAAACTCCGGATTATTTGCATGAAAAAGTTGTCCAAATATTAGATTGTTGACAGCGTTTTTGTTTGTGATTAATGTTACTGATCGTTTTCTACACATCTTTTCTCCAACAGGTTTTATTCTCAGATTGTTGATATGGCATCGTGCTATCCATTTTAATTATCAGACAGCTATAATTTGAGACTTCGACCTAAGAATGGGGTAAGATTTAAAATACTTATTACTAGTTTTTTGTTTTTATTTATGTTGATCAGGGCATAATGCCTCAAATTCGGTGAAACCTTTTTTTTTATTATTTTCTTTGGTCGTCACTAACTTTTTAAACGTATCAACACTATCCAAGATCAAGATTACAAATACCGGCCCCGGCGGCAAATGATGGTAGAAAAGCTACAGGAGTATGGAATTTCCGATCCAAAAGTGCTTGATGCGTTTCTTAATGTCAAACGGCATTTATTTGTAGATTCTATGTTTTGGGATTGTGCTTACGACGATAGCCCTTTCCCGATTGGCAGCAGTCAAACTATATCGCAACCTTATACGGTTGCTTATATGACGTCCATCATTGTTTCTCATTATCACACAGGTAAGATATTGGAAGTGGGAACCGGATCGGGTTATCAGGCTGCAATTTTGAACTACTTAAAGTATAAAGTATTTACAATAGAAAGAATTGAGATGCTTTATAAAAAATCGGAAAAGATTTTTAAAGAACTTGGCCTGAATATTGCGCTACGTTTGGGAGATGGAACATTGGGCTGGCATGAAATGGCGCCATACGATGCTATCATCGTAACTGCCGGTTCGCCGGATGTACCTAAATCGCTTCTTGAACAGCTCAATGAAAATGGCCGCTTAATTATACCGATTGGAAATTCAGAAAAACAGCGAATGATGATCTACCATCGTCAAGGCAATACAATCTATGAATCCTCTGCGAATATGTTCGCATTTGTACCGTTGATCGGGAAGGAGGGTTGGAAAGAGTGAATTCTCCCTCTTACAATTATTCCGATCTTTATTCATCGAATGGAAAAAAATCGCGCTTCAAACAAAAATTATTGGATTTAGCCTCAAATACGGCTAATAAGCCACTAAGCTTTGTAATCATGTTTTTTATGGGCGTAACCGAAGCCACACTTTGCCCGCTTCCTTCAGATGAAGTTTTAATTTCCATGGGGGCTTTTAAACCAAGCCGTGCTTTGGGATTTAGCTTTGCCTTAATAATGGGTATGGCTTTCGGAGGCATCGTTGGTTATTTTATTGGGTTTTATGCGTTTCAAACCGTAGGCGCTACGCTTGTCGCTCAATTTGGTTTGCAAAATGAAGCCAATCAACTTTTAACATCCTACAAAACCGGTAGTATTGAAATTTTATTTACATCGGGTTTTACACCCATACCGTACGTCATGTATACAATGCTTGCGGGTGCAAATCATACTATTCCTGTTTTAACGTTTGCCATGGCTGCTTTTATTGGGAGAGCCATACGGTTTTTACCGGTTGGTATCCTGATTCATATCTTAGGGCCTAAAGTTACGCCGTTTTTGATCAAACATCTCGATAGAATTATTCTTGTTTTCACCGTAATCATGTTTGTGTTTTTTCTGTTTCGTCTTCTCATCCATGTTGCCATTTAACTTCACTTGTTCTTTAATGACTCATTCAAGAAAAAAAAATATTCTATTTATCTGTACCGCAAATGCCATTAGAAGTCAAATAGCCGAGGCTTTGGTTAATCAAAAGAACAATGGCCTAATGGCGTTTAGTGCGGGCATAAGGCCGGCTCCTTTTATAGATAAGTACACGATTGGCGTTATGAAAGAAATTGGTTTGGATATTGTAAATCATACGGTTAATTCGGTTGATGATTTTAAATATTCGCCCATTGATATAGTGATAACTTTAGGCTCTACAGCTTACCAGGATTGCCCGAGCTGGCTTTACGAACATAAAATCACGGACCATTGGGGATTTCGGGATGTATCGGGGAGAAGCAAACAAAGTTTTCGCAAATTAAGAGATTCAATGAAAACCATTATTGATCAATTTATATCGGAATTTTCCAACGATCTTTCCGATGAAGATATCAAATCCCTCTTAAAAAAATTTCGGGTTTAATGCTTCAATATGCTAGTTATACGGCATGAAATGTTGTTTTCAGTATGAACTACTTTGCCATTGAATGTACCCATGCGATAACCAGTGTTGCTTTAAAAACTTCCCAAACAACACATATAGAACACGATAGCGGCTGGAAAAATGCGGCTCAACGCCTTTTACCTCTTATTCAAACGCTTTTTAAAACAAGCTCAGTTGAGCCAAGCCGTTTGGATGCAATTTTTCTTTCCTCAGGTCCGGGGTCGTTTACAGCGCTTAGGGTTGGCATGTCGATTGCGAAAGGTTTGGCCATGGCTCACGATGTGCCTTTGGTTTTAATTCCAACATTAGACGCCATGTTTTATTCTGCTAAAGCTCACACATCTGCCGAAATCATTGTTCCTATTATTTACTCAAAAGCCAATGAATTTTATTGTGGGCGCGCAAATCGGCAATCAAACCAATCGTTTTTCAGGCTGGATTACGATTATAAAAAGGATAGTGATTTGCTGAACGATCTTAGCGCTTTGGAAACTCAATGCTGTGTTGTAGGACGAAAACTCAGCAAATACTTTGAAAAACATATGGCCAAAGCTTCAAACATTGAATGGCTTGAAGCCGATTTTTTTGATGCCTCTTCGCTGTTTGAGCCGGACCAGCGCCTGTTCAATGAGCAATCCACTGCCGATTTATCACGTTCTACACCCTTATATTTAAAGGAGTTTGAAGCGAAAGCAGCGAAAAAACAACCATTTCTTAAAAATTATTTTAAGTAAAACTCTGTTGTATTGAATATATTACAACTAGAATTTGCTATACTAACATTACTCAAGGCCATATTTCGTTAACATTAACTTGACTAATTTTATAACACAATTAAACAACACTCAATGGGAAATACCTTAACCCTTCTTAAACAAAAGAAAACTATTCAACAATTACCCTCAAGCTCCACTTTATTACACAATTCCGCATCAAAACAACAACACCAAGAGTCGGAAGCGCTTGCTCGAGAAGCCGCCCATCTTGCCGTTTCTAAAAAAGCATCCGATGTTACTATCATGAATCTGATCGGGCTTGCAGATATGGCCGACTATTTCGTGGTTTGCACAGCCGATTCCGATAAACATGCCAAAGCCATAACCGACTTCATATTGGACGAGCTTCGCGAGCTTGGTGAAAAACCCTGCCATGTTGAGGGACTTGACAACGCCAATTGGATACTTTTGGACTACTTTAATGTTATTGTCCACATTTTCTTAAAAGACGCACGACAGTTTTACAATTTGGAACGTGTATGGGGAGATGCCCCTATTACAGCCATTGAAGATAAACACGCCAATTATCCTGAAGTCCAACCCTCGGTCAGTTAATTTTTGGCCTAAAAAGATGGTTTTATGCCAAGAATGATCCATCGGCCAGGCATAGGTATCGGGCTGACTTCAATGTAACTTGTATTAAAAACATTGCTGATTTCAGCAAAAATTGTTGTTTGGATTTGCCCGATCTGAACGGGATACGATAGTTTGGTATCCAATACCATAAAGCTATCATTACCCTTTGGCTCCTGGTATCTAATTGCCCAAAGCTGATTAAGTCTTCCAAACCACTCTTGCGCCACCTTCAGGTGTATTTGGTGTTTCATATATTGAAACACATATCGGGATTGTAAGCCTTTAAGGTCTCGCCCCGAATTAATAAATGCATAAGAAAGTCCAATGCTGGATATCCATTTTTTAAATAACATTCGGGTAGACATGGAAACATCCGCTTCAAGCCCAAAAGTATGGACATTGGAAACATTTTGGGCCTGCCACATATCACTATCAGTCAATTTCACCCAATCAATCAAATTGCGCCCATCTCTATAGAACACGCTTGTCGATACTTGCCAGTTTTTTTCGTGATAGCGACCCCCAATTTCGTAAGCCCATGCTTCTTCCGGTTTTAAATCTTCGTTTGCCTGATTAACCCTATCTTGATAATAAAGTTCCGTGTATGTTGGCACTCGAAATGCTCTGCCAACAGAACCGAAAACCTGTAACTTTTCCGCAGCTTGCAGCAATACATCTATTGCCGGTTGAACTTCAGGCTCCCAATCCGAATACATGTAGAGCGATAGGCCAGGCACAACGTTTAATCGATCAAATAAACGAATATGCTGTTCGGCAATGAATCCGGCGTGCCGCCTGAGCCGATTTCCTAAATTGCTGCTTTCAATATCTTCCAAGCCTAAATCCAAAACCAACGCGGTTTTATGGTTTCCATAGGTTGCATCCCAGCTTAACTCAGTCCCCCAAACATTGGTCGTATGCGTGTTTCTGTAAAAGTCAGGGTCCTGGCGTTTCAACAAAAACTCATCGTCTTTATTGCGCCAATGCAATTTGGCAGAAAACCGATGCGATATGGATTTTTGATCCAGGAAATACGAGCCTCCAGCCGAAAGATATGTTGTTAGAATTTTTTCCCACTGGTCAGGAAATGATGCAGAGTAATATTGATTAGCGCCAAATTCTTTATCCAGATAACCAAATTGGAGTGAATAGTTGCCTTTCTCAAAAGCATTATGTATGGAATATGAAAAGACGGTGTTCTGAAAATCGGTGTTGGCGCGATAACCATCCGAAGACTGGCGCGATAACGACAACCTGTGATCCGCTCCTAATGCCGGCGCTGCCATAGAAACGCCACCGGAAAAATAACCATGCTCACCGCCGGCTATTGTTCCGGTAACAGCTTGTTTCGATGTTCTTTTGGTGATCACATTTATAATACCGCCAAATGCATTCGGGCCATAAACCCTGGAACCGACGCCCCTTAAAATTTCTATCTGCTCAATATCATTGATGGTTAATGGAATATCCAGGTTATGATGGCCGGTTTGAGGATCCGAAACTTTGTTTCCGTCGATCATAATTAAGGTTTGTTCGAACGAACCACCTCGGATGCTTACATCGGCTTGTGCGCCTAATGGGCCTCGTCGATTAAGCTGAACGCCTTCAACATATTTTAGGATATCCTGAACATGTTGCACCGGAAGCTGATTTAATTCTTCGCTGGTAATCACCTCTACGCTTCGCCCAACTTCGGACAAACCCAATGCCACTCTGTTTGCGGTTATGATAATATCCTGCGATCTATACGAGAGCGTATCCCCAAATGCATTGGTTGACAGCGGCAATGTAAAAATCAGAACATAAAAAAAGAATCGAATTTTATTCATCATGTAAATGTTGTGTTTATGCAAACTAATTATGTGGGTATTCATGACTATGTTAGTTAATTAAATATTGAAATTATGAACGCATTAAAACGAATTGGTTTTGTTTTTCTAATCATCATACTAACCGGAGCATGTTCAAGTAATCAATTACAAACAGAGAACAGTGCGACAAATAAGACATCAAATCCCAATTTAAAATCAAGTGGCTCTTTCATTCAACAATCCATAACATCCGGAACAATGCCAAGCAATGATCATTTAACTAAAGACGCGCTTAAGGAAAAGCTTACGCCGCTACAATTTCAAGTCACTCAAAACAAAGGTACAGAGCGACCATTTACCGGAAAATTTCTTGATCACAAAGAAACCGGTACATACACATGTGTGGTTTGCGGTCATGAACTGTTTTCTTCGAAGACAAAATTTAATTCTGGCACAGGCTGGCCAAGCTTTTATAAGCCATACGATGAAAAAAATGTTCATGAAGAAATGGATTACAGCCATGGCATGAAACGTGTTGAAGTAACTTGCAACAATTGTGGCTCACACCTTGGTCATGTCTTTGAAGATGGCCCTAATCCCACCGGATTAAGGTACTGCATTAACTCCGCATCGTTAGATTTTGTAACAGACGCTTCTTTAGACTAATCCTATAAATTCGGCTTCCTTGTTTCAGGACAAGGAAGCCAAGCAGTATTATTTTAACCAGCCCTTTTCTTTGTACCAGCTAACAGTTTCTTGAATACCTTCTTCTATACCGATCTTTTCTTTAAACCCAAGTTCATTTCGGGCTTTTTCAGCCGTACATATCCAATAATCCTGAACAATATCTTTGACCTTCTCACGATTAAGCGGAGGCGGAGTGGGGCTGGATTTATTAGACATTTCCGATAGCGCTGCCACAATGGATACCACAAAATGCGGAATAGTCAGTTTAAACACCGATTTTTTCCCAAGTGCATTCTTGGTGATCTCGCCAATTTCCTGCCAAGTATAGAATTTTTCTGAAGAAATAAAGTAGGTTTGCCCTTTACTTTCTCCTGATTCGGCTGCCGCAATAATACCATCCA
Organism: Chloroherpetonaceae bacterium; assembly: GCA_028277445.1. Classification (GTDB taxonomy): domain Bacteria; phylum Bacteroidota; class Chlorobiia; order Chlorobiales; family Chloroherpetonaceae; genus JANQGG01. The sequence goes on along the minus strand of JANQGG010000064.1, from coordinate 18,972 downwards.
CTAAATCTTTCACATGAATTAAGCTGATCAGCTTATTACCGCTACCAACAATCGGCATAATACCTTTATTAACCGTGATAAAAAATTCCAGGATATCTTTATCCCGGGGTCCGTAAACAGCCGGCGGCCTGACGATTGTAACCGGAAGTTTGGTTGTTACTTTGGCAGTAGGTACATAAATGAAGCGTTGACAAGCTTGCTCCGAAATATTTTTGGAACTGCCATACATGGTAACCGGTTTGGCCGTTGTTTTTTCATCCACAGGTTTGTCTGCCGAGCTAGCCGGCCCAACTGCTGCCAAAGAGGAAACATGCAAAAAACGTTTGATACCCAAATTTGCTTCATAAGTTGCCTTCAGCAAATTCTCCGTAGCACGAACATTGCCATCAATATATCCCAACTCGGTTTTGGATTTTGTAACACCAGCGACATGATACACGTAATCAACGCCTTCAACAGCTTTTTTTAGCGAATTAATGTCCTTAAAATCAGCAACCCTGTACTCTACATTTAAATGGTTTAAATTTGCTTTATTACTCGTCTGCCGGATAAGGGCAATTACTTTATAACCTTTCTCTATTAAGGTTTCAGCTAACCAGCTTCCGATAAATCCGGTTGCCCCGGTTATTAATGCGGTATCTGACATGTTTATGGTTTTTTTCTATTAGAATTGAAATAAAATCTTACAAGTTTTTGATGTCAAATGAAAATGCCTAAAGATATAACTATTTTTAGTTAACTCACTAAAAATATGAACCGATTACAATATTACAGCTAACTCTTTGAAATCAGATACATTACATCTGAAAAAAAAGTCAACCAAAAAAGGGCGTGGGATTAAAATCTGCAATATTCAGGGTAAAGTGGTTTTGAAACAAAACAGAATAATGTATCTTTGAAATTTATGCTCAAAATGAATTTTAAAAACAGTAAGAACCAGAAAATATGAGCACGACCGAAAAAAACGATGCGCTAGAGATTGCACAGTCCTCTAATGATACTATCCCTAAACCAAAGGATCTATTCCAAAAGTGTTACGATTTTACAACAGCCGACGAAGTAAAGAAACAAGGCGTTTATCCTTATTTCAGACCGGTTGAAGAAAATGAAGGCCCGGTAGTTTCTATTGAAGGCCACGAAGTTATTATGGCCGGTTCAAACAATTATCTTGGATTGACAGGCGACCCTCGAGTAAAACAAGCCGCTATAGACGCAATTAACCAGTATGGAACAAGCTGTTCGGGTTCCAGATATTTAACAGGTACCGTAGATTTACATATTGAATTGGAAGAAAAACTTGCCAAGTTTTTTGGCACGGAAGACGTTTTACTTTTCAGTACCGGATATCAAACCGGACAAGGCGTTATTCCAACACTTGTCCAACGTGGTGAATACATCATCAGTGATCGCGATAACCACGCTTGTCTTGTGGTCGCAAGTTTGATGTCGAAAGGCGGCATGGCAAACCTGGAGCGTTATCGCCATAATGACATGGCCGATTTGGAACGTGTTCTGCAAAAAATCCCATACGACGCGGCAAAATTGATTGCTACCGACGGCGTTTTTTCAGTTTCAGGTGAAATTGTTGATCTGCCCGAACTCAACAGACTCGCCAAAAAATATAACGCACGAATTTTAGTTGATGACGCTCACTCTGTTGGTGTTATTGGCAAATATGGCCGTGGCACGGCTTCCGAATTTGATTTGGTCAATGAGATCGATCTTACCATGGGCACATTTTCAAAAACATTTGCTTCTCTTGGCGGATTTGTTGCCGGAAAACGTTCGGTTATCAATTATCTTAAACACCATGCACCGGCTTTGATTTTTAGCGCTTCGCCAACGCCGGCTAGTGTTGCTTCAGCCTTGAAAGCGCTTGAAATCATGCAACTGGAACCTGAACGTATTACAAAATTGCTTCAAAACGCCGATCGGGTTCGTCAAGGTCTTAAATCTCTCGGATTTAAATTAATGGACTCAAAAACAGCCATTGTTTCTGTGATTATTGGCGATCAGGAAAAAACGCTGGTTTTTTGGAGAAAGTTGTATGACGCCGGAGTTTTTGTCAATGCGTTTGTTCGTCCAGGTGTTATGCCTGGCTATGAAATGCTTAGAACAAGCTATATGAGCACGCATGAAGATTGGCATTTGGATAAAATTGTCACCGAATTTGAAAAAAGCGGTAAAGCATTAGGCGTTATTTAAATCACATGCAATTTGCAAATCATACAAATAGAAGACTGGAAATCTTTTTCTAAAGCACGGTCATCTTCAAGACGTTCTGGCCGATATTTGATATATGTTGTTTCCGAAAAATGGCTTATATAATTTAATCGGGTTGGGTGGATATGATTAAATACGTTTTTAATGAAAAGTTAATAACTATATTTTAGCACTTATTCTGCCTGTAATTATATACTTGTACTTGATAAAGGAATTAAATACAACGAAGTGATTTAACTTATCGATGTAGAATGCTTATTGAACAAAACATAAGCTCGATAACAAAGAAATTTTGGCGTCTCGTTGAGGTTTATTTATTTTTAATCTTCTCCGTATCCGGAGGGCATGGATTCATAAAAAGCTCAACGTTTGCAAAGAACTACTCTAAAAACGATCCGGTAAGGATATTAGTTTCAAAGCAATCGCCAAAAGCATTATCTTTTTCATTTTATGAGCAATTCTCGGAGGTTTCTCACAAAAATGTTTCGGTAAAAAAATCAGCTTTCAACTCTTCCCACATACTTCACGCAAAGCCCTTATTTTCTAAATTTATCGTTCAACGCTCTGTTTTACTACCTTCTGATTGTAATAATCATACAGCTTTTAACTTGTCTCAAATTTCCGCCCCTTTACTGATTTAAACTACTCTCCCATTCTGTTTTCTTATTGTTTTCAAAAATTATTATGAACTCATGTTCTTTTCATGGCCACTGGCCAAATCAATTTTTTTATACGATGCATTGCATTCTAATTTGAACGCAATTCTTTACAAACCTAAAAACACCGTTTAACTATGAACACAAAAAAATTAAAAAGCATAATGCTTCGCCAACTAATGGCTTTGTTTGTGGTTCTGTTTGCTTTCAATATGACCGCATGTGATGATGATGACAATGGGGGTGACTCCGGGGATAAAACAAATTCTATCAGCGGCACTTTAACATTTACATATAATGGCGCACCTATTGACTCTGCTCATTGGCCTCATAGCTCATCAACAAGTGACTCAATTCCGGGATATTTCCGAATAGCTTTAATGCCAGCAAATCCTGACGGTATGGCGACAGGTGGCCCGGTTGATGGTCTGCCAGCATTAGGTCATGGTACCGGTATAGAGTTTTCAGGTTTAACCAATGGAAAATGGAATTATAAATTCGAAGGTATAGCTGATGGCACATACTTAATTGCACCAACCTACGAAAATATTCTTGATCCTAATGGATTTAGAAAAACTGTTGGTATTGGCCATTGGGGCGATCCAACAAAATGGAATTTTGGCACTCCTGTTACCGTGAGCGGTGGCGCTGTTGAAAATGTTGACATGATCTGTGATGTCGCTGCAGGTATTAATATGGCACATGCTATTAAACGAAGCTCAAATCCTGATACTACAAATGCCGGTACAATTTGTGGAACCTTAACCGTAGATAATGTATCGAAATGGCCAACAGGCGGAAAATTTATAGGACTTGTAGGCTACAAGCACTTGGATAACAAAGATAGCGTAATTGCAAGATTTACAGCTAACCCATTTGATCCAGAAGCAGCGCCTAGTATCTATCAAATGATCTCAGCACCTACAGAACCTGGTGTTAATATGATAGCTTTTGTTGATAGCACTGGTTTTTCCTTTGGCCCACAACCGGGTGTTTCATTTGGTGATTACAAATTATTGTTGGTTGATATTTTTGAGCCAACTGGGGCATTTTCTTATCCAAATGACCCACCATTAGATACTTATATCTCAAACCAGGATAAAAAGTCATTTACTTTAGATGGTGCCAATCCGATGTTGTTTTGGCACGCAGATGTAACCTTACCATAAGTTTTAATCGCACTTTGGGGCAGAGCATTTCTGCCCCAAAAATAATTTGGTAACAGCCAGAAAAATTGTGGAGCAGGATATGAAAAGATATTACACCATATTGGTTTTAATGATATTAAGCATTCCCTCAACTCTCTTAGGATCATCCGATAAAGAGAAATCCGTAATTAAAGGCATTGTTAAAGATGCTAAAACGAACGAGTCTCTTCCAGGGGCAACGATTATCATACAAGAAACGACCCTTGGAGCAGTTTCAGGCATAGATGGAGAGTTTATCATAAAAAATGTTCCGGTTGGTAAACATAAGGTTCGTATCTCTGCTATTGGCTACAAAAACGTCACAAAAACTGTTAAAGTTGATCCGAATAACTCTCAAGCTATTAATGTTTCTTTGATCCAGGGTAGTATCATGGGCTCAGAAGTTGTAATATCGGCTTCCAGGTATGAACAGAAAAGAGCAGAAGTTCCGATTACCACGAGTATTTTATCCATGAAAACCATTGACGCTGAACCTATCAAACAATTAGATCAGGTTTTGGAAAGTGTACCCGGAGTTGATCTGGTAAGATCTGGCGGATATGGTACAAGTTCAGTCCAAATTAGAGGATCCAACACATTCTCGGGTGGTGGATTAGGAACACGCGTTTTGTTATTGTATGACGGCTACCCGTTAAATGCGCCTGATGCCGGTTCTATTTACTGGTCTATGGTATCAATGGACGCTGTTGAGAGAATTGAAGTGGTAAAAGGCTCATCTTCAGCATTATATGGCGCTGGAGCTATGGGCGGAGTTATTCAAGCTGTCGCTGCTTTGCCTAATGAATTTACATTTAAAGCAAAGTTTTCAAATGGTTTTTACGATACCCCGCCAAGTGATGAAGTAAATACTGAAGTGTATCCCGGCGATAAAACACCTTATTTTTACAGTGCCAACATATCTCACAGTAACGTCATTGGCAATCTCAATTATAATGTTTTTTACTCTCATTCTGAAGATGATGGGTACCGACAATCCGCACAAATGGAAAGTAATGATATTAAGGTAAAAGCTCGCTATTCATTATCCGGAACTCAATTCTTACAGTTATCGGGAATTTTAACCTATGTGACAGGAGGTATCCCATACCCATGGCGTAACGAATACAATGCTCTTGCAGACCCTGTTCCCGGTAACTACCAATATGATGATATCAAAGACAATTCCATGCAAATGGTTGGCTTGAAGCATGTATGGACAATAAGCAATACCTCGAGTTTGGAAAGCCGTGCATTTTTCAACCGATCTTCATTTGTAATAAAATATTATCCTGAATTTGATGAGGCATTTAATTTATATGATGGTCAGGATAACGTGATTGGGAATTATCAACAATACTCAGCCGGTAAACGTGGGGTTTATGATCCGGATGATCCTTCCACATATAATGATTCTGATGCACGCCGATATGGAGTTGGTATGCAGTTTAACTGGTTCTCCAAAGGGCATCGTTTAACCACAGGCTTTGATGTACAATACGATGATGTAAAATCAACCATGTATTACGACAATACCGCACAAGCTTTTGGTATATTTGCTCAAGACGATTTTAAACTCAATGAACAAATCCGCTTAAGCTTCGGCGCTCGTTTTGATTTGGATCATATTGATCGATCAGAAGTTACTTATACGAATTACTTGGATGCAATTGGCGTAGATCCTATAACATTTCAACCCATTTATTCTTCTAAAACTGGAAGTATTAAATACCAAACATTATGGCAGTTTAGCCCAAGGGCTGCTATAACCTATCTGCTTAATCCAGAAACTTCTTTCCGTGCATCGTTTGGCCAAAGTATGAGAGCGCCTACGCTTGCAGAGCGCTTTGTTACCGAAGCCGGATTTTTCAGAGGCATTCCAAATACGGAGATCAAAGCTGAACGCATGACCAGCGTGGAAGTGGGTATGTTTAAGAGTTTCTCAAAATACCTTTCGTTAGACATCTCTGCATATTACAACTTCTACAAAGATTTAATCGAAGCTGAAAATATTAATCCCCATGCTTTAGCCAGTGATGTCTCATCTGTAATTTTTCAATTTAAAAATGTGGCTGAGGCACGTATCATTGGTTTTGAAACATCGGTTGACATTCATCCAATGGATCAATTGTTCATTAATTTCGGTTATAATTACATGAACGCTAAAGATCTTACTTCAGAACGATCCACAATGTTAGGCGGGAATATGAATCCTGAAGAAGATAAAGACTGGTTATCGTACCGTCCAGAACACTCATTCAGCTTTAGAGGTGGTTATACTTTATTGGATGATATTGCAAAATTGATGGTGAGCGGCAGATATGTTAGTAAAATCAAAACCGTCAGAATGTATGCCAATCCGCAAGGAGATGAGTACCCCGGTGGATTTTTTGTATGGAATGCATCTGCCAATTACAGTTTTATGGATGCGATAACTTTATCAGCAGCCATAAAAAACGTGGGCAATGTTCAATATGAAGAACTTGAGCATTATCGTTCGCCTGGTCGTAGTTTCCACTTTGGGTTGGAATATGCTTACTGATATCGCTTTTTTACATTTTGCTAAATAAAGACTTTTACAATCTATTTTAGATTGAAACACCAAAAGGGTAAGGATTGCTCTTTTTTGGTTCATGAGTAAATTATCACCTGAGTTGAGTATGTCGCCTGAGGAGTTATCATCAACATTGTGTAAAATTGAAAAACTTGAGCGAAAACCCATTGGTATTAAGTTTGTAAAAACTTTATCGGATCTGCCAAAAGGTATTAAACGCTTTGGCGATCAAGCCGGAAAGGGTGAAGATAAATCCTTATTGTGCGCAATGTGGGGTGATGCGTTCAACGGTGCCGAGCCGTTTTACACCATAAAATCTCAACAAATTTGCGGAGGAGGTTCAATAGCGGCGGGTTTCGGAAGTACCATGCCAATTGAGATTGCCGAAAAATTCATGATTGGGGATGGTAAGATTTATGGGACTATGGAAGGATTAAAATGCGCTTTAGAAACCACGCTTCCTTTTGAAGACGGGGAGTTTGAAGCGCAAATTATTGGTCCCCTGGAAAAAATGAAGATGCCTGAATTACTTCCAGATTTGGTTTTTATCATTTGCACACCGGCCCAAGGACAACGAATTCTGCGTTCCTATGGTTTTGATACGGGTGAGTTTATTTCAGGCATAGCGGGTGGTTCAACCTGCGAAATGGTTTCAAGTTATGTTTATAAAACCGATAAGCCGGCTTTTACTTTAGGGGATATCGGCGGCAATACAGGCATGGTTTTTAGCGATAATGAGTTAATGCTGGCATTTCCATTCAACAAATTAGAAGTGGCCGTTAAAAACTTAAACCGAATTTGTAGAGTTTCGTCTATGCATAAGCATAAAATCTATCACGAAACCTAATTTTGATTTTCAAATTTATCTCTCAATCTCATAACCAATACCCTAATATTTATAAGGGTTTCACATAGAGAAAACGGTTTAACTAAAAAACACCTTCAGCGCTAAAGGAGACACAAACGGATGAACGACAAGAAAAGAATTGTAGCCATACTGGGTATGGATCAATACAACAGAAGGGTTTGGCAAGATGTCAGACAAAGCTTATCAGATGTGGCTGAACTTGAAGAATGGTCCGATTTGGATTTGGAGCAACAAAACCAGGACTTGGCAAAAGCCCTAGAAAAAGCGGATTGTTTATTTTTAACGCTCATTCAATTCAAACACCAGTCCGACTGGCTTCAGGAGTGTGTAAATAAATCGAAAATTAAAACCATTTTCTCTTACGAGTCGATGCCTGAAGTTATGGGCATGACTAAAGTCGGAACCTACAATCCCAATGCTGAAGGCGGTGGGATGCCGGATATCGTTAAAAAAGTTGCCAAGCTGCTCGTTAAAGGCCGCGATGAAGATGCCCTTTACGGGTATGTGAAGCTGCTGAAGATTATGCGCACCATGTTGCCTTTAATCCCAAAAAAGGCAAAAGACTTCAAAAACTGGATGCTGGTGTATTCGTATTGGCTTCATCCGACAGCCGAGAACCTCACCAATATGTTCCGCTTAATCCTCAAAGAATACTTTGAAGTCAATGTTAAAGTAAAATCTGTTGAAGAAGTTCCAACCATGGGATTCTACCATCCCGACGCTGAAGATTATTTTGCAGATGCTGCTCATTATAACAAATGGCAAAAAAAGCGTTTAACATCTGCTAAAAACAATCCGAAGACCGCGCCTCATATCGGGTTGCTTTTCTTCAGAAAACACCTCCTGCAGGAAAAAGCATATATAGATAATACCATACACGCTTTAGAAAATGCCGGGCTTTATGTTTTACCGGTTTTTGTAATGGGTGTTGAAGGCCACGTGGTTGTTCGCGATTGGTTTACCAAAGAAAAACTTGACTTGCTCATCAATATGATGGGATTTGGCTTGATCGGCGGTCCGGCAGGATCAACCACGCCAGGTACATCTGCTGAAGCTCGTGATGAAATTCTGAGCGCTTTGGATGTCCCCTACATTGTAGCTCAACCGTTGTTTATTCAGGATATGGAGTCTTGGAAACAACATGGCGTTACGCCGCTTCAATCGGCAATGCTTTATTCCATGCCTGAAATGGATGGCGCTATTTGCCCGCTGGTTTTAGGCGCCGGGCATAATGGACGGATCACCAGTGTTCCTGATCGTTTGAATCGTTTGGCAACGCTTGCCAAAGGTTGGACAAACTTGCGCCGCAAAGCAAATAGCGAGAAAAAATTAGCCTTTGTGGTTTATGATTACCCGCCGGGATTGGGACGTAAAGCCAGCGCCGCTTTGCTTGATGTTCCAAAAAGCTTGTTGGAAATCCTTCGCAAGTTGAAGTCGGAAGGTTATTACGTGGGAAATTTGCCTGAAACATCCGAAGACCTTTATAATATGTTGAATCAGGCCACAGACTTTCAAACACAATACAACTCCTCGGATGCGATTTGTGTTAGTAAAGAAGATTTTGAGTTGCTGACATCCGATAACGAACGTGAATTAATCAATACCCGATGGGAATCGTTCCCGGGTGATATTGCTCCGGCTGCTGAAGACAAAGTCTATATCGGCGGGATCACTTTCGGCAATGTTTATATCGGCGTTCAACCGCGGCTTGGCGTTCAGGGCGATCCAATGCGACTCCTTTTCGATAAAGAGAACTGCCCTCACCATCAATACATGGCCTTCTATCGTTGGATCAGCCGAAAATTCCAGGCTGATTGCACTATCCACATGGGTATGCATGGAACGGTAGAATGGATGCCAGGTCTGCAGCTCGGACTCACTTCAGAGTGCTGGCCGGATGCGTTGCTTGGAGAAACGCCGCATGTTTACCTCTATCCGGTCAATAACCCCAGCGAAGCCAATATTGCCAAACGACGCGGGTATGCCACCATGATCTCACATGCCGTCCCGCCACTTTCACGCGCTGGCTTGTATAAAGAGCTGCCCGCGCTAAAAGATATGATCAACGATTATCGTGAGCGGGGCTTGGGCGAGGCTGAAACTTCAAATCCGGAAATCGAAGAAGCCATTACCGAAAAAGTTGCCCAGCTTAATCTTAATGACGATTGCCCAAGAATTGACGGAGAATCCTTTGCCGACTATTTAAGCCGTCTTTACATGTACTTGATGGATCTGGAAAATCGCCTGATCAGCAGCGAAATGCATGTTTTCGGCAACACGGTTCCGGTTGAAGAACAGATCACGACTGTTGTTGAAACACTAAAATTAAGAGGAAACGGCCATTCTCTGCCATCGATTTTCCTTAAATCACTTGAAGAGGGCGCTAAGTATCAGGGTTATACCGAATTAGCGGCTACTGCTCGTCAGGGCGATCAAAGCGCTATGGTATTGCGTGAAAAAGTTGATGACGCCTGCAAAACTTTTGTTGAGGCCTGTATTTTTGATCGAAAACACCCGCGCGAAATCTTCAACAAACTTACCGATCAGGTCACGATTTCCGAAGATATGGCCAAACATTTGGATGATAGTTTGCACACCGGACGCGAAATGGTTCGCTCCATGAAAAACAACACCGGCGAAATGGATTCGCTCATCAATACCTTGCAAGGTCAATATTTGCCGGCAGGGCCGGGTGGCGACCTTATTCGTGATGGGTTGAATATTCTTCCAACCGGTCGAAACATTCATTCCATCGATCCATGGCGCATTCCTTCCGAAGTTGCCAATACACGCGGCTCACAAATTGCCGATACCATTATCGAACGTCATTTGGCTGAGTCCGGCGGTGAGTATCCCGAAACCATTGCCCAAGTGCTTTGGGGACTGGATACCATCAAAACCAAAGGGGAGTCGGTAGCGATTGTAATTAAGCTCATCGGCGCTAAACCGGCGTACGATGCCCAAGGAAAAATCAGCCATTATGAGCTTATTCCATTAGACAAGCTTAAACGACCACGAATTGACGTGCTCATGCAAGTCAGCTCCATTTTCCGTGATAACTTTGGAAACCTGCTTGATCTTTTGGATCGTTTGGTGGTCTCCGCTGCAAAGGCCGATGAACCGCATGAGATGAACTTCATCAAAAAACATGTCGATGAAGCCATGGCAGAAGGTAAATCGTTTGAGAGCGCCACATCGCGTATCTTCACACAAGCGCAAGGCAATTACGGCAGTTTTGTTGATGAAATGGTTGAAGACTCGTCCTGGGAATCTGAAGAAGATCTGGACAATATGTTCATTCGCAGAACCAGTTTTGCATATGGCGGCAACCGGAATGGCGCTCAGGAAACTGATATTCTGAAAGGACTTATGGGTACGGTAGATCGTGTCGTTCAACAAGTGGATTCGGCTGAATTCGGCATATCCGATATCGACCGCTACTTCTCCTCATCGGGTTCGCTTCAGCTTTCGGCGCGTATGCACAATAAAAAAGGTACCGGCGTTAAGCTCAACTATGTTGAGTCTTTTACCGCCGATGTTAAAGTGGATGATGTGGATAAAACCTTGAGAGTTGAATACCGATCCAAATTGCTGAATCCAAAATGGTATGAAAGCATGATCTCGCAAGGCCATAGTGGCGCTACGGAAATCAGCAATCGATTTACTTATATGCTGGGTTGGGATGCGGTTTCAAAAAGTGTGGATGACTGGGTTTATGAAAAAGCGGCGGAAACTTACGCCTTTGATCCGAAAATGCGTGAAAAGTTATCCAAAGCTAATCCTGAAGCGATGAAAAATATTGTTGGCCGTATGCTAGAAGCTTCCGGTCGTGGCATGTGGCAAGCTGATCAGGATACTATCGATAAACTTCAGGAAATCTATTCTGATTTGGAAGATAAGCTTGAAGGTATAGAAGTGAATTAAACATATGTTTGATTTAAAAATCCTCAAAATGTTTATCGGTGTCCAGGGAAATAATGTGCTGTAATCATTTCCCTGACGCCGAACTTGCTTCGTTCTTAATTATTTAATGACACAAACACCCCGGGCATATTAGATGGTAGCTAAAGAAGTTTCATAGAATTTCCCGGAAATATTCAAAAAGTATTCAAAACAAAATTCAATGAAAAGTGATGTTGTTATTGTAGGTGGCGGTATTAGTGGACTGAGTCTTGCGCATTATTGCTCTCAGGCCGGATTAAAAACAACCCTACTCGAAAAAAACAGCAGTGTTGGCGGTTCATTTGTATCTCACCCATATTCCGAAAACGGCTCAAGCTTCTGGTTGGAACTAGGCGCGCATACTTGTTATAATTCGTATCAAAATCTACTGGATATTGTAGATGCCTGCGGTATTTCCAGCGAAATTATACCCAGAGCAAAAGTCCCCTTCACCTTAATGGTTGACCGGGAGCTTAAATCGGTTTTTTCTGTGCTAAACCTATTTGAGGCGTTGGTATCAATCCCGAAAGTTTTTTCGCTCAAGAAAGACGGTTTAACCGTTCGTGAATACTATTCTCAAATTGTTGGAAAGAACAATTACGCGAATGCCCTCAGCCACTTCTTTAATGCCGTACCTTCTCAACCCACCGATGACTTTCCGGCAGATATCATGTTTAAATCGCGTTCAAAGCGAAAAGAAGTTCTGAAAAATTACACCTTTAAAAACGGATTACAATCCGTAGCCCAAGCCATTGCAAAAAATAAAGACATTGCCATACAAACTTCTCAGGAGGTTGCCGGCATCGAAAAAAGCGGCGATGAATACCAATTAAGAACTGCTAATGGCGATTCTTATACGGCGCCGATACTTGCTTTGGCAACGCCTTCTGCAATTTCGGCAAATCTCCTTCAAAACATAAATACAGAACTTGCCGATCATCTTAGCATACTTAAATCTGCTACAGTTGATTCTGTAGGTGTTGTTGTTAAGAAAGACCAGTTATCGCTAAAACCAGTTGCCGCTATTATTTCACCCAACGATAGTTTCTTTTCAGCGGTATCAAGAGATACTGTCCCTGATACAACGTATCGTGGTTTTGCATTTCATTTTAAATCCGGCGTAAGTCCGCAAACAAAAACCGAGCGCATAACCGATGTGCTAGGTATTTCCGAGGATAAAATTATCCATCATTATGAAATCCAAAATACCGTGCCATCGTTAAGAGTCGGCCATAATGAGTGGCTTAAAAAAGTCAATCAACTTCTTGATGGGCAAAAACTTTTGCTAACCGGTAATTATTATGGAGGAATGGCCATTGAAGATTGTGTATCACGATCAAAGAGCCAGGCCGAACGAGCCAAAACTTTTTAGACTAAGCATCATAGTAATCCAAGGAATGCAACTCATCAAGAGAAATCGATAAAACGTTTTTTTGTTAAGCCCTTAAAAATAAATCGTACATAAGATTATTCCGTTGTAAAAGTCGTTATTATGTATAACAGATTATAAATCTATAACTTATCATCGTTGTACAATTTTGTAAAAGCATATCCATTAAATTTTCAAGCAGTCTTGTATAACACTATCTTTATCGTTAGGATGCAGGGCTTTGTATTTTGTATTGTTTATAAAGCAAATGTTTGATTAGTTTTACATATTCTCGATTTTGAGATTACTTATCATCATGAAGGCAGGCACAAATATAAATAAGGTTGCTCGGGAATTCTGGCGAATAGTTGAGGTTTATATCTTTTTCTTGATTTCTGTTCTTGGTTCTACAGGATTTGCCAAGGCGCCTTCTTCAATATCTGCGAAAGGGAAAGACTATCGCACACAAAATGAAATTGTGCGTTTGGTTCCTCTTCAATCGCATGCACATCTTATTGCGCCTCCAAGAATTATTTCAGGTGTTTTTGTATCCACTTCACATGGTAGCGTTCAAAAAAAGGATATTGAGTCTTCCGATGAAGAAATCGACCGACCTGCACTGTTGAGTTCATTAAAACATCCGTCTTTATTTTCAATCAGTTGTTCGCCATTTCTCACCCCAACCGAGTTTTTTTCCAGACCTTCGCAACCAATTGTTTTGTTTCCCCGCAACATAACCAGCAACCAAACTTCACATTTACACGCTTTAAGTTTACCTCTTTTGATTTGATCCATTGAGCCGCAAAACATCTTGTTTTGCTGTTTTGATTTTTCTTGAAAAAGAAGAATCACATGCGCTTTGAGTTCATAGCGAATTTTTTATAAAAACTTTGGATCAACTTGTATAAAGGAGGACATATGCGATTTATTTTTTTAACGATGGAAGTGACCAATAACATGGCGCTTCATCAAGCTGTTAAGGCATTAAATGCCCAGTTTGATCTCGGTATAGATTTAAAGCTCTATAATGTTTCGTTATTGCGCTCTCAAAACGATTGGGATAAGTTAGCCAAAGACATTTCCGAAGCTGATTTTATTTTCGGCTCAATGCTTTTTAGTGAAGATGTTGTCCGTCCACTTGAAACACAGTTGCAAACGGCCACATGCCCGGTTTGTATTATCACCAGCAACCCTGCCCTGATTAAACAAACGCGCTTAGGACGCTTTGTTCTTAATAAACCCGAGCAGGAAGAAAGCTCAAACCCCATTAAAAAATTAATGGGGCGATTGAAACCAAAACATGGGCATGGCGAAAGCCAACGACAATTGGGTATTGTTAGAAACCTGACCAAGGTTTTAAAAATGATACCTGGCAAAGCAAAAGACATCTATGCATTTATTGCCGCTCATCAATATTGGTTAAACGGCTCTTATGAAAACATTTCACGGATGATCATGTTTTTTGTTGATCATTACATACCGGAGTATAAAGGGAAATTACCGGTAAAAGATCCGCTTTTCTATCCCGAAACGGCAATTTATCATCCTGAATCGGAAACCCATTTTGATACAATAGCAGATTATAACAAATGGCAGAAATCGCGTGGGTTGTCTTTAAATGAAGGACGTGTTGCTATTCTCTCAATGAGGGCTTCCATTTTAGGCGGCAATACCAAGCATCTTTCAAACCTGGTTTATTCTCTTGAATCCAAAGGATTAGAAGTTTGTGTGGCTTATTCGGGCGGGCTGGATTTCCGGCCGGCAATTGCGCAATTTTTCAAAGCGGATTTATCTGAAAGCGGGTATAAAAACGCCAAAAAACTAGGTATTGATGTGCTCATAAATGCCACCGGATTTTCCCTGGTTGGCGGCCCTGCAGAAAGCAGGGCGGACGAAGCCAAGGAGGTTCTGAAAGATTTGGGCGTATCATACATGGAAATGATCCCATTGGCATTTCAACGAACACACGAATGGAAAGACGATCCGATGGGACTTTCGCCGGTTCAATTGGCCTTAAGCATTGCCATTCCTGAACTGGATGGCGCCACTGAACCCAGGATTTATGGGGGACCCGGTTCATCATTAGAGCGAATAGAACCCATTAAAGAAGAAATAGAGCTTGCGGTAAAACGGATTTACCAACGTGTGAAACTACACCGCAAATCCAACGCTGAGAAAAAATTAGCCATAGTCTTATTTAATTTTCCACCCAATCTTGGCAATATTGGAACAGCGGCTTACCTGGATGTGTTTTCCAGCTTGCATCGGTTGCTTTCGGAACTAAAAAATCAGGGCTACACGGTGAATGTCCCTTCAAGCCCTGAAGACCTCAGAGAGGCCATTATAAATGGCAATCACAATACTTTCGGAACCAATGGAAATGTTCAGGACTTTCTGCCCCTAAACGATTACAAAAAACATTTCCCTGATTATCACGAAATTGAACCGTATTGGGGAAATGCGCCTGGCGACTTGCTCACGGATGGCGAAAGATTTTATATCCTTGGATGCTCCTTTGGAAATGTATTCATTGGCCAGCAACCCAGTTTTGGATACGAACGCGATCCGATGCGTTTGCTCATGGCAAAAGATGCGGCGCCTCATCATGGCTTTGCCGCGTTTTATACCTGGTTGAACCATCAATACAAATCGGATGTGGTTTTGCACTTCGGCACGCACGGCGCTTTGGAGTTCATGCCCGGTAAGCAAAACGGTTTAAGCGCATCGTGCTGGCCAACAAGGCTTTTGGGTCACCTTCCTAATGTTTATTACTATTGCGTCAATAACCCCAGCGAAGCAACTATAGCCAAACGCCGAAGCAGCGCAACTATTGTTAGCTATATGGCGCCGCCGCTTGAAAAAGCTGGTCTATATAAAGACTTGCGACAAATAAAAGATATGATTGAAGCATATCAAAAACACCCTTCTGATGAATTGCTGCTTGATATTAAAGAGCGTGCCGCTTCAATGGACTTGTTGAACGACAACGCGCAATCGGAAGAAGCCCATACTAACGGAAATGGCAACGGGCATCATAAACCATCGATCAACGAGCAATTTCTAATCAAACTAAATCATGAATTGTTGCGGGTTGAAGAACGCATGATCCCGCTGGGACTTCATGAACTTGGAAAACCTGCGTCAATTTCCGAATTGGTTGATGTTTTAACCATGATCTCTACCTTTGCTACGCCTTCAGGTATGAAACATTCACTAGCAAAACTTATTGCACTAAAAAAAGGGTGGGATTATGAGTTAATTTCGGAGCAAATTGCAACTGACCAAACCGCTCAGAACCACTCGAAGCAAATTCAGCAGATTTGCCATAGCGCCATCAAATGGTTTATTAACTCATCGGAACCTGCTCATGAGACGAAGAACGTTTCTTTTTCGGACATTTTAAAAGCCTCGTATGCCATTCGTAAATCGCTTGCCGATGACTACCTGAATGATGAGCTCAATATCAAACCGGGAACATTAACCCCATTATGGGATTATTTAAACCCAATTCTTATAAATCTTGTTCAGGATCGTGAGCTAAACGGATTGATTGATGCATTAAACGGAGGATATATCGAACCTTCTCCCGGCAACGATGTCATCCGAAATCCATTGGTTGTTCCAACTGGCCGGAATATTCACAGTTTAGACCCATTTAGAATGCCTTCCGGGTTTGCCCAGCGTGAAGCCAAAAAACTTACGGATCAATTGCTTTTGCAAACGTTAAAAACTGAAAAAGCCTATCCTGAATCCATCGCCATGGTTCTTTGGGGAACGGACAACTTAAAGAGCGATGGGGAAGGGATTGCACAAGTTCTCTGGCTTATTGGCGCCAAACCCAAAGAGGATGAACTTGGCAATATTTCCGATGTTGAGCTCATTGCGTTAGAAGAGCTTAAACGCCCAAGAATTGATGTTGTTGTTACAGTGAGCGGGATTTTCCGCGACCTCTTAACACATCACATGAAATTAATTGATAAAGCAACAAGGCTTGCCGCTAAAGCTAGTGATGAACCGTTAGAAATGAATTTTATCCGCCGGCATGCATTAGATCAAGCCAAATCCTTAGCTATTTCTTTGGATGATGCAGCAAGTCGAGTGTTTTCCAATGCACCGGGAAGCTATGGCGCCAATGTCAATCACCTGGTCGAAAGCAGCGCCTGGGAAAATGATGCTCAACTTTCCGATGCCTTTATTTCCAGAAAATGCTTTTCGCTTTCACCTTCCGGTGAATGGCAGGAAAAACGTGAAGTCTTTGAACAAAGCCTTTCGCATGTTGATCTGGCCTTTCAAAACATCGATAGCTTTGAAATTGGCATTAGCGACATCGACCATTATTACGAGTATCTTGGCGGCGTAAGCAAAAGCGTGGAAAAGCGCCGAAATAAAAAGCCCAAAGTGATGGTTGCTGATGCCATTTCAACATCCGGCCAACGGCTTTCATCGCTTGAAAATATGGTTAAGCTCGAAACCCGAACCAAAACGCTGAATCCAAAATGGTATGAATCGTTGCTTAAGCATGGTTTTGAAGGCGTCCACGAAATTGAGGCTCATGTAAGTAATACTTATGGATGGAGCGCTACTGCTTCGGCTGTTGATGATTGGGTTTATCAAGGTATAGCCGATACCTACATGCACGATAAAGCCATGCTGGATCGTTTAACCGAGCTCAACCCGCATGCAACCGCCGGTATTGCAAGGCGTCTTTTGGAAGCCAACAGCCGCGGATATTGGAACGCCGATGAAGACACCATCGAAAATCTGAAACATATATATC
Organism: Chloroherpetonaceae bacterium; assembly: GCA_028277445.1. GTDB lineage: Bacteria > Bacteroidota > Chlorobiia > Chlorobiales > Chloroherpetonaceae > JANQGG01. The sequence goes on along the minus strand of JANQGG010000064.1, from coordinate 1,399 downwards.
AGGATCTGGAAGACCGGCTTGAAAAAGCGTCTCAACCAATTTAAAAACTCTTTAAAACTTGATATTCAAAACACAATCATGGGAAAAGAAATAACAGATGTTGAACTGCATAAGGAGGAACTACAGAGCTATTTCAACGGCGTTGGTTATGAGCGGTGGGCGGCAATCTACGGCGAACATGAAGTTTCTGCGATTCGGAAAACCGTGCGCGACGGCCATGCCTTGATGATGAGCCAGGCCGAAAATTGGTTGATTTCACATAATCTTCCTAAAGATGCCAGAATTTTAGATGCCGGATGCGGAACCGGTCTTTTCTCCATTGAACTGGCCAAAAAAGGATTCAACATCATTTCAGTAGATATTGCCGAACAAATGGTAGAAAAAGCCAAAATTGAAGCTGAAAAAGCCCGCGTGCTTGACCGTATTGAATTTGGCGTTAGCGATCTGGAATCCATACAAGGCTCATACGATGCCATCGTGTGTTTTGATGTGCTTATACACTATCCGCCAAAAGGATTTAAAACCATGTGCTCAAAACTAGCCTCAATGAGCAACGGGCCGTTTATTTTTACCTACGCACCTTACAATAGCTTTTTAGCCTTTAAAATGTGGATTGGTGAATTTTTCCCTAAAAATGATCGCCGCATGAACCTGCAAATGATGAAAGAACCGTTTGTGGAGGAAAGCTTGGCGCTTGGCGGGAAGAAAGTGATCAAACATGAAAAAATCCATCATGGATTTTACCATACGGCGCTTGTTGAAGCCGTTCCTCAATGAACTACTCTATTGCAAGCAAAGAGGGAATCAAATGTTATACAAGACCCGATCCAGCATCCAGAAACTCTTTAACAATTTGACCCTGATTCCGGCCTATGCCGGAACTATTGATGTTTATTATTAACTCACACTGATCCATTCGGTGAGCGTTTGATCATTTTAGAGATTGTTAACTAATGATTAAAAAGGCTTCATCCTGGTCATGCCCCGATTTAGTCGGGGTTTCCAGTAGCCAACTCTGTATATAGATCCTTCCAATTTGGATTGTTTTTTTCAATCAAATTAAGTTTCCACTTACGAGGATATTTCTTTAAGCGTTTTCCCCGCTTGATTCCAAGTTCCGGATCATCAAATTGCTCGAAATAGACAAGTTTATCCACACCATACCTTTTTGTAAATCCATCTATAAATTTTTCTTTATGCTGCCAGACACGCTTTATGATATCTGAAGTAAAACCAACATACAAAGCGTCATTACGTTTGCTAGCCAGGATATAGATGTAGTATTTGTTTGCTATCGTTATGGATCACCCGGATAAACCGGGTGATGACATTAAGGTAGAGGAAATGATTTTTCACTTAAGAAAACATCATATTTTTCAAACCAGCTTATTATTAACTC
>JANQGG010000042.1 GCA_028277445.1 Chloroherpetonaceae bacterium | reverse complement strand
TTCATTAATTTAAAGTTCATCAACCAACCAGGTCATGCCTGCGCAGGCAGGCATCTATAGGCTCCTGCTTTCGCAGGAGCGACAAAAACAAAACTTCGTCATTATCAATCAGAAATTTTTGGTGTAGATAGCCAAAAACACAAATGGGTAATGACGATTAATAAACCGGGTCATGCTGAACTTGATTCAGCATCTCACGTTCTTGCCGAAGTCTGAGACCCTGAATCCAGTTCAGGGTGACCAAAAAAGGTTAACTCGTCATTAGCAATGCCTGGAAAGCGTGTGGCGATCCGGGAAATGCGTCTGGATTGCTTCTTCGCTGCGCTTATCGCAATGACTTTATAGAAAGCATATGCTCAATTATAAATTCGTCATTGGAAGGTCACTGGCCAAAGACTTGTAACTTCAGGATGCCGAATCAGCTCGTGCATAACGTCTGATGCCCCCGTGGCTTGCAGCTGTGAAGTTCATCGTTTTAGCAGTTAACTTTTAACATGCTATTTGGTTTTCTTTTTGGATTCAGCCGTTGCTCGTTTCTTTGACGTTGTCTTCGTTTTTTTCTTTCCAGTACTTTTCTTTCCTGTTTTTATGGAAAGATTAGGATGATGGTCTGCTGAAGTTTTCAACCAATTGATGAGCTTATGGAGATCGTATCCTGAACTTTCAGCCACATTTCGTACGCCTTCAATAACCGTAAATAAACTGATTAAATGAGACTCAATGTCGGTTTGCTTACTATATTTTATGACATCGACAGCAGAAATAACATATAGCCATCTCAAAACATCTTCAAAGAGTTCTTTGTTGTAAAAATACTTTTCATCCCAATAATTAACGCCGATGTAGCTGTAAACCTCTTGATTTTCAAGCAATTTCGCCAGCATAGAAATTAAGTCTAACGGGTCTTGACCATGATCAATCAATCGTTGTGCTTCCATAAAGCAACGCAACAATAAAATATCGCGCTCGGATTCACTTTCATTTGCATCCAAATGAACAAACAACTGATGTATATATTTTTCCAAGTGCCAGTCTCTTAAAATATTAAAGCTAGTTTCGTGAGATTCTGCACACACTGCATTCAGATGTCTGAACTGCATCCAAGATAGCATTAATCGCCAGCCTCTGTGCTCGGGTAATGAATCCGCAGGTATATCTTTAGAGACTGATTTTTGCCATTCCTTTTGACCACCATGCTCAGTTGCATACTTATAACTCAGTTGCATCAACGCCTGATAATCCTGATCAGCTTCTTTTAGAATACTATTTACATTGATCTTTTGATCAGGCTCAAGGCTGTGAATGGCATTTAATACATGTTTTAAGTTTGATTTAAACAGACTGGAGGCTGTTTTCTTTGGTTGATTACGATACCAGCCATTTTTGAGCTTGCTAAAATTGGCCAGATCAAGCATATCTCGAATTGCAGCATGAACCGTTTGCAAACTAAGTTCCAAAACCGCTTCACTAACCAAAGGCACGCCACCGCCATTTAGCATATCGTGAAGCTCATCAAACGGTTTGATTTTTGATGGTTTAACTTCCCTAAAATCTAGAAAGACATGATAATTGTAAGCATGCAAGTCTGAAAAAATGCCTTTTTCAAATATTTCAGTATTTCGTCGGATGAATTCCAACCCACTGATGTAATCCTTGAAAATGGTGTATGTGTTCGGATCATGACTTAAGGACAGTCCTTCGGCAAGGGTACGTTGAATAATTTGACCATTGTGAAGAAACCCTACCGAGGTTTTGATCCATCCGGTTGTATGAGCAAATTTATTGTGATAGATCACCAACGCACGTTCCTCGCCATACCTGTTGCTAAACGCAAAGACATTTTCATCAACATTTCCCGATTCGGTATAAAAATCGTAGAGGTAGTAATTTTCAACCTCAGCAAAGAGATAACGCTTTTTGAGGAATGGAAATATTTCGCGCTCATGACGGGAAACCAAATGATCGTCGGGGTGCTCATCATAATACGCACGTTTGTATTCCATGCCGTATTTTTCATTAAACCCTTCAATCTGACCATGACCGAACATAGGTAGGCCGGGTAAGGTGCACATCATGATGCATACTCCGAAATATTTATCGCCTTTGCCAAATTGCTCAACCGCGGTTTCTTCATCAGGATTATTCATGAAATTCACATAGCGTTTCAGAATCTGCGGGTTGTATTCCAGGGTATTTTTGATCAGATAACGATAGCTGGCATTTTCTTCTTTCATAAACATATGCATGAAGGCGCTGTTATAAACCCGATGCATACCCAACGTGCGCACAAAATATCCTTCCAGCATCCAGAATGCTTCGGCTAGCAACAATGTATTCGGAACTTCGGTTTGGATTCGATCCACGACTTCTCGCCAAAACTCTTCCGGAATGGCAGCATCAAATTCTTCCTGAGTCATTGATGCAGTCCATCGCGAAGGTATAGCGCCAGTAGTGCCATGCCGCGGATACCACAACCGTTGGATATGTTGCTTTGCCAGTACCATGGCCGCATCAAACCGAATAATCGGGAAATGGCGAGCCACATGCAGAATTTGTTGGATAACCGCTTCACGCAACTCAGGGTTAAGAAAATCAAGCTGCGCGGTGTCGTTCCACGGCATGAATGTGCCGTCATTACCATGATAGATGTATTTTTCATCGCCTGTCCAACGATCAACACGTTTAAAGGTAACAGCCGCATCGGTTTTTGACCAATAACCGTCTTCAAGAAAAATACCCACGCGATCATCTTCACTTAAATCCGGGCCGGTATACTTGTATCCATGAAATGGCGGATGATCTTTTTGAATAAACCAATCGGGGTGATTGATCACCCAATCGGAATCAATTCCGGTATGATTTGGAACCATATCGCTAGCCAGGCGAACGCCCCGGCGTTTTGCCCTGTCGCGAAGATCTTCATACGCTGGGTATCCGCCAAGTTCTTCGGCTATTTCATAATTCTGAAGTGAATAGGCAGAAGCAACGGCATCAATATTGCCATTAATATGTTTAATTCGTTTTGAAGCTTTGCTGCGTTCCCATATACCAATCAACCAAAGCCCGGTAAATCCGCGTCGGGCAATGATATCCAATTCCTCATCGGGTATATGATCCAATTTGTGAATGTGCCGCCCGTAACGTTTACTCAATTGATCCAACCAAACAAATGTACTTTTCGCCAGCAAGATCACCCTGGGCATCCAGTTCAAATCCTCAGAAAAACGCTCAGGACCTTCAAGAAATCCTTCGGCATATGTTGGAATAGGCGGTGTATGCTTTTCAAATCCACCCATAAATCCGGTTTGTCGCACATTTGGTGACTTAAGCCGGTCAGCTTCGGCCTGAGCTTTCATGAAAAAGTACTGATCTTCCTCTTTGATAAATTCAGAAGCTGTGGTAAGCAGATTCAATAACTGTGAACCTTTAAGCATTTCTCCCCAGTGATCCGTGATATATTTTATTTGATCTAATATGGATGTAGGTGCGGCCAGAATGGGACGCATTAAGAGTTTAAACAGTGGCTCATTATCGGGGCCAAATGGCGGTTCTTGATCAAAAAAGCAATCAATTTCACGGATTGCATTGGTATACGATTTACCGACTTCCAGGTCTTGATCATTGATCATATCCCTTATGGGTTTAAATACCGGATTCTGATTCTGGAGCCAAATCAGGATTAATTCCTCAAGCATAATCTCGGAATTTGGCACACCCTCTGAACTATCATTCAGATAGTCAATTTCGCTGGCGCTTTGTTTATATACCGATAATGCCGGAAAATGGCTCACGGTTTGTAACAGCAAATCGTTTAAGGGGTCTTCTCCAAGTATTTTTTCCAAGTGAGTCTTGCATTTTTCAAACGCTTTTGTATCGGCTTCTTTTTTATACAGCCCGATCACATAATGGAAAATCTCGTGTAGCAATGCCATGCCATTCAATTGAGCCGGAAGTACCGCCGGTTTTTTGGGATCTTTGATAATACCGCGCAGGTCATTGATTTTTTTTGCAAAATCCTGCGCTTTTTTGAAATCCCCCAAAACCACAGATCCACGAAGTGAGAAAAAATCCTCCGTTAATTGATATTCATCACGAGCTTTACGATTTATATGAAAATTGAAAATTGGCATGGGTTTATATCTCTAATTAAAGGTTCTGAACTGATAATACTTTACTAGCCATTCTAATGGCTAATACTATGGCGAAAAATTGATCGGAAGTTAAAACCCAATGGGTTATTTAACAACAACTTCAATATAAAGGTTATATGAAATCTAGCGCGCATTTTAGTGGGGGAATCTATAAAAAACAATGCCGTTCTTAGTTCTTTCCAAATACATCAATGGCTGTTTGAAGTTCAGGATGGGTTTTTGCATACTCTTCTATTGCAATATTTTTTGAAATAGCCTGCCAGGCTTGATTAATGCTTTTTGCTCCTGCTGCCGGGCCCATTGGATGTCCAAAAATGCCCCTGCCCGGTACAAATCCAAAATCAATTGAGCCGACTTTTTCATACACAAGTTTTAACGTGCCCGCCCAATCACTTCCGCCAGGAACGGGTAAGACGGGTTTTATATTGCCCATTTCTTCAAGACAGGCTTCTACATTCGCTTTCACTTCACTTTCAGGCGTCATCATACGTTTTCCAAAACCTGGCATGATAATTGAATCAAATCCCGCTAAACGTTGAAATTTAGTAAACACGCGAGAGTGCACGCCATATCGCTCCATCCTGCTGAATGAAGCAATAAAAGGAAAATGAGCTATTATTGGAACCTGGGTATGTTTTCTTAGCATTCTGGCCGCGCTTAAACCAACAGGCGTTGCATTTACTAATAACGCATTAGCGCCATTTTTTACCACTGTATCATGCAACTCAATTAAACGATCGACTTCATCGGTAATATTGGCTAAATAAATTTTTGGCCGACCGGTTTCCGATTCTGCTTTTTTTCGTGCAGCGCCTAAAAGTTTTGATCGTTCGGATACGGGCGACCATTCCATATCACCCAACATTTCATCATCTTTAGCAATATCCAAGCCTCCCAACCAACTCTGATAACCGATTTTCGAAAAAGGTTCGGGAGAAAGGCCAATATTCGGTTTGATAACGCCAAAAAATATCGGGCGGTCATGAACCTGAAGAATTTCGCGAATGCCGGATATACCAAATTTCGGGCCTTCAAATTCCGCAAGAAATGACTGAGGAAAATGGATATCCAACAGCTTAATGATTGGTATGCCCGGTGTAAAAAACGTGCCTTCGCCGCAAACAGCAGAAATCAGATTAGGCAGTTTAGCGCCAAAATTTCTATGGGGATGTGCAATTTTTGCATAACATGCATAAACATCACCTTTAGCGTTATGCTGAACCGGATAACTAATGTCGTTTAATTTATCCTTAATTTCAAGTTGTAAAACCTTTGCACCAAATTCATCTCTGAAATCTTCATCCACATCCACTCGTTTCCATTGTGCGGTAGATTGCTCACTGCACAGATGAGCCGAAGCTTCTTTTGGATCGCCAACACATTCAAAGTAATAGTCCAGTAAAATGTAATCGTCTAAATTCAGGTCTTCTGCTTTTGCAAAAAATCCTGGTATATCGCTTGATTTCATGTCGTTTGTTATTCCCCTAAAAATTGCAATGTGATGTTTCGTTTTTCCCTGGGACCATCGAGCTCAACAAAAAACACCGACTGCCAAGTACCCAAAGTTAACTCGCCATTAAAAAACGGAATGGTTTCTGAAGCATTCATAAACAATCCCATCAAATGTGAATGTGCATTGTGCCTGCCATCAATTGGATTCAGGTTGTGCGCATAATTTCCATCTTTCGGAACCAGACGCTTCAGATATGTAATCATATCGTTTTGAAGCAGTTCTTCTCGCTCATTCAGATTAACATATGCCGTCGTGTGATTTGAAATTATCGTTAGAACTCCATTTTTCAAGCCTGTCTCTTGAAATCTGTTTTTCACCTCTTGGGTAATATCAATAAGTTGAATAGGCTCTGTTGTTGGTAAGGTAATTCTAAGTTGGCTGCAAATCATGAAACCGCTTTCTTAGGAATATGTTATGGTTATTTGAAGTTTTTATAAACTTAAATTAAATGAGCGATAAGATAGTGGTTTCAAAGTGTAAGTGCAAAAACAAGAAAGGAAAAGCTGAAGGTTTTGGTTCAGGGTAAAAATTCAATGCTGCGGTGCAAGCCTATTGCTTACACCGCAAAAATAAATGTTTAATTGAAGTAGTGGTGATAGCCGACTTGCAGGGAAACATCCGGGGCGGCATCATCAAGACCAAGACCCAAAACACCTCTTAAGCTGCCTTGCTTTGATACCACATAATCCGCGCCAAATGATAACAATCCATAATCAAGGCCTGTTTTCAAATTGATCTCGCCAATTAAGTGAAGTCTTGGTTCAACTTCATAAATAGCGCCGAATGCAAATAAAAGAGAAGCCTCCCGGTCATCCTCCGTACCCGCTTGTTCTACAAATTCAAGCATTAATGTTCCGGTTAGCGTCAGTTCATTCATTAGCGGATGACGGACAGCTCCGAATCCACCGATATTAAGCTGACTTTGGCCAACATCCTCGCTTCCGATTGGCAATGTTACATAACCACCCGCAGCAACCTTAGTAGCTCCGGTCGGGAAATTGTACCTTCCAACAAATTTTAGATCAGTCAATCCTGAATTCCCATCACCAACTTCAGGATCAATACTTAGGAATCCGGCTTCAACGCCAAAATTCAGATGATAATACTGTCCGGTTGGAAAAACTACTTGAACGGGTAAAAAAACGGTGCTTGCATAATCAAAATCCGAAAATCGTAGCGAGGCTTGTCCATAACTGGATTTTACCATCGCTGCATCTTCAAAAAACGTTTGAAACAAGTGTATGTGATCTTGAGTATTGGGCTTTCCAAATGCTGAACTTTGAAACAGAACAGCGATTAACGACATGATAACTAAGATGCGTTTCATAGGGATAGTGTTTTATTTGGTTTTTCAATAGTTGCGGTTGCAACTCTCAACAAAGAAAAGATAAGGTATGGGCTTTTTCAGGCCCAACATAATTATTTTGCAAATTAATTGCTGTGATCGGCTTCACAAAATTTTATCGGATAAATAACTCATAAACAAATAATGAACTACCCCGTTGCAAGCAGACGGGGTATCTGAAGTCATGCCGGACTTGATCCGGCATCCTGTGAAGCATAACCATAGTTCTTATGGCAAAAAGCGGTTCAAAAGCTCGTGCATGTGGGAATTGCTTTCCTTAAATCGTTCGGGGTTCGCAAAAATTGTTTCTTCGGATTGAACAAACCTGGATGAAATCATTTCATTTCGGCATACTTCTATTAATGCACTGGCTCCAGTTTGGGTCATTTCTAAATGAAATTGCAATCCTAATACACTCTCTTGCCAAAGAAACGCCTGATTTTCACAACCCTCACTTTTAAACAAATGCAATGCGCCTTGGGGCATATCAAACGTATCGCCATGCCAATGAAACGCATAAACTTTCTCAGGAAACGATTCAATCAACTTGTGTGACTTGCCACTATAAACTTTTGAAATAGGAAACCAACCGATCTCTTTTTCACGATGTTGATATACTTTTGCACCCAACACATCTGCAATAAGCTGAGCGCCCAAACATATACCCAACACCTTTTTTTTCAATGCAATGGCTTTTTCAATACATTGTTTTTCTGTTTTTAACCATGGATAAATCCGATCATCATTAGCACCCATAGGGCCGCCCATAACAATTAGAACATCAAAATCATTTGGATCGGGCAAAACCGGGTTTTGGAACATTTGCGTGGAAGATATCGTGGCATGGCGCTCGTTAAACCACGCTTCCATCACACCCAATCCTTCAAAAGGAACATGTTGTAAAAAATGAATACGCATTTTAAAGGTTATAATTTTGATATAAGAAAACTACTCGCTAATATCCTTTTTAAGACACTATATTAGACTTGGTTCGAATATTATGAAAAAAGATGTAAAACCTACCGCTAAACTCTTACCATTTAAACAAAACGCAAGCACGGAATGCCCGATGTATTTAAGTCATGTTCCCGCTGGATTTCCTTCGCCGGCAGATGACTATCTTGGGCAGGCTTTGGATTTAAATGACTTGCTTATCAAACATCCCGAGGCTACTTTTTTTGTTAGGGTTGAAGGGGATTCGATGATTAACGCCGGTATCTACCATGATGATATTCTTGTGGTTGATCGTTCCATACCCCCATCGAATAACAAAGTGGTGATCGCTGTTGTTTTTGGGGAGCTGACGGTTAAACGACTTGCACACAAACAAGATAAAATTTTTCTGATTGCTGAAAACCCAAACTATGAGCCTATAGAAGTGACTTCGGAAATGGAAATGCAAATTTGGGGCGTTGCCACGCATGTAGTTCACGAATTGTAACTTTTTTTATAAAATAAGCTTGCTTTGTTTAAGCGCTTTAATTATTTCAACAATGGTTGTGCTTGTGATACCATTTTTTAGTTAATAGAATCTGCCTTGAATTTTAACCCGGTCCTTAACCTCTTAACATTTTATAAAGTATTTTAATTATTATCACTTTATGTCCGATTCACAGTACATTCTTAGCGCTAAAGATTTAGTTAAAAGCTACTCTCCGAAAGGCCGAAAGCACATTGAAATCATTAAAGGCATTTCTTTGGATATACGCCCGCAGGAAATCATCACCATTGTCGGAGAATCAGGGAGCGGTAAAACCACATTACTTAATCTTTTAAGTACCCTGGATGCACCGGATAGCGGCCATTTAATGTTTAACGATATCACGGTTTTCTCGGGCAATTCTTCCAGGCTTTCCGCTAAAGATTTATCTACACTTAGAAATGAACATTTGGGATTTGTATTTCAGTTTCATCATTTGCTTGAGGATTTTTCAGCCCTGGAAAATGTAGCCATTCCAAGGTTTATTGCCACTGGCAATCTAAAAGCCTCGAAATCACTTGCTGAAGAATTGCTGGAGCAAGTTGGACTTAGTGAGCGACTTCATCATTTGCCTTCCGAACTTTCCGGTGGCGAACAACAACGTGTTGCCGTTGCAAGGGCTTTGATTAATTCGCCTAAAATTGTTTTTGCCGATGAACCCTCGGGAAACCTCGATTCAAAAAACAGCCGTAAGTTGTACGATTTAATTTTACATTTATCCGAACGCCACAAAACATCGTTTGTAATCGTAACCCACAATGAACATATGACAAAAATTGCCGACCGCAATTTGCATATGCTAGATGGCATTCTAAATGAAGGCTCTCTGGTTTAAGTCAATGCTATTGTCATGATTTGATCATTATTTTATAAGCAAAACTTTGAACACATTTCCCGTGGAGATTTCATTTATACATAAAGGAGAATCGGGTCATTATAAAAACGATCATACGATTGAGCGCCTCGTTCAACTTGCGAGCCAGGTGGTGTTTATTCGGCCTGCTTATGCGTTGTTTTTAACCAGCTCATGCAAAAATCTGGCCCTAAAACAAACCCATAACACGCTATTGGGGTACTGTCGGCTTTTAGAAGGTATCGCCCATTTGTTTTTAAAGAACAGCTCAGACACGCAATCCCACTTTCAACAAGCCAAGCTTTTTTTTGAATCCAACACCGATACCGATGCATTGCATTGGCTAACTATTTACGAGGCTTTTCTGGCTTATCAGCTTGGCGATTTCAATGCTGCTTCAAAGCAATTGGAAAAAGCCATTGATTCCGCAACGAAAAGTGGTAAAAAAACGCATTTAATCTGGTGCTTATATTATCAAGGTGAATTTTATAATCAAGAGGGATATATCACTGATGCATTAAGCGCATACAACAAAGCGCTGGAGATTGATTTTCAAGTCAAAAATCAATCATTAATTTTATTCAAATTGCACCTTGGCTTAAGCAAAGCGTTTAAAAAACACGGTGATTTCAATTTATCGCTCAGTCATTATGAGAATTATCATCACTATTTCCAGAAATTTTACGAAAGTCTTCAACACGGCGCTCCCGAAACCCTTTTTTTCAAAGTCATAGAAACAAGCCAAAATAATCAAGATGCGTTATACGACATCTTTAAAGAAATAAAAACCTATTCCCTACTCTACCAAAGTATCCAAGATCAAAATGATCATTTTAAAGAACTGCACGACACTATTAAACACCTTGAACGCCAAACTCACGAAGATTCATTAACAAAGCTTCATAACAGAAGACATTTTGATGAACAGTTTTCCATCGAATTCGACCGCTCAAAACGCCACAACCAGATTTTTTCCTTAGCTATTGCTGATATTGATAATTTCAAAATGATCAATGACAATTATTCTCACATGGTTGGCGATGAAGTTTTAAAAGAAATTTCGAGGTTAATGGTTCAAAAATGTCGTATATCGGATCTTGTCGCTCGGTTTGGCGGCGAAGAATTTACCATACTACTCCCCATGACAAAGCTAAACAAGGCAATTATTGTTTGTGAGCGCATTCGTGAAACCATAGAAACTTATGATTGGTCTTTCATAGAAGAAAACCTTCACGTCACCATTAGCATCGGTGTTGTTGAAAGTTTAGAATTTTCATCCGGCAACGACCTTCTTCAACAAGCCGACAACTATTTATACGAGGCAAAAAAGCGTGGCCGAAACCGTTTACACTCCGCATACGATAGCGTATAATTTTGTTATCCTAATCAATTTATCCGTATATTCTCAGTTACCTTATCATACCTAATCAATCCGGTAAATCCATTCTGAATGTTTTTACCCAGTTTTTTTGTTGTTCTAAATGCAATCATCAGTCTGACACAATTGGATTACCTTAGATGGCCAAAAAGCAAGCAATCATAAAAGACACTGTAACTTCATTAAATCCAACCGAGAGTTTTCAAAGCTCAGTAGATTTAAATAAAGAAGCCTGGGCGCTTCGAAAAAAAAATCCACAACAAGCGCTGGAATTAGCAAAAAAAGCGGAGCTTATTGCTGAAAAAAATCGCGATGACCATCAAATTGCAGCCAGCAAATCCATCCTCGGTGAAGCCCTGTTCTGGCTATCAGACTTTGAAAAAGGATTAACATATGCTGAAGATGCTTTGCTTCTTTTCAAAAAGATTAAGGATGATCATGGCATAGCCGTCTCTTATAACACTATAGGCAACATTTATCATCGCCAAAGCAATTGCGATTTAGCGCTCGAGTATCATCTAAAAAGTTTAGACCTTAGAAAAAAACTATCCGACCGTTCCGAAGAAGGCTATTCATTAAATAATATTGGGAATATTTATTTGGAAATTGGCGATTACGCCAATGCTATGGAGTATTACATCCAAAGCTTAAAAATCGCCCAGGATATGAAAGACGCACGGGGCGAAGCCGGTAGTTTGAACAATATCGGAAATGTGTATCAACGGTTGGAAGAATACGAAAACGCGTTGGATTACTATCACAAATGCCTGGCCAATATTCAGAACTTCCACGATGTTACCATCGAAACCTCATGCCTCAACAATCTTGGCAGCCTTTATCACCTTAATAAAGATTATGAAAAAGCGCTCTCATATTTTTTCAATAGTTTGGAGATCACGCGCAAACTTAACGACAAATGGGGCGAAGAATTGTTGATGGTTAATATTGGGAATGTGTATCTAAGCCTGGATGAGGATGCTAAAGCTCGCCAATATTTTATGGATAGCTTATCGCTCAGCCAGGAGATCGGCGATCTTGAAGGTCAGATTGAAGGATTATTAGGATTGGGGAGGCTTTATCTGAAAGAGCTTGATGGCAATCATGCACTGACGTTTTTAAATCAAGCGTTAGAGTTGGTACAAAATGCCTCGTATCAGGAATCAATTTACCGAATTCATGAATCTCTCACCGAAGCGTATGAATTGATTAATGATCCTGAACAGGCGCTTCACCACTGCAAAAAATTTATTGCCTTAAAAGATGAATTTTTTCAGAACGAGATCACTAAAAAAACACGCGTTTTGAAAATTCGATACGAATCTGAGCAAGCCCAAAACGAAAAAGAAATCTATCGTTTAAAAAACGAAGAACTCGCTGCTGCTTATGAGCGATTACGAAGTTTGAATATTTCGCTTCGTGAAGCCAATGAACAAAAATCTCAGCTTTTAGAGCAACTACGCGTACAAACTCAGGCTTTAGAAAAACAAACCCGTGAGGATTCCTTAACCGGCCTGAATAATCGACGTTACCTTGATTTCTTACTTGCCCAGGAATTTGAGCGTACCAAACGTTATAACAGCGCATTAAGTGTGGCAATTGCCGATATTGATCATTTTAAACGTGTCAATGATAATTTTTCGCATCAAATCGGTGATGAAGTTCTCAAGCAAGTGGCGGTGATCTTTAAGCAAAATTCTCGTGTTATTGACACCATTTCCAGATATGGCGGTGAAGAATTTGTCTTCTTCTTCCCTGAAACACCGCTCCAAAAAGCCATTTTAGCCTGTGAAAAAATCCGCAAATCAATTGAAACCTTCAACTGGAAAGCCATTCATAAAAATCTGCATGTAACCATCAGCATTGGTATAACTTCGGATATTAGCGTTCACAGCCACGAAAAAATGATCTCTTTAGCCGATAACAAACTTTACGAAGCCAAACAAAAAGGGCGAAACCAAATCCGCTATTAGCCTTCCCTATTATTAATCCGGTGTGTATCGTTTAAAAATCAGAATAGCTGATGTTTTCTTAAGTGAAAAATCATTTCACTTGCCTTAATGTCATCACCCGGTTTATCCGGGTGATCCATAACGATGGCAAAAAAATACGACATCTATATCCTAGCTAACAAACGTAATGGCGCTTTGTATGTTGGTTTTACTTCAGATATCATAAAGCGTCTCTGGCAGCATAACGGAAAATTTATAGATGGATTTAAACGAGGTATGGTGTGGATAAACTTATCTATTTCGAGCAATTTGATGACTCCGTAGCTGCAATTAAAAGGGAAAAGCGCTTAAAGAAATATCGTGGTAAGTGGAAACTTAATTTGATTGAAAAAAACAATCCAAATTGGAAGGATCTATATACAGAGTTGGCTACTGGATACCCCGACTCAATCGGGGCATGACCAGGGTGGAGTCTGTTTAATCATTAGTTTATAACAATCCCTAAAAATGATCATACGCTCACCGAATGGATCAGTGTGAGTTAATATTAATCCGGTGTGTATATCTAAAAAAATCAGCATTTCGGCTCCGCTCAATGACCGATTTTAAATGTTCTGTTCGGCAGTGCTTCGGCTCCGCTCAGCATACTTATAACAAACATCGGGTTAATAGCAAAATTGCCTCACGATCAAATTCATTCATTCGCATCGACTTTTTGTATATTAACCTCATCCAATCTTTTGGCCACTTACTTATGCGTTTTGGATTTGTTTTCATCACATGTTTTTTCATGCATCTTTTCCCGGCAACTTTGAACGGAAAGGATATTGATGATGCATTGAAAAAAATCCATCAAGTCTGGAGCGATAAACAGGGATTGCCGCAAAACAGCATTACCAATATAGCCGAAGACTCGCGTGGGTGGCTTTGGATCACAACACTGGATGGCATTGCATTTTATAACGGGATTGGATTACAAACATTAAACTTACCACTTAGAAACGCTTCAAATGCGGTATCTCGAAATGCCTTGGTTTGCTCAGGCGACGGCTCAATTTGGATAGGAACAACGGCCGGTTGGCTTCACAAACTCATGCCCCAACAAGATGCCAAACCCAAAGACTGGCTTTGGCAAAATTATGATCTCACAAAACACAGTGAGGCCAAACAAATTTACGCTTTAGCTCTACAAACCGAAGGCCACCTGCTGATCGGCACTGACTCCGGCTTGATCGTCTTTGATCAACAACGCTTTTCCAAAGCCTATGGCGCAACAGATTTAAACGACCCTAAACTTAAACGCCCGGTTTTTTCTATTCTGCAAGCCTCTTCCGGAACACTATACTGCGGTTCATCAGCCCAAATAATCACAATTGATTCATCAACATTTTCTATAATTGCCGTCCCTGGAAAATCTGAAGCTAAAATCTTCTCAATTCTGGAATCACAACTGCATGGCATTATAATCGGCTCGCAGGGCGATGGGTTGTTCAAACTTCAACAGAGCATGGTTACGTCATTAAACGCCAATTTCACACTACCAAGCCGTTATATTACCTGTTTAGCCAATGGAAAAGACAACCGGATTTATGTAGGAACAAATAAAGGTATCTCAATTTTAAGTAAACAATCTGTTGAAATGATTTCCGAAGCAGAGGGGCTTTCCAACCAAGTTGTGCTAAGCTTTTATGAACATTCGTCATCGCAACTTTTTATTGGCACGGAAGTCGGCTTGTCCATCATGCACCCGGAATCGTTTAAATCCCTCAGCCCTTTCGAAAGGGTAATTCATCCGGTGATTTGGTCAATTGCCCAGGATTCTCGTGGCAATTATTACTTTGGCACAACTGCCGGATTGAGTGTGTTCAATGCTAAAAACGGAAACTTCACATCGTACCTTTCCGGTCTTACGATTCGCGATATTGAGCCTTTGAATAACAAAACAATGCTTTTGGCAACCAACAATGGAATCTATCAATTCAAAGCCGGGAAACCTGCACCGTTTCATCCTGAACGGTTTGAAAATCTGACCGTCACCGATATCGCCACACATCCAAATGGGAATCTTTATATCGGGACAACCGATCAGGGTCTGTTAATTTGGGATCATCGAACTTTGAAAACTTACACCACAACCTCAAATTTTCCTTCGAACTATATTTACACCATTCTGCATGCGCCAAACGGAGCAACGTATGTGGGCACCAGGGGTGGCGGCCTGGTTATTCTTGAAGAAAATGAGATTAAAATCATAGATTCTGAAAATGGCCTGATCAACAATGATTTACGATCACTTCTACAAGATGATCGGCACGGCGTTTTATGGATTGGTACAAACGGCGGTCTTTCACGATGGCAAAATGGAAATTTTGAGCATCTTCATCTGAAAACAAACCCTTCGTTGCCAAACAATGTAATATACCAATTGCAAATCGACCGTATTGGTCACCTCTATGGACTAACCAATCGTGGGGTTTTTCGGCTGAGCAACCTAGAAAAATCCGAAAATTTATCGCAAGTTCAGATTCAAACCTATACCACAGACGATGGCTTGCCATCTATGGAAGGCAATGCCGGCGCTTCTTTTGTTGATTTAAAAGGCCGTCTATGGTTTGGTACTGTAAAAGGTGCAGCGATGCTAAACCCTGTAGAGCAACGTCTAAAAGACGATCAACATCATACCTTGTTAAATTCAATACTCATCCATGAGAATCTGGACAGCCTTCAACGCAAAAAGCTAATATCGTCTTCTGAGAGGGATCCCCTGCTGTTGCGTTACAACCAAAATCATCTCACCTTTGAATTTGCATGCTTGACCTTTAAACGGGAACACGAAACCCAGTTTCAAACCCGGTTAATTGGATTTGATCAAGAGCCGTCAGGATGGTTGCATCAAACACAAAAGGAATACACCAACTTGCCCGCCGGTTCTTACGCCTTTCATATCCAAGCCAAAGATTATGACGGAAAATTAGCTCAACCCATTGCCTTTTATTTTATAATTGAAGCGGCTCCCTGGAAAACCCCATTGGCTTATTTGGCATATCTTATTGTGTTAGGTCTTTCAGGTTATGGATTGAATCGTTTAAATGTAAAGCGACTTAAACAACGCCAGTTGGAACTGGAAGCCTTGGTAAAACAACGAACAACGGAAGTTGAAGCGCAAAAAAACGCCCTGGAGCGCTCCAATAAAGAACTTAAAGAGCTTAATGAACTTAAATCGCAATTTCTAAATATTGCTTCTCACGATTTAAAAAATCCTCTGCAAACCATTTTGGGTTACGCTCAACTGATTAAAGAGGATGCCGAAAATCAGGCTACGGTTTCTCGGATGAGCGATGCCATATATCGCTCATCTCAAAACATGGTGGGCTTAATCAAAGACTTGTTGGATACATCAGCCATAGAAAGCGGAAGGCTTGATCTTAATAAAACAACATTTGAGTTTGGCGGTCTTGTTTCAATGGTATGCAACGAATTCCAGCAACACTTTGAAAAAAAACAACAAATTCTTTCGCTAGACCTGGAATCCAATTGCTACATCCAAGCCGATGCTCATCGCATGCGGGAAATTGTTGAAAACCTGCTGAGCAATGCCATTAAGTACTCGCCTGTGGGTAAAACGATAAACGTATCATTGAAAAAAAGCCCTAAAAAAAATCCTGAAAGTATTCGGTTTTCGGTTTCCGATGAGGGCCTTGGCTTAACCGAAGATGATCTGAAAAAGTTATTTGGTAAATTTCAAAAACTTTCAGCCCGGCCAACCGGTGGGGAATCCTCTACCGGGTTAGGGTTATCCATTGTCAAACAACTGATTGAATTGCACCACGGACGTGTTTGGGCTGAAAGTTCGGGCAAAAACCGTGGGTCAACGTTTTTTATTGAATTTCCCGCTCAATCGAAGCCATCATGACATCGTATTATTTTATAGGTATTGGCGGTACAGCTATGGGCTCTGTTGCCGTTGCACTACGCCAACTTGGCCATGAGGTTTCCGGGTCTGACTCGGGGGTTTATTCACCCATGTCCGATTTTCTTTCCTCATCAGGCATCACGTATTTCAATACATTTGATGAAACACACCTGCCCGATGATCTGAACACAATGATTGTTGTCGGTAATGCCATCAGCCGTGGCAATCCCGAACTGGAAACTGCGCTCAATAAACGCATGATCTTAAAATCTCTCCCGGAAGTTGTAAGCCAAGAGCTGATCCAACAACATTATTCCATTGTGGTTTCAGGCACGCATGGCAAAACCACCACAACGTCTTTATTGTGCTGGCTACTGGATCAAGCAAATCTTTCACCCGGTTTTTTACTCGGAGGCATCCACCGCAACTTTAACTGCGGATGCCGACCAACTCAAACCCTGAAAGATCAGGGCTACGGATACTTTGTTATCGAAGGAGATGAATACGATACGGCATTTTTTGATAAACGAAGCAAGTTTCTCCATTATCGCCCGAATCTTGCCATAATCAACAACATTGAATTCGACCATGCCGACATTTTCCCCAATCTCGATGCCATTTACCAATCTTTTAGCAGGCTTATTCATTTGATCCCCAAAAACGGCTTGCTCTTGGTTAGTAGCCTGGATAAAGGTGCAGTAAAACTCGCTCAGAAATCATTTTGCAAAGTTGAACGTTTTGGTCTTGAACCAAAAGCCGCTTGGCGAGCCGTAGATATAGAAACTTCACGCAGTGGAACCAGTTTTACAGTATTGCATAATAATAATGAAATTGGCCGTCTGGAAACACCCTTGTTTGGCGAACATAATTGCCGAAATGCGCTGGCATGCATTGCCGCATCGCATGCCGTAGGATTATCCTTAATGGATATTCAAAACGGGTTAATGTCGTTTTCATCGCCAAAACGACGCCTGGAAGTCCTGTTCAACCAAAACAACCTCACGTTGATTGATGATTTTGCCCATCATCCAACGGCCATTCGCGAAACGCTGAAAGCTGCAAAGCAAATGTTCCCAAACCGGCGAATTATTGCTTGTTTTGAACCGCGTTCCAATACCTCAACACGAAACATCTTTCAGGATGACTTTATTAAAGCGTTTGATCTGGCCAATAGTGTTGTTTTGGGTCCGGTGAATCGCCCTGAGCGTTATAGCGATGATGCAAGACTGGATACTCAGGCCATGCTAAAGGTGCTCAAAGAAACAGGCAAAACCGGGTATGCCGTTCCTTTGCCTAAACCTGAAAATTATGTTGAACGCATAGTTTCGTTTCTAAAACAACATTTAAAATCCGGCGATGTGCTATTGGTATTAAGCAATGGAAGTTTTGGAGGACTTATCATACAATTAAAAAGCATGCTTTTGGAAGAAACTCATAATATTTAAGTAAATTCTTTGGTTTGCATCCCTTAGGATATTGCTTGTGGCGCTAATGTTTTGTATGTTTAGCGGTTCTACTAAAAAGTACTGCTATGATTCAGTATTATTATAATTGCAGTCTTCTTAAAACCTATTAATAGACCCATCAATATGTCTAAAATCAAAATTGGTATCAATGGTTTTGGCCGAATCGGTCGTCTTGTTTACCGACAAGCGCTTAAAAACGATGAACTTGAAGTTGTTGCCATTAACGATTTAACCGATGCCAATACATTGGCCCATCTTTTAAAATATGATTCAAATCACGGTAAATTCGCAGGCGAAGTCTCTGTGGAAGGCGATGATTTGATCGTAAATGGATCAAAGCTCAAAGTCTTTGCTGAAAGAGATCCGTCTAACTTGCCTTGGAAAGACCTGGGCGTTGATATCGTTGTTGAATCAACGGGTATTTTTGTTAATAAAGAAAAAGCCGGATTGCATATAGCCGGTGGCGCTAAAAAAGTTATCATTTCTGCGCCGGCAAAAGGCGAGGTTGATGCTACGGTTGTTTTAGGTGTTAATGATGACATCCTAACCGGCAGCGAGCAAGTGATTTCAAATGCAAGTTGTACCACAAACTGCCTTGCGCCAATGGTGAAAGTCCTAAATGACAGCTTTGGCATCATTCAAGGTTTCATGACTACGGTTCATGCTTACACCAACGATCAAAAAATTCTTGATCTTCCTCACAAAGACCTACGTCGCGCCAGAGCTGCGGCTGTTTCTATTATTCCAACCACGACAGGCGCAGCAAAAGCAGTTGGCTTGGTAATCCCGGATCTTGCTGGAAAATTAGACGGTATGGCCATGCGCGTTCCCGTACCGGATGGCTCAGTTACCGACTTTGTGGGTTACCTCAATAAAGAAGTCACCAAAGACGAAGTGAATGCCGCTATGAAAGCCGCATCGGAGGCAGGATTAAAAGGCATCATGGAATATTCGGTTGATCCGATCGTTTCTAAAGACATTATTGGCAATGAATACTCCTGCGTGTTCGACTCGCCGCTCACGATGGCCAAAGGCAATATGGTGAAGGTTGTCGGCTGGTACGATAACGAATTGGGATACTCGGCCCGCGTGGTTGATTTGATTATGAAAGTTAAGTAAAGTATTTTAATTCTAAATAAAAAGGCAACCAAAATTAATGGTTGCCTTTTTCGTTTAGAAAACCCCATGTTTGGATAATCCTACAAAGATCCCATAACGATTACCTAGAAGATCGCCTATATCTAATGCAACTCTGGTCGTGGCTTTTAGTTCTGATTCCATAATTTTTATAGGAAATTCAAGCTCCACCATCGTTGAAAATTGTTTTAACCCTGGTAACTCTCTTATGATGTATGATTTTCCGTTTATGATTACTTCCTTCTCATTATAATCTTCTTCGGTGCTATAGTAATAACCATAATTCAATGAGTATGAAAGTAACCAACGGTAGCTTAATTTATCGGAAAGCGCCCCCATTAATCCAACATGCCATGCCAACACTCTGTTATTTGGGAAATGGCTCACTATTGTTTTTCCATCTTTTTCGGTTAGTGAATTTCTAAAATTGAAAATAGGCGAGGTGATGAATGGATTTCCAATTGTGAACCCATAATAAGACCACCCTGATTGATATAAGTAATTATTAAAATAATTATCGTTGCCAAACAAACGAGGCTCAGTCTCTAAATCATGAACAGGCCCGCTTTGATAATCGGTTTTAATGAACTCTATGACAAACCCTTGAAAAAAAGCGTTTTTATGACCCAGTTTTATTTCTAAACCCCATAATCCGTCACTAAAAAACTGAATAGTTTTTCCAGAGGCATCTTCAAATAGTACCTGTCGATATATTGTAAAAGAGTAATCATTATACTTGTAATTCAAGCCTAGGTCATACATTCCAATATGATTGCCTGTTCTGTTTTCTTGTTCATCTGCCACTGGTGAGGTTTCATCGTTTCCTGCTTTGGCTAAAAATACATCTCTAAACACTGACCATGTGTCCAGTAATTTTCCATATACCGGATGCGAACCTCCCCACATGGCTGCATGTTGCAAACCAATGTAAAATTCTACTGGTAAAATATTTTTGACCTTTAAATACGCATACTTTTCATGCAAATATGGGCTTTCTACAAAACGCTCACTTTCCAACCAACCATGAGCCATCATAGCTTTAAAATCAAAATAATCCTGTATAAATGGGAAAGGAATGTAACCTGGTGTTTTTAGTTGGACTTTTGGAATGGGTTCTGCATTGGAGGAATTTAAAAGCTGCCCAGACTTTAGAAGTTCAAAGTTTAGTTTCTCGTCATACTGCTTACCTATTTTTAAATCCAAATAAGCTGTATTGATATTCGCATAGTACTGAAAAAACCTAAAGACATCGTGATATATTCCTTTATTCTCAACTAAAGCCTCTACGCCATACGATAGGCTGACTTTCGAAGTTATTGTTGTGGTTCCTTGAATATGACCGTTTAATTGGGAGTTTATATCCTCAGTACTATATCGTCCATTTTGATTACTTTTCAACCAAAATGGTACATTATTTGAAAAATGGTTATGTGTTTCTATTTGATAGTCTAATTTTGTTTGAGCTTGTATGGGATTGATAAATAATAGCAGGGTGATTATGATCGATATTTTTTTCATTTAGCGGTTTTTAATTAACTACGTATTGTAACCATTTGGGTTATTGGATTGCCATAGCCATACATCTTCACACATCTTATCCAATCCCAATTCTGCTTTCCAACCCAGTTTTTTATAAGCGAGTGTTGGGTCGGCATAGCATTTAGCAATATCTCCTTGTCGCCTATTTACAATTTTAAAGGGAATTTTTTTTCCACATGCTTTGCTGACTTTGTCAGTCTTTCTTCCCGGTACGTTTTTATATGTCTAGCATTTACTAATATCACTTCAAAAGCATCCTCTAAAATATTGAAAACCGGTTTCCAATATGCCCCTGTGCTTTTCCATTGCTATATGGGTTGCCCACGCTTTGAAGCCATTGTTTCATTTCTTTCAATGCATTGCATTGGTAAGGTTGTTTTATATGCATTTGTTTCTGTTTTAACACCATTTCCCATTACCGTCGCTACAGCCGTTTCTTTGTGAAAATCTATTCCACAGCCTTACTCTATGATTTGAACCAATTCAATTATTTTTTCTCCCATTGTAGCCTCGCTTTTAGTTTATCAGGTCTGGTACATTTTTTCATGCTTGTTTGTGTTTCCTCAATCATAGATGTTTCATATTTACATTTACCTATTTACCAGTTCCAATAACTGTTTCGCAATTCTCTGTCTGTCAAAAGCAAGAATTCTTTGACTAGCAAGAGCGATTTTTCTGTCACGATATGATTTGTCTTTTAGACCATCTTCTATTGCTTTAGAAAGCATTTGAACGTTTCCGACTTCAAACAGATCACCGCACTGTCCATTACCTAAAATTTCCCTTGGCCCTGTTTTACATGCTGAAGAAATAACAAAAGTTCCAACTGCCATTGCTTCAACTAACACCAAGCCAAATCCTTCGAATTTAGAAGATAAAACTAAAGCATCTGCTTGCTTCATCCAAACATAAGGATTTAGCTGATTACCTATAAAACAAACTTTTTCTGATACACCCATCTTTTCAGAAAGTGCTTTCAAATTATCAACATCTGGCCCTGATCCTACTATTACAAGGTTATGAGTAATGGCACTGCAAGCGATAACATTTGCATAAGCTTTTATTAAGGTTGAGATATCTTTCTGGTTTTCATCTACACGCGAAACATGACAAATAAAGGGCTTAGAAATAATTTGCTTTTCTGTTTCACTTAGAGAGCCTTTATCTATTGACTTTTTTGCAATCAAGTTAAAATCCAAAGGGTTATAAATACGTGCAACTTGTGACTCATTAAGTTGGGGATAAATTGTAAGAAGTTGATCTAGCATTTCATCGGAAATAGTAACAACCTTGTCATATTTTTTAAATTTTCGTAAGTACATTTTTTTAAAAAGGTTTTTGGATCCTCCTATAAAGTGTTCAAGAGAGCCATGCAACCAAAGTACATTTTTATAATATGAATTATTGGCCAAATAAGTGGGCAAAAACTGATAAAAAGTAATAACCATATCATACTTTTTTTTCTTCACCAACTTTTTAACCTTCAAGTGATACAAAAAAAAGTCACTAATTAAGACTGATGCAAGCAAAAGCGGTAATAATACCTTATTGCGTTTCGCGAGTGATCGAAGAACATAAATGAAGTTAGATAGTTTTGGACCTTTGACAAAACTATACTCTACATCGCATGGTAAAGTATCCAGCAAAACATTCTTGTCTCTCATGTCATAATCAACCAAAAGTTCAACCTGAATACCATTTTCTTTAAGGATTTTTAAAAACTCAATAGAAACTTTCTCTATGCCGCCCATTTTAACGAATGGGGTATAAAGCAAAATTTTTTTATCCATTTAAAATGGAGCTTTACCCATTTTATTTTTTATGGCATCTTTGACACCACAATAATTATATTTAAGACGAAGTAATTTATTATCAGAAAAAATAAGATTGATAAAAATGTTGAATGCACGACGAAGAAGATAATAAAACACTTTGCTCTTACTGTAATTATATTTATAAATTGCTAGATACAGCATGTTCCTCAATTGATAGTAATTTCGAACAGGAGAAGAAACAGGTAATACTCGAAAGGGTATTTTAATGGTGGCCTCTCCAACTTCATGAACCATTTTGATTCTACGATCCACAGCAACCAACATCCCAGCTGCCCGAGCACGCCAACAAATTTCAAAATCCACCAAATCTAAGAACAAATCTTCATCGAAATACCCAAGCTCCCTAACAAAAAAAGGTTTGAAGACCATCCCAGAGGTAATTATTTCAGATGCCCCAAATAAATCATTATCAATTTCTTTTTCTAATTTTATTGGGTAAAAATCACCATCAACCATGACCGGCTGGGGCCCTAAAACAAACAAATTAGGGTGTTTTTTTAACACTCTATCATAAGATGAAAACAAATCAGAAATAAGCTCTAAATTCAAACGAGAATCTTGATCAAAATATACTAATTGTTCAACTCCATCAGAAATCGCCTGATTTACACAATGATTAATAGCTTTTGCCAAACCACCATTATCCGGGTCATGAAAATAATAAATTGCCGAACCACCTAAATTTAAACCTACCTTTGAATTGTCATAAACATAAACTTTAAATTTTTTAGAAATCTCAAAGATTAACTCACTAAATATATTTGAAGATATTTCATATCTTACTACTAAAACTGCGTTCATTTAAAAGCCCTTATCAATTGACATCTTAACGACAAACTAATTAAAGCACTAAAAATTAAAGATGTTAAAACTGGATTTGAAACAGAAACTACATAAGCAGTTAATACAAACATATTTAAATCGTACAAATGATTAGAATTATTCCTAAAAACAACATAAAATAAAAACAAATGAAATAAAATATAACCTATAAGGCCAAACTTTCTCAAAAACTCTAACTGACTTAGCTCTGTATTATCAACAAAACAGTTACATCTCAAAGTATAAAATTCCGAGCCAGGTCCTTGCCCTAAGATGACTGACTTAATATCTGTGAAACTATTAATTGTGGATATCACATGTGCAATTCTTGCTTCCCCACTCGTAAGCCCATAATAGGGATCAGCATTCCATGAACTGGAATTAGCAAAATATACATACACATAAAGTAATAAAATTAGAAGCGGCAAAAAAATAAAAAAGTAAACTGTTAGTTTTGATAATCTTCTTTTTCCTAAAAAGCGAATTAGAATAGGAACCAATATTCCAACAAATAAACCAAATCGTGAAGTCGATACAAACAACAGAAGAAGAGAGAAAAAGTAGAGTTTATATTTTTTTTGAGTATAAAAAATTATTGAAAAAACTGTAAACAAAAGTGTAGCTTGAAAGTAAATTACATAATAATCGAAACCAAAAAAATTCTTCGGATGAAATAAACCATCGAAATTTTTTAATAAGAAAACAATTATCAAATCTGCAGGTATTAAAAACTCACTTAAAACCATAATGTGTACAAAAGCAACCGAAAAAACAAACACCTGGCCCACCAAGATCATGTTACTAATAATCAATTCTTGGGTAAATAATTTAAAAAATATATAAAAAACAGGTATTGCAATTAAAAAGTAAGAAAAAATAAATGTTTTTTCAATCGGTATATTATTTAGAGTTCCAGAGAAAGCACCCCAAGCTGCTAAAGTCAAACAAACAAATATCAAAAATAAATGCTCTTTAAGGAACTTAAAAGATGTATTTAAAAACAATATTATTGTCAATAAAATAACAACCGTCAACATTAAATTTCTGAAACCCAGAGCCCCACCTGAATCAACTAAAAGCGATAATAAAAATAGAAATAAAAAAAACGAATAACAATTTCCTTTTGAGGTATATTTTTGTATCACGATGTCAATAACCCGTATAGTTTAGATACTAATCTTTGTTGGTTAAAATTAACTTCTATATGGTTTTTCACTTATTGGTAAAGCATTGGATCATTAGTTGTGATTACTTTTAAGGTTGTTTCAATTTTAAGTCAATGTCACCAATTTGATACAGGTAGGGATAGTTAAATGGTAGCCATTCCTTAGTAATTGTCACATTGAAAGTAACTACTGGCAAACCACTAGCACAGGATTCATTAAGACACGGGGTAGTACCTCTTGACAATCAACACCCTTTCTTTTAAATATGTAACCAATAATAACAATTGTCTTACTTGACTTTTCTTTGAGATAGGTTTAACACTTTTTATTTTCAAATTTAATACCGCTATGTAAAACATTTAAACACTGATTTTCTTCAACATATTTAAACACAATTTTTTGTCATATTATAGGAAACACATATAATGCCATTCATTTTTAACATCAGCTCTTTCCTGCATTAACAATAAAAAATTTATGCACTACCTGTCACCGGGTTCGAAATCCCTTGTGTAGTAACCCAAACCAAAGCACTTACATAAATCAATGCCAAGATTATCAGATGTGATTTTTTAAAATGATATATTTTTATCGATGTGTATTTTTGTTTTACAGTTAAATTCAAAAACAAAAACAATGTTCGCAAAAATATTTTTATAGAATCAATGTCAATTTCTTTATATCCGAAAACATACCCAATTAAAACAAATGAGTTTATTGATTATATATAAATAAAGGATAAGATGAATTTACATATTTCAATAATATCAAATGCAATAAAACTATCATAAGGACCAGTAGGATCATATAATAAATATAATATTTATAAAATGCTATCATAACTGCATTTATTCATTAACAAATTTATCTTATCATCTTTTTTGGTATTCAAAAACAAATCAACCAATTTTTGATCTTTCAAGAAAGCATTTTTTCTGGTTCGGTCAAAATTATTAAAATACTCATCCGCTTTAAAATGTTTTGTCGGAAAAAATTCAATAAATGATAGAATATCAGATAAAATAGTTTTTGGGTTTTCTAAAAAGGATTCATACCTCAAATTCAATCCATCATAATTTTCAATACAAGAAAATGCTTTTTCTGTATATTCACTCCATAAACATACTCCTTGATAAATATTATTGGTTCTAACTGAAGAACTAAACCCCGAATTCCCTATTAAAAAAGAATCTTTTATCAATTTATTTAAAGTTATTTTCTTGCGCCTAACTTTTTCTTCCCTTACTCTTAAACTATTTGCAACATCAATAGGGTTTCTATAAATATGAATTATTTTAAGCTTGGGGAAAATTTTCTTCCAAATATCAATAGTAAATGTATTTCTAGGATCTTTCCAACCCCAAGCAAACTTAATATTATTAAAATTGATTAAAGATATTTTCTTATCATAACCGAAGTATTCATAATTTCTAAATGATTTTAAATAACGAATTATCCTAATAGATGTTTGTTCAATAAAATAGTCATCAATATAATTCATGTTATATGGATTATCCCATGAAGCATTAGCTTGTTGAAAAATCCATTCATTAATATCAAGAAAATAGGTTGACTCATGATCTCCCTGAAGCTTCTTTCCCATAAAGACACCAATGTCTTTTAAAATTCTTGCTAATAATGAAGTTCCCGAACGGTGCATCCCAATAATAACTATGGGCTGTTTCATTTTTTCATTAATAAATTGAGACTAAAAAAACCATAATAATACTTCACATAAAAAAATGGGAGTATATTTAATAAAATTAAAGATATTGATGTAGCTACTGATGCTCCGGTTATCCCATATCGCTGAATCATAAAATAGTTTAACACTATATTTAGGGCACTACATAATAAAATTATTTTATTAAATAGCACATGCTTATTTGTCATGTTTAGTAAACTTCCAACAGGACCAGTTAAAGCATTGATAAACTGTCCAAACATTAGCACCCAAAGAGCTGTAACCCCTATAATAAAATCACTACCAAAAAAATTCAATATGATTGATGAAAAAAATGTAAGTATCATAATAATAGGCAATGTGCTATAGAAAATCATTTTTGTAGAACTTTGTACAGCATTTTTTAATCCATTCATATCCCCTCTACTATATAATGAGGAAAATTTTGGGGCAGCAATAGAGTTTATAGACATTAGAGTAATATTAGCAAGTCCTGAAATTTTTATTACAACACTATATATCCCTACATCTACTTCACTCCTAAATAAACCAAGCATAATGATATCAGTCCACTGAATAACAATTGCCATTGAATTTGTTAAAAGCATAGGAGCTGATACCTTTATTATTTTTTTAAAATTTAATCCCTTTTGTTTAATATCAATTTTAAAAGCTTCAGATTTGAGACCTTGAGCCATAAAAAAACATATTAACATGAAAATCATTAAACATGCCACATAAATTATAATTGTGGTATTTGGATTTAATTTATGAAAAACAAAAAACTCAATAGCAAGAAAAATTGTAGCCAATAAATATACTGCAACATTTTCAAGAAATGAATATCTTATAATATCTTGAAACCCTCTAAATACTGCAGAACAAATTCGAATAATGCTTAATGGAACTATACCAAAAGACATTATTTTAAAAAAAATGACAAGTTTTTCATTTTGAAAAAACTCTTTAGCGAAAACAATTGAGCTTAAAAAAAAAACAACCGACAATAAGACCCCAATAAAAAATGTTACTATTAATGATTTTTTACATATTTCATTTACTAAAGTATGTTTTTCAGTACTGATGAATTCTGCAATAAGCTTAACTAATGCATTATCAAACCCAAAAACTGCTAAAGTAGCAAAAATATTTAACAATGTTAATGATAATACAAAAAGACCCAAAGTTTCGGCCCCATACCATCTTGCTATCATTATTGTCAATACATACCCCAACCCCATTCCAAATATTCTGAAAAAAAATGATATGGTTGATCCCTTAAGAAGTTCTGTCAAATGAATATCGGAGGATAATTTGGCTTTTATTTTACTTATCATACTTTAATAGTGTAACCTGAAAATGTAGTAAATCAGACTTTCATTTGATTCGCCCTCTAAAGTTGTTTTTATATTCTAAAAACCATTTGTATGTTTGAGAAAGCCCTGCTTCGAGAGAGATACTTGCTTTCCATCCAAGTGATTGTAGCCGCGAAACATCTAATAATTTACGGGGTGTTCCGTCAGGTTTGGAAGTATCGAACTTTAACTTACCCTGGAACTCTGTGACTTTTGAAATGGTTTCTGCTAGCTCATGAATTGTGCAGTCCATTCCAGTTCCCACATTGATATGTGATAGCATAGGTTCAGTATACTCATCATAAATGGATTTTTCTAAATTCATTACATACACACTTGCTGCAGCCATATCATCTACATGCAAAAATTCCCGCATTGGCTTTCCTGACCCCCATATTACAACTTCATGATCTTTATTTTCAACCGCTTCTTGAAAACGCCTAATTAGCGCTGGAATAACATGACTATTTTCAGGATGGAAATTGTCGTACGGGCCATATAAATTGGTCGGCATCACACTCCGATAATCACGTCCGTATTGACGATTATAACTTTCACACAATTTAATACCTGCAATTTTTGCAATTGCGTATGGCTCATTAGTAGCTTCAAGTTTTCCAGTCAAGAGCGAATCTTCCTTCATTGGCTGTAGCGCTAACTTTGGATAAATGCAACTGCTTCCCAAAAAAAGCAATTTTTGCACGTCGCTTTGATGCGCTGCGTGGATAATATTTACCTCAATCATCAAATTATCATAGATGAATTCAGCGGGATAGGTATTGTTCGCATGAATGCCGCCAACTTTTGCAGCTGCCAAATAAACCTGGTCAATCTTTTCTGCCATGAAAAACGATTCCACGTCGTTTTGGTTTAGCAAATCAAGCTCTTTACGCGACCTTGTAATAATATTTGAATACCCTAATGATCTTAAACGCCCTACAATAGCATTGCCAACCATACCGTTATGACCGGCAACAAAAATTTTAGCCTCTAACTGATTATCCATGAAAATTTTCCTGAGAAATTGACGCATGAAAACCATGTTTTTTTAATAATGCGTACCGTTTTGCAATCTCAAGATCAGATTTAACCATTTCGGCGCTCATCTCTTGGGCGGTTATCTTTGGCTCCCATCCTAGCTTTTGTTTGGCTTTTGTGGGATCGCCTAAAAGCGTCTCAACTTCAGCAGGACGAAAATAACGCGGATCAATTCTAACGATAATATCACCTCTTTTTAACCCATTCGAGATTGTGTCATCAACATCTTGCACTATGCCAACTTCATCCAAACCTTTTCCTTCGAATTTTAATGTGATACCTAATTCTTTGGCCGACCAATCTATGAACTCACGAACAGAGTATTGTTTTCCGGTTGCAATCACAAAATCTTCGGGTTTATCTTGTTGAAGCATCAACCATTGCATTTGAACATAATCTTTGGTATGCCCCCAGTCACGAAGCGCGTTCAAATTTCCCATGTAGAGACATTTTTCTAATCCTTGTGAAATATTCGCTAAACCTCTGGTGATCTTTCGTGTTACAAATGTTTCACCTCTTCGGGGAGATTCATGATTGAATAAAATACCGTTACATGCATACATATTGTAAGACTCACGATAATTAACTGTTATCCAGTATGCATAAAGTTTTGCCACAGCATATGGACTTCGTGGATAAAAGGGTGTGGTTTCTTTTTGTGGAATTTCCTGTACCAAACCATACAATTCGCTAGTGCTTGCCTGATAAAATCGTGTTTTCTTTTCTAACCCCAAAAAACGTATAGCTTCCAGCAATCGCAATGTTCCCATAGCATCAACATCTGTCGTATATTCAGGCGACTCAAAACTAACGGCGACATGACTTTGAGCTCCCAAGTTATAAACCTCATCCGGTTGCACTTCCTGAATAATACGAGTCAGGTTAGAAGAGTCCGTTAGATCGCCATAATGAAGTTTAAACTTGGCATTTTTCATATGTGGATCTTGATAAATATGATCTACTCTTTGAGTATTAAAAAGTGATGCGCGTCGTTTAATACCATGTACTTCATAACCTTTTTCTAATAAAAGCTCTGCAAGATAACTTCCATCTTGACCCGTTATTCCGGTAATCAGCGCTTTTTTCATTGCATACTATTTTTTATTTGATACTTAACAAGACTACTGTTAAATTTTCAATAATTTTATTACTGATTTAATACTAACAATCCCTATTCTTTTGCAAATGTATTTCATATACATATAAAGCTGAACTGTTTGTAACAAAAGCGATATAGACATTAGAGAATTTTGAACTGATTGATTATCGTATTGATACCTGTTACAATATCCTAATAAATATAGTTTTATGGTTTTTTATTTAACTTAGCGTCATATCTTTTAGAATTTTTACTTCATAACTGTTTAGTCTCATTATACATTTTTCATTTTCCAGTTGAAGCATCATTATCCAAATCGTACTATTCTTAAGTATATTAGTGTATAAATCAAGCAATACAAAAGGATGGCGATCAACAAAACATATGAATTTTCCCACCAAATAATTGTTGGTATAATACTAATTAAAGAAATAACCCATATAATTAGTGATGTAATCGGGTTATGATGTTTTTTTGCTATTGATCCTAACTGAGGAACAACTCTTCTATGAATCAATGTATGTAAATGAATATCATCAGCTGTAAATGGCGAATGCCCTCTAATAGCTACTCGTCTATACATTGAAAACAATGTTTCAAACATCGGATAAACACACAATAGAAATGGTAATATTGGTGAAACATCACTATTTCTTTCAACTAGTAAAAATGAATTGATAATTAATAAAAAACCAATTAAATATGCCCCACCATCACCCGTAAAAATTCTTCCTCTGGGAAAATTGAATAAAAATAAACCTAATATCCCACCAATAATCACAAGGTTAATAGTGTATAAAAGTTGATCGTCACATTGAAAACTAATCCAAAAGATTGAACAAAAGCTCATCATTGCGTAACCAAGCAATAATCCATTAAATCCATCTATAATATTAGTAGCGTTTGAAACACCTCCCACAATAATCAATGTCAATATTAAAGAAATTGGCATAATCTCTAATATTGATTGGTCAATCCAATCTATACCAGTTCTAGCAAAAGATGCATTAAGTATAAAAAATGCAATTGCTGAAGAAACAAATGCAAGATTAAGTCGAATTAAAGGCGCAACTTTTTTTGTAAGATCTTCAATTAAACCACCAAAAAATACCGGAATTGTTGATATTACTAACCATAAAAGAATTTCTCTCTCTTTTTCATGATCCATACCATAGAAATATAACGATATACTAACTCCCGAAGCTATACCAATTCCACCAATTCTAGGAACCGGTTCTTCATGAAATTTTTGAACAGACGTAACATCATTATCGTGAGTAAAACTATAATGAAGATGCTCGGTATTTATAATTAACCAGATGGTAAGGATAGAAACGAAAAATGCGACTAAAAAGTATATCATTCCGGGGCGATTTTGATTTAATGATTAGCTATTTTTGACATTAGATATGAACTCCACAAAAAAGACCAAAAACACGCCTAAAATCAATCCTGTAAAACCGCCAACCACAAGTATTAATAATCGCTTTGGCTTAACTTTTTTTTCTGGTACTACGGCCGGGTCCAAGACTTTAAAAGCAAACTCATCTGTAACATTAGCCAGTAATATGGTTTGAGTATGGTGCTCAATCAAATTAAATAGGACTTTTCTATTTTCAACTGATGTTGTGTTTTCCAGTTGTGTATTTAAAAATTCTAAACTTTTGTTTGCTTCCGCTACTTCCCTTTTTTTCTGAAATAAATTTAATTGTTCAACTAATTTATTAGCCCAATTTGCAGCAAGCGTTGAGTCAGTCCACTCTACTGATACTTCAACTAAACCTGTGTTTTTATCAATATTTATTTCTAAAATATCTTCTATAAAATCTTCATGAGCCTCATAGAATGTTGGAACATTTTCTGGATCAACTTTCCATTTTTGTTTTTTTTTATCCCATTCATCGTGATATAATTCGGGTAGAATATTTTCATTTGAAATGAAATTAAATAGAAAGCTTCTTGACTTAAGTATAGCTAAGGATTCTTCAGTTTTATTTGCGCCCGATGATTGAAGATTAATACCGGCTAAACTTGCCAAACCTCCATATTGAGAAGCCAACGATGACAGCTTATCATTTTCTTCTTGCGCGGGCGCCAATAAAACTTCAGCTCTATATATTGGTGACGATAAGAAAGCATATAATGCAGCAATGACTAGAACAACGGCTGATGTAGCAAAAACCATTATTTTTCTTCGCATCAATACAGCCCACAATTCAAGTAAATCTATTTCATCTTCTGCTTTATATGTCTTATCTGTCATGAATCACTGAATATGTTACTTAAAATTATCCTATTAAATATGAATGAGGCTGAACGAGTTTGATGCATTTAATTAAAAGGCTCCAACTGTTTTTAAACTTGCTGCAGTAATAGATATTTGATACATAATTTGAGTAATCTTTGAAAGCTTTGTTAAGAAGCTAACTCTATCAATATCTAATGGCATTACGATAACATCACCCGGATTAATTTCACCATAGGTTAAAACTTTTCCGCTGGCTTTAATGGTATAAACTTCACCTTCATCTGCTTTATAAGTAGGTCCGCCACTTAACTCAACGTAATCACTCCTAGATAGGTCTTCATCATATAAATGTGATGTTGGAAATTTCACTTCCCCAATTACAGTTACTTCCTGTGTTTTAGACGGAATTATTAATTTATCACCATCCTTTAAAGCAATACCCGTTTCTTTACTTTTTGATTTAAGAATTTTTGGAAAATCAATCACCAAACGCCCAACAGCCTTTGTGGTTCTTAATTTTTCCAATAATGATTTAGCTGTTAAAAACCCTTGCAAAGATGCATCATTGTTTTGCATCTTTTCTAATGAAAATAATGCTAAATCAGACTCCAATCGCCGAGAAATTTCATCTAATAATTGTTGTTCTCTCTGCCTTAATTCTTCACGAAGAAATATTGCAGCATCAGGATATGCATATTCGGTAATACCGCCAGCTCTTTGAATTAAAGATTTCAGGCTTTCTTCACGTTTAATCGCATATATCCCGGGAAATTTCACCTCCCCAATGATCTCAACAAAAGCAGTATTAGACCATGACGGGATTTCCTTTACCAATAATACATCCTGGCTTTGTAGTTCTATATCTGCTGAATTGTTTTTTTGTAGCGCTTTCTCTAAATGAATTTCAATATGATCAATTTTCCTATATTCTTTTTTAGGTATTGTATACCTGCTTAATTCAGCACGTTTATCATAAGCATTCTCAAGCAGCCCACCTGCCGCATTTACTAAATCACTGATTTTCATCTCATCAGAAAGTGGATAGATACCCGGATGCTTTACTTTGCCAGATATGCTTACAATTTTCACAGGATTTCCATAACCGGCCTGAAACTCTAACTCTTTAATTAATGGCTCAATTAATTTTGCTCTATTCGCTTCTTTTCCAAAAACCATTATACTATCATTTTTTCGTAATAGCAGGTTTTCACTAGAAAGTTGATTTTTAAATGCTTTTGACAGATTTACAGATAAAAAACGAATTTTCTTTTCCGGCTCAACCTTTCGTTGGATTAACACATAATTCAAATCCGGGTTTGGTAAAAGCACTTGTAAAGATGGTATCACATCCAAAAGCTTTAAGCCTTCTTTCCATTCATATATACCAGGGCGCTTAACATACCCGCTTAAATACACACCATCTTCAATTAAATCAATAATAGCATGAATATAAATCTTATCCGAATCTTTAATTTTAGTGTTTAAATCATCCAGATTCGTTAAATCCAAGTCTAAAATGGTTTTATCCCCACTTGAAGAAATGCGCTCAATCTGAGCGAAATTTATTTTTGAACTAGCCAAGGTGCCGCCAGCCATGTCCAGAATATCATTTAGAGTTTCCTGACCCTTTATTTCATAGATGGCAGGCCTTTTAACAGCACCCTGAACTGCAACTGTTGCACCAATTGGCGGTACAAAAATCACATCTCCATTTCGCAATTGTTTATCTTTTGATGCATCACCTTTTAAAAGCAGATCATATAAATCAAGTTTTGTAATTGTTCTGCCATAACGTTTAAGCTCAATATTTCTTAAACTACCAATCGTTTTTATACCACCGCTGGCAACCAAAGCATTTAACAAACTGGAAAGAGAATTAAGTGTGTGTGAGCCTGGATGAGTTGCATCTCCAAGTACAAAAATATTAATCCCTTTGAGCGTCCCCATTGTAATATTAGAGCTCACACCGATCATTTCATTGGCAATTGTGTTAGATATAACCTTGTGCGCTGCTTTATACGACAAGCCCAATACATTTATTGGTCCAAGATCAGGGATAAAAATGCTACCGTCTCGATTAATTTCTAATGCATAAGATGAGCTTTTATTCCCATATAGTTGAATATTGATTACATCACCAACATTTAACCGATAGTGGTCAGGGATCATTAATGTCGAATTTGAAACATCTCTTACCTGACTTTCAAATAACTCGTAACCAAACTGTTTTAGGGTAACTTGTGTTTCTTTTAATAAAACACTGACTTTTACAAATGAAAGGCTATCATTTAAAATACCCTCAACTACTTTTTTAAAATCACTAATTGCTAATCCACCAACTGGTAACTCCCCAATCTCAGGGAATACTACATAACCATTTGCAGTAACTTCTAAATCATAAGTATCAGTAATACGTGTGGTATCGCTTAAATACTTTTTTCCAAATATTGTGATTGATAGCTTATCGTAAGGGGTTAAAATATGGGAAGATTCAAATCTTAATTGGCCTTTGATATCTTTTGTTTTAATTGAAGGGCTGGGTTGTAATTGCTGTTCTATCCTACTTAGTTGCTGACCCGACCTCTTTTTCGCTGTTTGATCTTGTTTACTTTCTTCTTTTTTGGATTCAGAATTTGATTTATCTGAAGATTTCGCGCCAATACCATAGGCTTGGCCTTGATTTAAACGTTCTGAAGCTTGCTTTAAAAGGTCTATATTATCTAAAGAAACTTGAATTGCTTTTAATGGATTGCTTATAAAAAATATCCCCAGAAACAGCAAAAATGCACGAAAAATCATAATCATATAGGGCCTTGACTAGATAAGGGGCTGGTTTTTGAATTCTTTCAACAGTAAAAATTAAAGATTTTTCTTCTTTACT
Organism: Chloroherpetonaceae bacterium; assembly: GCA_028277445.1. GTDB lineage: Bacteria > Bacteroidota > Chlorobiia > Chlorobiales > Chloroherpetonaceae > JANQGG01. The sequence continues at coordinate 31,003 of JANQGG010000042.1, read as the reverse complement.
TACCTTAACATTATAGAAACCTGAATATATGAAAGTTGATATAAATATTAAATTATTTTTACTTACAACAGATATGTGTTTAAAATCTTCAAGAAATAAAAGTTACCCCTTGAAATTAAAATTTATATATCTATTAATCTTGACTTTCAATATAACTTCATTTAGCTTACCTATCATTTAAAAAAACCTAAACTTAGCGCATTTTTATGAAAGCCATTATACTTTTTGATTGCTATCAGCGAGGTGGTAAAACCGAACAACTCATTGATGTTATTGGTGGTGAGTTAGTAAAAAGTGGGTATTACGTTGAAAAAGGCATTATCGTACCCAATGCCGATTACGATTTCCTTCAAGAATTTGATGTGGTTCTTATCGGTTCGCCGATTTATAATTTAATGCTTTCAAAAAATGTTGGTACAACGCTGGCTCAAGGTAATATTGTTAAAAACCTGGAAGGGAAAAAAGTGGGTTTGTTTGTTATTTGTGGCGGCCCGGAAATCTCCGCAGATTTATTGTACCTGCCTCAACTCCGGTTTCCGTTATTAAAACACGATATTATTGCTGAAAAAGCATTTGGTATGGAAACCAAAGACGATCCGGAGAGCCCAGTACAGTTTGCTAATGCGATTCTTGAAAAGCTTGCTTAATTTGATAAGCCATCATTCTTTTACGATGATCGTTCATCAACCCAGGCCATTAAAATAGCTTCAAGCTTTGCTTCATTGGAGGATTTTGGGTCATCAGAAAATCCATCCAGTTCAATGATAAGCTTATGAAGCTCGGTAAACCTAAGTGTTAAAGGGTCTTGATCGGGATATTTTTCATACAGTGCAATCGCGATATCCTCTGAATCGTTCCATGATAAAGTTTCCATATGCAATCAAACGATTAGCCTAAAATCTCTTTAACCCGGTCAAAAATGCTCTTTTCAACTTTTTCTTTGGCATTTTTTTGGGGTTGGATACCCGATAAATTGTTCAATTCTTTTAATAACTCTTTTTCTTTTCCGCTCACATGCTTCGGCACAAAAATATTGACCATCACCAATTCATCACCTTTGCCATAACTGTTCAAACGACCAATGCCCATGCCATGAAGCTTAATAACATCGCCGCCGTGTGTTCCTGCCGGAATATCAATGGTTTCTGAGCCTTCTAATGTTGGTACCTCCAATTTTGTACCTAAAACAGCATCGGGGTAACTGATGTTTAAATGGTAAATAATATCATCACCATGACGGTCAAACGACGGATGAGGCTCTTCTTCTATAACGACAAGTAAATCTCCTGCCGGGCCTCCTCTCATGCCAACATTTCCCTGACCACGTAGTGGAATATAATTGCCTTCCGAAACCCCTGCCGGTATTGACATCTTAACGGTTGATTCCCCATGAACTCGGCCTTCGCCATGGCATTTTGAACATTTTTCTTTAATAACTCGTCCCTCGCCATTACAGGTGGGGCACGTAGATACATTGATAAACTGTCCAAACATGGTTTTTGAAACCTGGCGAATTTCACCGCTTCCCTGGCACGTTGAGCATGTATTCATAGACCCATCTTTTGAGCCAGAGCCACTACATGTATCACATGTTTTTAGCTTTTTGATCTTTATAGTTTTTTCAACGCCTTTTGCAATTTCTTCTAAGGTTAATTTGATTTTGATCTTAAGGTCTGATCCCGGAACGCCTGATGACCGGCGACGCCTTGCGCCTCTTCCACCAAACGATTCTTCAAATGGCGAACCGCCTTCGCCAAAACCTCCGAAAATATCACCGAACGCACTGAATATGTCGTTAATATCACCTCGTCCGGCAAAAGGATTGCCACCATCCGAAGCAGCCGAAGAGCCTACGCCGGCATGTCCAAAACGATCGTATCGCGCCCTTTTTTCATCATGACTTAATACTTCATAAGCTTCGCTAACTTCTTTGAACTTTTCTTCTGCGCTTTTGTCACCTTTATTTTTATCGGGGTGATACTTAATGGCTAGTTTTCTATATGCTTTTTTTATGTCATCCAAAGACGCAGACCTGCCTACGCCTAAAATTTCGTAATAATCTCGTTTTGCACTCATTCGTGTTTTTAATCTTAATTCAAAAAAATTATTTAGCCACAACTACTTTTGCATGTCGAATCACACGATCGTTCATCTTATAACCCGGCACATACTCTTCAACGATAGTATCTGATTGCACACCTTCTTTTTCAATCTGGCTTAAAGCTTCATGAAGATTTACATCAAATTTTTCCCCGAGTGCATTTAAACGCTGAACGCCTTTTAGTTCAAATGCTTTCAGCAAATTTTGATGGATCAGTTTTACGCCATCCACATAGGCTTTTGCATCCGGCGATTCTTCTAAAAATTTATCGGCGTTTTGGAGCACACGCTCTACATCATCCAGCACAGGAAGTAAATCAAGGATCAATCCTTCATTGGCAAATTTTCGAATATTTGCAATTTCGCGATCTTTTTGCTTTTTGTAATTTTCAAATTCAGCCACTTGCCTTAAGAGTTTATCTCGGTATGAGTCCACTTCTTTTGAAAGTTCTTCGATTTGTTCTTCCTGAGATTCTTCTTTTGGCGCTTCAGTTTCTGTATCGGTTGTTTGTTCCGTTTTCTCAGGGGCAGATGATGGTGATTCCACATCTGAAGTTACAGGCTCAGTTTTATGGCTATCTTTAGCGGCTGTTTTTTTAGGATGTTTTTGTGATTTTTTTTCGTTTTCCTTTTCGTTTTCAGGCTGATTGTTATCCAAAGTAATGTCTTGATTGGTTCCTTGAGTCATAAATAATTCTTTACTCGTTTAAAAAGTTAATAAAACAGATGCTTATCGTATTGAAATTAGTTTGTCAGAAATACGTTTGGCCATGTAATCGAGAATTCTGACTACTTTTGCGTAATTCATCCGGGTTGGCCCGATAACGCCAATTACCCCCATCACATCACCGACTTCGTATTCTGCCGTAACAATGCTACAATCTTTAATCTTACTGTCTCGGTTTTCTTTTCCAATAATAATCTTGATATCTTCGCGGCCTTCCAAATGGGTATCCATGTTCGATGAATCTTCAACTAAATGCACAATCACATTTTCATTTTCAACCATTTCAACAATCCCACGAATGCGTTCGGGTTTTTCAAACTCAGGTTGAAAAATAATGTTATCGGTGCCCGAAATATGAATTCGGTCATTAATCGGTGGATCGTCGAACACACGATCTGCCGAATCAACAAACAATCTCAGAAGTCCAGTACTATCATCTACGCCGGAAAGTCGTTCGGAAAACGTTTGTCGGATTTCTTCCAGGGTCAACCCGGAAAGTCGTTCATTAAGCAACGCCACCAACGGTTCAATTTTATTGCGTTTAACCTCCGTTTTAACTTCCAGCATGATGGTTTTAACAAATCCCGAAAGAACCGAAACAATGACAAGGATTTTATTCGATGAAATTGAAACAATTTCCAACTTTTCAAATACACCGGTTGAATATTTCGGTGATAACACCACGCCCAGTTGCTTGGAAATACTGCCTAAAATTCGTGATGATTCTCTCAGGATTTCGTTTGATTCTGCATTTCCATCAACAACCTGGTTAATCCGATGATCAATTTTTAATCGCTCCGGTGCCGATAACATACTTATCTTCATAATGGAGTCGACATAAAACCGATAGCCTTTATCCGTCGGCAAACGTCCGGCTGAAGTATGAGGATGCGTTACATACCCCATTTCTTCAAGATCAGCCATAACATTGCGTATGGTTGCATCCGACAAGCCCAAATCGGAATGTTTGGCTAAAAAACGTGACCCGACCGGATTGGCCGTTAAAATAAAGTTTTGTATGATCAGAGCTAAAACTTCACGCTGACGCTCGGTTAGCTCACCTGCTAATCTTTTCATCAAATTTTATGCCACTTTGAAAATCATCAATATTAGCTGAAGAGAAGATACGGAAAAGGCCGAATTATGTCATATGGTCATATCATAATACTTTTGTCATAGATATCAGCCATCAAATTGTCAGTTCAGTCTTTCCAATTCCACATCAAAATTTCTCACCTATTACGACGGACAAGTTCTTATTTTATTGATAGATATTTAATAACGGCGTCGTTTTATATCGTCCATGATGAAACTCATCATAGAGTTTATTTAATATATTCTTGACCTTTTCAAAACCAATATCTCTACCCAGTGCAATCGGACCGCTAGGAAAACGCATGCCATATTTCATGGCGATATCAATGTCGCCTTCCGATGCCACATTTTCCTGAACACAAAAGAGCGCTTCGTTAATCACCATTGAAATAATCCGAGCATAGATACTTTGCTTGATCATAAAAAATGTCAGGTGATTTTCATCAAAAAAATACCTCGATGATTCAATCTCACTTTGCCTGATGCCCATTTTTGGCGCTTCTTTGGCATCTTTGTAATCATAAAATCCTTTTGTTGTTTTTCGACCCAAAAATCCGGCATCAAATCGTGTTTTCAATAAAAAACTAGGGCGAAACCGTTCTTCCTGAAAAAATGAGTTGTACAGATCAAGTATAGAGGTATAACAGATATCAATACCTATAAAATCCATCATTTCAAACGGCCCTTGCTTGAAACCGCCCACCATTCGCATGATTGCATCTATTTCCTGAAACGATGCCGTTCCCTCTTCATTAATGGCTATTGCTTCGGTAAAAAACGCACTTAATATACGATTAATCACAAACCCCGGCGATTCCCTCGATATCAACACATTCTTTACAAATGATTTAAAAATAAAATTGGCCTTATCTAAAACATCGTTAGAAGAATCAATCCCTTTAACAACTTCAACCACTGCATTGGATGAAGATGAATTGACAAAATGTGCGCCCACCACCCGCTGCTTAAAAAAACACTGTGAAGAAAGCGCGGTAATGCTTGCGCTTTGTGCTGTGCTTGCTAAAATCACATGGTCGTCAGTAACTTCATCTAATTCTTTAAAAAGCTTTTTTTTGCGTTGAAGATTTTCATCAATAGCTTCAATAATTAAGTCGCACACTGTGAAGCTTTTGATCGTTGAAATTGGCGTAATTTTATCTTTGATCGCTTTAGCTTTTTCGGCGCTTATTGCACCTTTGGCATGCCGGTTTTGCAGCGATTTTTCCAAGCGAGCAAATGCTTGTTGCAAGCGCGATGGGTTATCATCATAGATCAGAACATTGGCTCCCGATTGTGCCGCTAAAATGGCTACCGATAACCCTGTTTTTTTAACACCGACAATTCCAATTGATAAATTCATTGTTTCGGGGCTTCTTATTTATTTTTCCGCGATAACCACCCTGTATAACCCAGAGTAATCTTTATGAAAATTAATGTTTGAAAAGGCCTTCCGGTTCAAAATTTCTTCAATGTCATCTTTTCCTTCGCAATGAATTTCAAAAGCCAGTAACCCTCCGGAATTAAGCATTTTATTAGCATCACTGGCAATTTTGCGATAAAACTCAAAGCCTTCTTCAACAAACAAGGCTATTTCAGGCTCATACGCTTTAATTTCCACTTGAAGCTCATCTTTTTCACGAATGGGAATATAAGGGGGATTTGAGATAATCACATCAAACCCTTGAAAAAATCTTTCATGAAACGCATCATTAAGCGCATCACAGCAATGAAACTCAACTTGATTTTCTACACCTATTTCCAAAGCATTCTCTTTAGCCAACGCCAATGCTTGCTCTGAAACATCCACGGCTACAACATCGCTCGTTTTAAACAGGTTTGCCATTGAAATGGCAATGCAACCGGTACCCGTCCCGATATCTAAAACACGCCGGGCTTGGTTTTCCCGTTCTTTTAAAGCCTCAAATACCAGCTCAATCAATACTTCGGTTTCGGGTCTGGGAATGAGAGCCCGTGAATCGGTTTTAAACTTAAGCCCTAAAAATTGCTCCGACCCTAAAATATATTGCAACGGTTCGCCTTGGAGTTTTCGTTTGCAGAGGTCTCTGAAATGATCAAGTTCGTTTGGCGTAACCGGCCGATCAAAATTCAAGTACAGATCCATTCGATTTAATTGCAACGTGTGCGCCAACAAATATTCAACCTGCAAACGAGCTTCATCCATTTGCTTTCCGATAAAATGATCTGTTGTGATCTTAAGCAATGAGAGTACATCCCACTGTTTTTGAAGGGTCATCTTCACCATTAAAAGTTATGGGCGTTAAACCGCTACATTAATTTTCCAAGTGGGCCTAAATCTATATTTAAATCCTTATCTTTCAAACCAAAAATATCTTTGAGTTCTTTCATTTTGGTTTCTAATTTCATCAAGGTTTCACCCAATCGCTCTACTTCTTCATCCGTTAAAGAACCTGATTCTAAGCGGCGTAACGCTTGTTTTTCCATAAGTTTTCTAATGAGCTCAATTAACGTAAGCACAAGTTTCCCCAGGCCTTTTTCAACCGTGTCGGGATTAGCGTCAATTCGTGAAGGCAAACTATGTTGCGACTGCTGAAGCTCTTTAGCAAATACATCCATAGATTCCGATTCTATGATCACCTTATTTTTTTTATCCATCTTTCAATCCGGTTCAATTTCAATTATGCTAAAACTATATGGCGGCCAAGGCCCTGTTAAAAGAAACTCCAAATCGCCGCGTTCGGCTTGAATGGATTTAACCCGGTTGATAAAGCTTCGTACCTCTCGATTCTCAACCAAATACGCCGCATCCAAAATCAATTGATGCGATTTAGTATACACAATTTGACTTAATTTATAAGAACCCTGCATGGCATGGTGAACGGATTCGGCAATTTTTTTAGATTTGATCTGATGTGCTTGCTCGACTTTGTAATGGCGTAACTTTTCCTCCAAATACTTTTTAGCTGAGCTTAGATTAGACGCTTCATATTCAAGTTTATGGGAAGCGAATGCTTTATCGGACATTTCAAGTGGGTCTGTATGTTTATGGATAACTTTTAAACCATACTCTTCAGAATCAATGAACTGATCCATCCAACTCTGAAAAAGCCCGGCATTCTGCTTTAAAATAGTGACAACACTAACCTGGTTTTTTAGAACAACGCCATAACGGAATGGGATTAAGGGATAGCGCCGAAACAGTCGCTCAACGGTCTGAGCAAATTCCAGCACATGTTTTTTTTCGCTTGTTGGTTTGTTTTGATGGGTTTCGGTGACAATTGCAGATAAGTTTTGATATTCAATCGCTTGAAGCGGCTCACCGAACAAGCCTTTTCCTAAATCACCATGAGCTAAAAGATGAGAATATGTAACTGCATAAATACATGTTGCCATAGTTACTCTAATTCTAACATCTCCTGCCGCGACTTATGCTTGAGTTTTTCCATTGTTTCCACAGAAGAGAGCATCAACTTTAAGCCAACATAAACCAAATCAATATCGGCGACTGAAATTACAATTTCGCCGTTGATGATTACGCCTTTGTTAAGTACACGATCTAAAAGCTCTAAAACGCTAACCTCTTCTTGCTCCAAATGTTGCGCCATAAGTGCCCTGAATTAAGAAGTAAATGAGAATGGAGGCCAGGGGCCGTTGCAAATTACCTCAAAGCCTTCCTTTGATTTATCGTTCTGCCAATTTTCAATTATACCGAATACTCTTGATTTATCCGATTTATCGATCAATAATGCTACATTACGCAGCATATCGGAATCTTTTTGCGTGATCTCTTTGGATTGAACATTATGAAACACGATTTCTTTCACGAATGGTTTTATTTGTTCAATTAAATTACTCACCTGGATTTGCGCAATTGCTTTTACTTCGTCTTTAATCAATTCCGCTTTTTTCTTCTTTAAGAGGTAGGCTTTTCCGGAAGAGCTATTCTGAATTTCGTTTTCGAGGTTCTTAAACTTTTGGCTATACTTTTCAATTTGCTTTTCGAGAACCTCAAAATCAACAAATACTTTTAGCGCCCACTCTTCCCGACCTTCAATCCTGTTAAATTTATCCGAAAGCTCATTGTAGGAACTTTCAATTTTCTCCAATAAACTCTGTTTTGATATAAAAACCGTCGCAAACTTAAATGGCAAGATATCGCAGATCTCCATGATCGTTCCAAGCATTTCCAAATGAGCCCTAACCTGAGGTTCAACCCATTCAACCCTTTTCATGTTACGATCAAGCGCCTGCTGCCCAAAGGACGATTCAGAAACATGGGTGTAGAGAACAAAAAAATTATGCGTGTGTAAGCTTTGCAACTCCGGTGAGATCGAACTTAGATTGAGCCCCGACGAATCAGATTTTATGATTCCGTATGCATAAATCAGATTTGAACCCATTGTCGCAAATGATAATCAACATGGCATTTAATCGCTACTTTGCCCATGCTGTTCGTAAGAAATAATCTCAAAGTTAGAATCGAACTGAATTTCGTAGAGGTTTTTGTCTTTCACCTTGGTTTTTAAACCCAATTCCTTAATAAACGCACTATCTTCATACACTTCGGCAATAGCAAGCCACCCCTCTTCTGTTTTTGAGGTTTTTATGATTTTAACCGACTCCACATTTAAGACATGCTTCAAAAACTCGTCGGTTTTCTCTCTAACTTCAACAATGGCCGGTTTTTTAACTGCTGTTTTTGAAACCGGCGTTTTTTGCGTTTCCATGTCATTTTCAGAAACTGTACGTTTGGTTCTTGCCATGATCGTTTGGTTCAGGCTTTCCGATTAAGTAAAGCTAAATACTCTTTTTCTTTTTGATTGTACTCGTCTTCCGTTATTTCATCTAACTCAAATTGCAATTGCAATTCCATCAACTTTTCTTTGATTCGCCCATCATCGCTCATTTCTTGATCAGCCACTTCTTCAATTTTTTTAGCCAACCAAACCAAACCATTAACGGGCGCAAATAAGATGTCATCAACAATTAGCATCAAATTTTAAGTTTGATTTTTAACTCCACAAAATTGTAAGGCGGTAAGTTTCCAACATACTTAAAAATGATTTTATCCCCTAACTTTTCATCCAGCTCATTGATTTTGGCGTCAAACTCATCTTCCCTGGCATCATCTATAAAAAATGCCGTATTTAAAATCATCCGGTCGCCGAACGGAGCATTTTCTTTAACCTGAACGGCCAGTGGCTGCAAAGCTGCTAAAATCGTTTCTTTATAACGTTGCTTTTGCTTTTCAAGCGCGTCTTCAACCATTCGGCCAATTTCAATGCGATCATAGTATGATTTTTTTTCCGGTAGCTTGGCAATTTTGGCTTTAAGCGCTTTTATGTTTTTATCATTTTCCACAATATCATTAAAAATGATCTCCTTTTTTGCAATAGCTTTTAACCCCAGCTCTTTTTTACCGGAAAGCTTTTCAAGCTCTTCATCCAAAACATCGGCTTGATCTTCCAGAAGCCCTTTTAATTGAATTTCCGACTCCACTATGGTTGCAAAACGCATCGGCAGTACCGTAAAACCCTTCATAACTTCTTCCAACACCCGCTCATGCGCCAGCGTATTTTCCCTGGTTGCCGGATACTGAACGATTGGCGATTGACTAACAACCCCGCAAAACCCTGATTTACAAATAGTTATCACTTCATCTTCCCTGCCGCCAACGCCAATGTTGCCAAATGATTTTTCTTTGGACGATTTGATAATGCCGTATAAATAATACCCCTCTTTTTCACTCATGATACAAATTGATTTTGCTTTAAAGCTCCCAGTCTTCAGGATAGATAGCTACATCTACAAAGTTATAGGCTGGAAAAGGCCCTGAATAATTGAAATGAATCCGATCTTCGAACTCCTCGCTAAAATCATCCAAAATGTTATCAAACTCTTTTTCTCGTCCGGTATCCACTAAAAATGCCGCATTCAAAAGCATGGCATCGCCGGTTGTTCTGTTAATTTTATAATCAACGGCAGCTCGTTTTAACGGGTTCAAAATGGTTTCGGCCTCATCTTCTTTTTTTTCAAGCAATACCTGTTTAACGCACTTTCCCAACTCAACCTTAATATCGGTTGACCCGCCTTCAACTGAAGATTCGATTTTCTGTCTTAACTCACCGATCTGTTTACTTTCATTGGTAAGTTCATTAAAAATCAACTCCATATTTTTCCATTCGGCCTTAACATTTAATTCGATTTTGTTTTCCACATACGAAAGGTGATCCATAAACTCACGGTAGCGGCGATCGAGCAAATTTCGGATTTCATCGGCGTTAGATGCAATAGTTCCAAATTTTACCGGTAGCACGCATGGATATTCTTTCATAACTTCTTCGATGACTTTTTCATGGGCCAAGATATTTTCGGGATTCAATACAAATTTGGCTAACGGATGATTGCTAACCACCATGCTCAAATTATCATAGCTAATTGTCATGACTTCATCACCCCGCCCGCCAATACCGACCGGCCCAAAATTGCGTTCCTCGGAAGAAATAATGATGCAATAAATGTACTTTCCTTCTTTAACCACAGTTTAATCTTTTAGTTTAAGTAATTGACTATGCTGCGAGAGCAGTTCCTCCGAATACTCCGTATGCTCTTTCATGAACATGTTTTCAAAGGCTTCGGCATAACTGCTAAGCAGCTTGTACGATTTATTGAGTTCATTAAAACGCTCGTTATAGGCCTCACGATTTTTTTGGGTATCGGGATGCTCATCAAACGCTCTTGTTTTATAAGCTCTTTTAATATCGTTCAGTGAAAACCGATCTTTTAAACCCAATTGATTTTTTGCCAATCGAAAAGCTTCCAAGCCAATTTCAACCGACTCTATGGTAAAGAAGTTGTATGCCGGCAAAGGGCCAATACATCTGAAATTCAACGTACCTTTAAAATCACGATCAAGTTCCCGAATACGCCTATCGAAAGCGTTTTCACTAGATTTATCAAGTAAAACGGCCAAGTTCCCTATCATTTGATCATTCATGGTTTGATTGGCTTTCATTTCCAGGCATATTTCTTTTAACTTTGTTTCAATTTCGGCTTCTATTTTACTATTTAGTTGATCGATATATTTTTTAATTAACATGCCAATGCGCATTTGATCATCGAACATAGGGCCGGATGGATCTTTTGAGATTGCATCTTTAAGTTCAATTATTTCGGGCTCCGACCCGATTTTGTTAAGTACCGAATTAAAATCTACCCAAGTGCAAACCACATCATATTCCACTTTATTACGAATCTCATTAAACTCTCGTTTTATAAATGGGTACGATTCTTCAAGGATCGCCTTAACCTGCTTTTGCGAATCAAAGGAGGTATTCAACTTTACCGGCAAGATCGTTGTAAATCCTTGGTTCATAAAGACTTCGATATACTGCTGATGTTTAAGCAACAGATTGGCCAAAATTTGATTGTCGTGTTTCGCGCTTATTTGCTCTTCCCTTTGCGTAATTAAAGCAAGTACATCGTTGTACTCAATAAGCTTTAATTCTCCTGGAATTGCATCAAAATCTAATTCATCGCTTTTTTCAATAAATGCGTGAATAAATGTTTTTTCTTTCGACATAATCAGTTGTTTTTCAGTTAACAGTTTGTTTGCTCATTTCTTTAAACTGTTCAATAGCTTTATCAAAATGTTGATTGGTTATATAAATTGGGCGATCAGCGCTAAGCTCGGAGGTTTTCAATTTCCCGATATTTTCCCTGATGGCCATCATAACAGCTTTCCTGCAAATAAACTCAATATCGGCGCCTACCATGCCTTCGGTTATTTCAGCCAACGTGCTGCAACTGACTTCTTCTGCCAGTGGTTTATTTGCCGTATGAATTTCAAAAATGCGCTCACGGTTTCTGCGGTCGGGTTTAGGCACTTCCAGATGCAAATCAAACCGTCCGCTTCTTAGCAATGCTTCATCAATGAGATCCAGGCGATTGGTAGCGGCAAGCACCAGTACGCCCTGAAGTTCTTCAATACCATCCATTTCAGTTAAAAACTGGCCAATGACTCGTTCGCTTACGCTAGCGCCTCCGATTTCCGAGCCGCGTTTCGGAATTAAGGTATCTATTTCATCAATGAACAAAATGGTTGGCGAAGCTTGCTTTGCTTTTTTAAATACATCCCGAACGGCGCGTTCAGACTCGCCAATAAACTTGTTCATCAATTCCGGGCCTTTGATGGAAATAAAATTCACCCCGCTTTCATTCGCTACCGCTTTAGCCAATAATGTTTTACCCGTACCCGACGGCCCGTGAAGCAAGATTCCTTTGGAGGGTTTTGCGCCGGTTTTTTGAAACAAATCGGCATAGTCCAAAGGCCACAAAATGGCTTCTTCAAGCTCCTGCTTGATGCCTTCCAATCCGCCAACTTCCTCCCATTTTACGCTGGGCACTTCTACAAAAAATTCCCGAATGGCCGAAGGTTCTACTTCTTTCATGGCCTCTTGAAAATCCAACATTTTAACCTGAAGCGTCATTAAGGTTTCGTAAGGTATGCTTGAAAGATTAAAATCTATTTCGGGCAGAATTTTCCGAAGCGTAATCATGGCCGCTTCACGGGTCAGCGCTTCAAGATCGGCGCCAACAAAGCCATGTGTTTTTTCCGCTAAAATGTCCAAACGAACATCCTCATCAAGCGGCATGCCGCGCGTGTGAATCCCCAGGATTTCTTGCCGGGCATGCTTATCGGGAATCGGGATAATAATTTCGCGATCGAACCGGCCAGGTCTTCGTAATGCCGGATCCAAAGCGTTTGGCAGGTTTGTTGCGCCAATTACAACAACCTGTCCCCTCGATTTCAAACCATCCATTAGCGCCAGGAGTTGCGCAACCACACGACGCTCAACCTGTTTTTCACCGCCCATATCTTCCCGTTTCGGGGCTATGGCATCAATTTCATCTATAAAAATAATTGCCGGCGCATGTGAAGAGGCGTCTTCAAACACTTTTCGAATGCGCGCTTCGCTTTCGCCGTAAAACTTGCCCATGATCTCCGGGCCAGAAATGCTGATAAAAAACGCATCCGTTTCGTTGGCAACGGCTCGTGCGGTTAATGTTTTACCGGTGCCTGGCGGGCCATGCAACAACACTCCTTTCGGCGGCTCAATACCCAAACGATCGAACAATTGAGGAAAGCGCAATGGTAATTCTATCATTTCTCGAATCCGGCGTACTTGCAAGCCCAACCCACCAATATCCTCATAAGCAACCTGAGCCGATTTGCTTTCACCGGGCAAGTCGGATTTCATACGAATCGCCGTTGAGGTATTGATTTGAACCACGCCTTCCGGGCTAGTTTCCAATACCTGGAACTCCGTGCTTTTTGTGCCAAACAAACTCGCCCGAAGCTTATCGCCCTTAAGAACCGGCAATCCGTCAATCAACGTACCGATATATCGGCTGTCTTCATCTTTGAGTCTCGCTCCGTTGGTTAATGATTGCAGTACAACTCGCGAGGCAGGGTTGGCATCAACTTTCAGAATCTGAATTTTATCTTCCAACCCAACCTGAGCATTGGCACGCGTAATGCCATCCATCTGAATTGATTGTTTGCCCCGATCTTCGGGATAGCACGGCATTATCCTGACCGGTGTTTTACGATTGCCCTGCAATAACACCACTTCGCCGGCTGAAAAACCAAATTGCCGAATGCTTTCAGGGTCAATTCGACATATTGCTCTCCCGACATCTTTTTGGAGGGCTTCTTTAACTTTAAATTTGTTTTGAGTTTCGTCCATTAGTCTTCAAACAAAATATCTCTGATGATTCTGAGCGAATCCAACCCTGAAACATCAGAGGGTTGTAATGGAATGATGGTTGGTTTTTGATTCGAAAAGGTTGAAACAATCTCATCCAAGTAACGCTTCTGGCTTTGTTTTCTTTGCATGCAGAACTGGCAGCCTTCAGAGGTTAAAACATTATTGACGATTATATCTTTAACCTCAATCTGCATGGCTTCTAATCTTGAAAGTAGGCGCCGTGTTTCTTCAATAGCCATCGTTTCGGGAATCGTTACCGCAACAAATTTTGATTTGGCCGGGTCGCGAAGAAGGTTCTGGATTTTTTTGATGGTTTTTTTCATCTTTAACAGAAAGTCATCGGCGTCATCCGGAGTGTATTTCCCTGAAAACCGAGTGACCATGTACCGGTATTTCCATCTTAATTGCGCCATCACTTTTACCCAGTCGTCAAATAATCCCGGAGAAGAAAGCAATCGCAACGCATGACCGGTAGGCGCGGTATCTATCACATATTTTTCGTATTTGGCCTCATCAATTAAATCCACAACGGTTTTGAATCCCATCACCTCATCAATACCCGGAACCGGCAAGCTTAAAAATGCATCAATATCTTCCTGATCGAAACTGGTTGATGTGTCCATCAATTTCTTAATTTCTTTGTCATTATCTTTTTTGAATGTTTCCAATGCTTGCTCGGCATCAACTTCATAGAGACTCAGGTTTGGAATATTTTCGTGACTTTTTATTCGATGGTCAATGCTTATTCTAAAACTATCGGCAATGGAATGGGCCGGATCAGTAGAAATCAATAACGTGTTGTAGGATTCGGAGAGATACAAAGCCGTTGCTGCGGCGGCGGTCGTTTTCCCAACCCCTCCTTTACCACCAAACATTACCAATTGCAGGGAATCAACACCTAAATCCGCTATGGGCATTTTTTCATCCTTGCTTCAAAGATGCCATTGTTAAACGTCCAGGCCATATCCTCCGATTTTACGGCGTTCGGCAATAGAATCTCTTTTCGATATTTTCGGGTTTTGGCGCTTGCCGATACATCAAAGATATCGCCATTCAAATCAACCTGGATATCCTCTTTGCTAACGCCTGGCATTTCCATAATCACCACAATCTCATCATTTTCATCAAACAGATCGGTTAAAGGCTCACGCTCCTCTTCAACTTTCGGGCCTTCGGGTGTTTTTTTAATATTACCGAAGGATTCAACGACCGGATTTTCGCCGCCGATTCCGGTTTTGACCGAAACGCCAAAAACGCCTTTCATTCCTTGTTTAAGATGACTTAAATCAACTTCGCCTTCTTTTTTAAACTCACCACCCAATTGTTCTAGCTTTGCCGCTGCATCAACCAGTTTTTCAATGCCATCGAAAATGCCGCCAAGATTTATCTTTCCAAGTCCAAAGTCTATATCAATCCCTTTTTTATCGTCCTTTTTTTCTGTCATAACCAACTTACTCCTCTTAAGAATTTTGTTCCAGATTCTGAACTCGCGCTTTTAACGCTTCGTTTTCTTCTTTTAGCTCTTTATACTTTGCTTTGGTTGAAAGGTAGGCATCTTCTTCCCACCAGTTTATACCAATTTCTTTGGCTTTATCAACGGAAGCAACCAACAATCGGAGTTTTATGGTCAACAGATCAATGTCAGCAATTTGAATTTTAATATCGCCGGCAATGACTACGCCTTTATCTAAAACTCGTTCTAAAATATCGGCCAGTGTTGATGCTCGAACGGATTGTATGGCTTCACTCATATGATTTGTGTTTAATGGGCAATACTAATACCCCAAGTTAACGACATTCCATTCTTTTTCGCCGGAACCCGCCTTAGATTTTCCACGGTCGGTTTTAGTTTTTACTTTTTTTTGTTCCGCTAAAGACGCCTGTTTTTCTAGCCCGATATTTTTTTGAAGATCTGCAATCTGACCGTTCAATTGCTTTAAGCGTTCATCAATATCGCTTAACCGTGAAACCAAGCGTTTTTTTTCTTGAGCCAATCGCTCTTTTTCTTGTACAATCACATACAAATCCAAATAAGTGAGGCTTTGTGTATTGATTGAAGCGCGGCGTTTCATGCCAGCAACTGTTTTAATCTTCGATAATCCTTTCAGGCTTTCTTTTTTACTCACGCGACCTCCGATTTTGTTTTTCCATTAACTGTTGCTACTGTGTTAAGATCAATCAACTCCTCGACAATTTTCTTAACACGTTGTTGATTAGTTTTTGAACCCACCCGACTGGTTTCGCTGGCAAGAATATCGCGGCATATTTCACGAAATGCCTCGTTGTGGCTTTCGGGCTTTATACCCATCACATTTAACGTTTTCGCGATCATAATGCTTCCCCTAATCGTAGGCTCAAATTCTGTTTTTCCCGACTCTCTCAATCCGCGAACAATGCTCACTACTTTATTGGTGTCTTTTCGGTTCAAACCAGACTTGGTTTTGGTGATTTCCACTTCGGTTTCCAAATCGAAATGATCCACATCCATTGTCACCATACGATCGCGCAACGCATCCTGAGTTCGATTCACCCCCGCGTACTCTTCAGGATTAGAGGTGAAAATCGCCACAAAATCCGGGTGTACTTTCAAATAAGGATTATCGGTTTTACCGGCAGGCATATCCAATAGCTTTTCCTGAAGAATTGAAAGCAGCACATTATTTGCTTCGGGGCGCGAGCGCGTAAATTCATCATAAACCATTGTAAACCCATGCTTGCATGCTACGGTCAGCCGATTATCAACCCACCGTTTAACCATATTTTCTTCGTATTTATGAACCGTATGAATAAAATTATCAATGGTGCGTTGAAACCGATGCCCATGTTCACCACCCACCAAATCCGATGTTGTAAACTCAGCATCGCCATGCAATAAAACCACTGGTCGGGCAATTTTATGCGCCAAATGAAGCGCAATGGTTGTTTTGCCCGTACCCGATGGACCACGGAAGTGAATTGGAAAGCCTGCTTTAATATAGGTTAAAGCCCTTTCGGTTAATTTTTTGATATATGGGGTTTCAACGAAATCCGGTTGAGCAATGGGCTCAAGCACGGTAGAAAAATCATCTGCCATATTTCATTCCAATAATGATTCATAAATTTTCTGATGTAACGATCACGCCTAAAAAGGCTGATGATCTACAACGGTAAATACATGTTCTCTATTTTTTTAACCCTGTTTTCTTCAAGCAACTTGCGGGCTGCCACGCCTAATTTTAAGCGATTTTCATTTAACGGCCCCTCCATTTCGCTAACTTTAACGCCTTCGGGATGTGCCTGTATATAGTCGAAAACGCGTTCTTGAATATCTTTTTTAGGATTATCAGTAAATCCTTTCTGGCTTTTTTGTTGCGGTTCTTCAGGTTTTAGGTATGCTTCGGCGCTGGGTATTTCAAAAAACTCGTTTTTCTCTTCTTTAGGCTCAATCGTCTTTTTTTCCTTGGCTTCTACACTTTTTTTAGATGCTGGTTTTTTTTTACTTACGCCATTTTTCTGCATTTTTGCCCAAACATCTTGTGCTTGCTTGCGTTCTTTTGCGTACTCTTTAAGTTTGGTTTTGCTTGATTTAGCCAGATCATTTGCAAATCCTGACAATTCTTTTTGCAATGTTTTGGCTCGCTCTTGGTTTTCTTTTTTAAAGTCACCCAATATTTGTTGTGCCGCTTTACGGCTTTCACCCACTGAAGATTTCAAGTCAACCATGAATTGGTTGAACTCTTGCTGCTGTTGTTTTTTCATCTCTTGTCTTTGCTGACTAAAGAGTTTCATCATCTCAGCAACTGAACTTTCCAAATTCTTATTGAATTGATTTAAAGTTTCTGTTTGGACTTTATTTCTTTCCTCACGTTCAGTTTCAAGCTTCTGCATAAATTCTTTGATCTGAAGTTGCATTTCTTCGTTTTCAGAAACTAATGTGTTATCAACGTAATCCTGAAGACTATCCATAAGCTCTTTAGCATTTTGCTCCAACGCTTTGCTTACTTGTACCCTTTGAGCTGAAAAGTCATTCAATTTTTCATGAATATCATTTTTTAGCGTTTCATTGTCTGAAACCCTCTGTTGTTTTTCCGAAACAATAGTTTCGGCAAGCCGTGTCATTTCTTCTGCAAGTCCCATAATTTATTTTTTTAGATTTGTTAATTGTTGAGTATTAAACTTTAATCATAATACCGGCATCATACCGGCGTATATGTAATTACCCTGCACTGGACCGAGGCGTACGATTGAGCAACACATCAACTTCTTCTTTACGGCGTTTATGACCTTTAGCACGATGTTGTCTATCATTTTCAAACTCGCTCAGTAATTCTTTTAAATCTTTTATCCTGAGCTGTTTTCCTTTATTAAGTAACTGCTTAAAATTTTCAGCCATCGCATGGTGTGAATCCCGAAAGTCCTTTAATCGGGTTTCAACCTTTCGACGTCTGGAATCCTGATCTTGAAGTAATTTCTGAAGAAATGTCTTGTGGGCATCTACACGCTCCAAATTTTTCTCTTGGAGCGCTGTTTTAAATTCTAACAGGCTTTCTCTTAACGAGTTAGCCATTTGTTTTTGTGCGCTTAAATACGATTTCAATAAAGCCCTCACCTGATGCTCTCGTTGCTCCTGCGCCGCCATAATCCGCTGAATCATTTCATCAAAATCTTTCTTACGCAACGATTCATTTTGGGCCAAACTCTCTTTTATCTGCGCTGCAATCCCATCTCGTTTTTTTCGTTCTTCCGTGATCACATCTTGCATTTCTAAAAACTCGCAAGGCGTGGTTAGAACATTTTCCACATTTTGAAGCCTTGTATCGTAGGAGTCAAGGACATTTTCAACGAGTACACTAATTTTTTCGTCCAAATTTGCAGCAGTCATATCGATACTTATTTAAAAATTAAATAAGAGAGGATATTGGGATAATACGCTTTTAATAAGGTAGGATATTATCGCAATCTCTCCCTTCAAGGTTATTGCTTAAGCGGCACGTGCAGTTAAGCCAATAGCTTCAGCATATTTCAAATAAGTTTCAACTGAAGCGACAACAACGCGCGTTTCTACAGCAAGCAATTCAATGCCCACCAAAGAAACTCTGATCCAGGCATCAACAACAACGCCTTTGTCTAAAATGCGGTCGATAACTTCAACCAAGCTAGACGATCCTACGGTCTTTTCAACTGCCATGTTTATCTCCTTTTATTTTTTTGTTTGATTAAAATCTGATAACTAACATTCGTTACCAGACAACTTTTAGATTAAACGGGTTGCTCATAATTACAACCTCTAAAAACTCTTACTTAACAACGCTTACTTGCTTGTGTTTCGAGAAAAGATTATCAAACAAGTTATTCGCATTGAGTTGATACCTCATCGGAATAAAATGAAAACAATGGTATGGCGATTTGGGCTACTAATTGTAAACTTGAATGAGAGTATTTAAATAAACCACCTAATTAAAAACTTATTATCTTGATAATTTTTTGATAAGTGATAAAAATTTTTGACTCTAGTAATAATTAAATTACTTCTTATAATAATGGTAGTTTGTACTATTACTTTTTACTAATAAGTAAAATTATATCTTAAAAAATGCCATGTACAGAATAACGATCATAACCATTCTTTTTTTCAACCTTTCTAGCCCAATATTAGCTAAAACACCCTTTGTTGGAAAAGTCATTCTCAACGTTGAATCGCCCGATACGAAAGGCGATATAGAATTATATGTTGGCAAAAAAGGGATTCGTGCAGATATGAATTTGATCTATCAGGGAAATTCTTCACCAATGCTATCGTCATTTCTTGCTTTGAATAACAAAACACAAACAGCCTATCTTTTGAACCATAATTCAAAATCTTACTCTCGTTTAAATTTTTCGCAATCAGCAAAGCTTTCCAGGTTCAATAGCAAGCTCAACCCATATACTGTGAAAACGATAGGCCATGAAACCATTTCCAGTTACAAATGCCTACATGTGCAAGCTATCCGAAAAAAAACAACCGTTGATTTATGGTTCAGTAAAGATGTGCTTGATTTTAATGTTTTCCGAAAACTTCAAAAAAGCACATTGAAATTTATTAATCCTTCCTTGGCAAGCGCGCTAGAAAAAGCAGGTATTGAAGGTTTTCCGATTAAAATTGTTCAAAAAAATGTGTTCGGAGAAAAATTGATTTCAACCGTGAAAGACATCAAAAAGCAACGCGTACCGGCATCGATGTTTCAAATCCCCGAATCCTATAGTGAAACCCAATCCTTACAGTCAAAGTATTAACTCTTTGAGTATTTCTCTCTGACATTAATTTTTCGATTGGATTCTATTCTTAATCATTGCTTTTATTGAAGTTATCTTTTAAGTTTAAAGCTTTTATTTTGCGTTTCTATCATCAATCACTGTTGATAAAACCATAGAACACAAACCATTTATAACCTGTGGCTGAAAAAATCACTCCTCGAGAAAACAATTACTCTCAATGGTATTTAGATATTGTCCGTTCAGCAAAATTAGCTGACCATTCCGATGTCCGCGGATGCATGGTCATTCGCCCAAACGGTTACGCCATTTGGGAAAAAATGCAAGCGGCCTTGGATGGCATGTTCAAAGCAACCGGGCATGTCAATGCTTACTTCCCGTTGCTTATACCGGAAAGTTTTATCCAAAAAGAAGCCGATCATATTGAAGGATTTGCACCGGAATGCGCCGTGGTAACGCATGGCGGGGGTCAGGAACTTCAAGAAAAGCTTTTTGTAAGACCCACGTCGGAAACCATTATATGGTCATCGTACCGTAAATGGATACAATCGTATAGAGATTTACCATTGCTGATCAATCAATGGGCCAATGTGTTTCGTTGGGAAATGAGAACGCGTTTGTTTTTGCGAACTGCTGAGTTTTTGTGGCAAGAAGGCCATACCGCTCATGCCACCAAAGATGAAGCCACCGAGGAAGTGCTTCGCATGATTGAAGTATATCGGAAATTTGCCGAAGAGTACATGGCCTTGCCTGTGATTGTTGGTCGAAAAACAGAAACCGAACGCTTTGCGGGCGCTATCGATACCTACTGCATAGAAGCCATGATGCAAGATGGCAAAGCCTTGCAATCCGGCACATCGCACCATCTGGGGCAGAACTTTGCCAAAGCTTTTGACTGCAAATTCCAAACTAAGGAAGGCGAGCTGGATTATGTTTGGGCAACAAGCTGGGGCGTTTCAACCCGTTTGATCGGCGCGTTGATTATGGCTCACTCTGACGATAAAGGACTGGTTCTACCCCCGAAATTAGCCTCTAAACAAGTGGTTATTGTCCCTATTCTAAAAGGCGATACATCTGCATTGCTGGAAAAAGCATCCGCTTTGAAAGCGCAACTGGAAGCTAAAAACATCTCTACCATATTGGATGACTCTACCAACAATTCACCCGGATGGAAATTTGCCGAATATGAATTACAAGGCATTCCCGTAAGAATTGAAATCGGGCCAAGAGATCTTAAAAACAATCAATGCGTAATTGCACGGCGCGACACCTCCGAAAAAATAACAGTTGAGCTTAACGACTCATTTGCTTCACAAATTGAAACGCTTCTCTCAGATATTCAAAATCAGTTGTTTGAAAAAGCCAAAGCATTGAGGCATTCAAAAACCTGGACGGTTGATACTTTTGATGAGTTTAAAACACGCATTGAAGAAGGGTTTGTTATTGCGCACTGGGATGGCACAAGCGAAACCGAAGCTAAAATAAAAGAAGAAACAAAAGCCACCATTCGCACTATACCAACCGACCCCAAATACATTGAGATGTATGCATTGAATCAAAATGGAAAATGCGTATATACCGGAAACCCTTCGCCAATGAAAGTTGTTTTTGCAAAGGCTTATTAATTATTTCACCCTTAGTTTATGTCAATAATTACAAACATCAACGATATAGAATCAATTCGTTATAGCGGTTATATCCTTTCTTCCACTTATTATCATTTGGAATCCATGTTGAAACCGGGGGTCAGTGCACCGGATATCAATCGATTCTGTACGGAATTTATTCGAAGTTATGATGCCGAACCCAGTTTTTTAGGCTATTCCGGATTTCCTCATGCCGTGTGTTTTTCTTTAAACAATGAAGTGGTTCATGGCTTATGTTTGCCTGAAAAAATACTTAAAGCCGGCGATGTATTAAGTCTTGATTTAGGCGTTGATTACAAAGGCTTATTTACAGATATGGCGATTACGTATATCATCACGGAAGATGGGGTGGATCGGACATGCAAAACGCATTTTATTGAAAATTATAAAGATACCAAGTCTGCCGATACTGCATTCCAACAAACCTTGGAGCATAATCGCAAACGAGAGCTTTTAGATGTTACACAAAAATCTTTGGCACGTGCAATTTCGATTTTAAAACACGGGGCTAGGGTTGGCGATATCGGTCATGCCGTAGGGTCATATTTAGCCAGCCGGGGTTTTGGAAATGTCACCGAACTGGGCGGGCATGGTTTGGGGTACAAAGTTCATGAGCCCCCGTTTATCAGCCATAGCGGTAGAAAAGGCACCGGACAGGTTTTAATTGAAAATATGGTCATCGCCATCGAGCCTATGGTTACAGCCGGTTCATCGGGCAAAGTTCGGTTTGTTAAAAATAGCGAATTTGGTTGGGATGAAATTTTATCAGCTGATGACAGCTTAGCCGCACATTTTGAACACACCTTTATGATAACAAAACATGGCTGTGAAATATTAACAAAAATTCCTCACGACAAGGTTTTACCAGTTAAAAGCGTTGTCTTTCAAGACTTATAAAAAGAATTGTTCTTGGTTTGAATTGAAAATACCATAGCTGCACCTTTAACAACTGCGGCCAGCCTAATGGTATTAACCACGCACATTTCTCAACCATTTGCTGCACTATTGACTAATGAGATCAGTTCGAACATTTCTTTCCCCAAAACCGGACGAGCGATGATGGTCATTTTAATTCCGACTTTCATAAGTAAAAAGGCGTTTTTACAAACGCCTTTTAGGATATGTGAAAATTTAAGGGAACTCGTTTCGTTAGGAAATTTCCTGGGGACGTTGAAGATATTCTTCTACAACATGCCCAAATTTTCCAATGCGAATCAATCAGGGCTGAAGCACTTCATCACCTTTTTTCCAATCGCAAGGGCAAAGCTCATCAGTTTGCAGAGCATCAAGTACTCTTAAGGTTTCCTGAATATTTCTACCCACATTTAAATCGTTAATATTTACCCAACGAATAATGCCTTCAGGATCAATAATGTAGGTTGCTCTTAATGCCACTTGATCGTCTGATGTCAGGATTCCCAATTCACCGGATAAACGTTTGGCTGCATCAGCCAGCATGGGAAATTTCAAATCCCGAAGATCACTGTGATTTTGCCGCCACGCCAAATGAACAAATGCTGTATCGGTGCTGGCGCCTAAAAGCTCGGCATCGCGATCCTTAAAATCATTGTAGGCGTCATTAAACGATTTAATTTCAGTTGGGCATACAAACGTGAAATCTTTTGGCCAAAAAAATATGACTTGCCAATTGCCACTTTTCAATTGATTTTCTAGGGAAATTTGTCTAAACTCTTTGCCATGTTCAAGGGAAACACAGGCTTCTAAATTGAAATCAGGGAATTTTTGTCCAACAGTTGCCATAATTGAGATTTTTTTGAGGTTGAAAAGATGTTTTTTACTTAATGATAACTATTACTATTTAAGAAAATTCCTTCAAAAAACAAAACGTTTATTGGGTTTAAAATTTTTTTTGAAATAAAGGGGATTATCTCTCATTTTATAGATTTAAAGCGGGGGAATTTCGCTATTTCAAAATCTTAAGAAATACTTCGCACAAATTTTCCAAACCGGCTTTGTCTTCTTGATCAAAACGATTCATGGAGTCGCTTGAAATATCCAGAACCCCAAAAATCTTCCCGTCTTTTATCAAAGGAACCGCAATCTCTGAATTTGTAAGGTTTGAACTCATTTGTTGCCCTTGATAGAGATTTATGTCATCAAAAATCACGGTTTTCATCATGTTAGCTGCCCCGCCAACCAAGCCTTTACCTAACTCAACCGTCGGATAAGCCTGCAATCCTTGAAAAGGACCCAAACTTAGCTTACCGGATCTATAAAAATATATCCCCGCCCAATTTATATCAGGAACATTCTGAAAAATAACGGCTACAAAATTTGCTGCATTGGATATATAATCAAAATCTGGTTTGATGAGAAGAAAAAGTTTTTTTGTTAATGCTTTATAGAGTTCACTTTTAACTTCAGCAGTCAATTCTTCTTTTTCAAGTATCATAATGGTATAATTTTGTTATTTAAACAGCTGAATAACAAATTGGGTTTCATATTAAAAAAAATCATTTCTTTTATATGTGTGTTTCGTTCATGCCGTTCAAAGACAGTTTCATATAAAAGCTGCTATAAATTAGATGATTACCATAAATAACAGATAAACTATAGATAAGAATAAACTAATTTATTCAGTGCTTAGCAAAAATTCATCGAGTTTGTGTTTTAGAAACGCGATCTAGGAACATATTCAGAACATTTTAAAATGAGTTTGATACTCACATCTAACAGACCATGACTCGTCTGATTTCAACATTTTTCAGGTTTTCCGAAAATAACACGTCGTTTAAGCGAGAACTTTTGGCAGGATTAACGACATTTGCAACCATGTCTTACATTATCGTGGTTAATCCAGCAATTCTCCAAGCTGCAGGCATACCAAAAGAACCCAGTATGGTTGCCACAATCCTGACGGCTTCATTTGGAACACTGCTTATGGGTTTGTACGCCAAACGACCATTTGCAATAGCGCCATATATGGGTGAAAATGCATTTATCGCTTATACCGTTGTCGTTTCATTAGGTTACAGCTGGCAAACGGCATTGGGCGCTATTTTTATCAGCGGTGTTTTTTTTACACTGATAACCGTTTTAAATCTTAGAACCTGGCTAGCCAAATCAATTCCAAACACTTTAAAGTATAGTTTTGCAGTTGGCATCGGTTTCTTCCTGGCATTTTTAGGGTTTCAAGCCATGGAATTCATTACACTGGGTGTCGATGGCGCTCCGGTACGTTTGGCCGATATTTCAATGCCCAAAGCATTACTTGCAATTTTAGGCCTCTTATTAACCAGCATATTGATTATTAAACGTGTTTCGGGAGGATTGCTCATTGGAATTTTATCGATTACTGCTTTGGCATTTTCGCTTAATCTTTCGCCCATGCCCTCACGCATTTGGAGCATGCCGCCTGATATATCATCGATTTTTCTTGAATTGGATATTGCGGGCGCTTTAACCTGGGGGTTTCTTAGTGTTATTGTATCGGTATTGGTTATGGATTTTGTAGATACGATGGGTTCATTGATTGGGCTTTCAGCACGTGCCAAACTTTTGGATAGCAAAGGAAATCTCCCGCAAATTGAAAAACCCATGCTGGTTGATGCGCTTTCAACCGTATTTGGCTCGCTATTCGGAACTACCACAGCCGGGGTATATATTGAATCCGCAGCAGGTATTGAAGCCGGCGGGCGAACCGGATTTACATCCGTTGTGGTTGCCGGCTTGTTTCTTCTAGCGTTGTTTTTTTCTCCAATTCTTACCGCCATTCCTTCTTTTGCATACGGACCGGCCCTGGTTATTGTGGGTATGTTTATGATGACCTCATTTCAATACATTAAATTCAACGATTACACCGAACTTATCCCTTCTTTTTTATGCATTTCGTTGATGATTTTTTCGTTCAACATCGGTGTGGGAATTACTGCAGGATTTATAGCTTATCCTGTACTTAAGCTTCTGGATGGTAAAGTAAGGGAAGTTAAACCGGGACTGTGGTTGCTTGCAATTGCCTCTTTAACATTCTATATTTTCTATCCATACCATTAGTATGGGACTCTAAAAACTTATAGAATCAATGATCAAATCCCTTAAATCCCAATAACTGTGGATATCCCTAAATATGCTTTCGATAAGTCCGAAAACTGCAACAAATCGTTTCAATGCTTATCTAAAGGTTCTAAGCCGTATTGCAACGTTAAATCACAAATTTCAAACGACATTGCAATTGTAGATTGCAACATGACCGGCATATGTCCATACAGCCTTTCATATGGTTATCAGTTTCTATGCACTTGTTATCTCAGATCATATTTACATGAGAATCACAATCTTTAAGCGGCGGAGTCAGCTAGTTTACCCAGCCTGATATCGCTATCGATTTTGCCATCCAACAGGTGGATCTTTCTATGAGCGGTTCTGGCAAATTCATCGTCGTGGGTAACAATGACAATGGTTTACTGGAATTCTTTATTGAGCTGAAAGCTTTATCTTTTACCCTTTTCCAAAATTTTTATCCGTTAAACAATTAGCTCATATTGAGATAACTATTTCTCTCAACCCATTTCGGTTCACGTTTTTATGATATGACAATAATTTTATTGCTAAAATTTTTGACAATGAATTTATTGTCAAATATTATCTGATGGCAATAGACAAAGGGCTTGTAAGCTCCATATTCAACCTTGCCTTAATGTATTATTACGAAAACCAAAAGGCAAATCAAGCCTATTCACTCATTGTGAAATGCAATGCATCGGAACAGAATAATTTAGAGTCAACTCCTTTTCAATGCGTTATTGAGGTGTGGTCGGGCAAACCTTAATTGATATGGCTAAACCGCTTTATTTTGTTACTGCAAAGCTTCTCGGTAATAAAGCCACCGAAACCACATTGCTCTCACAAGCGCCGGAGCTTAAGGAAACTGTTGATAAAATTTATCACAAGATCATTGAGCGGCAGCAGTTTTATTATGGCAAGCAAAAATAAAACTCAACCTTCCTTTATATCCACGAAATAATCATCCTTTTTCCAATTTAGGGGATTGGTTAGGATATAGTCCCTAATTTTATTTAGTTCGGTTTCATTACGAATAATGTGTTCATAATAATTCCGTTGCCAAATACCAGTGCCGGATGTTTTCCTCACTTCATTGATCCGTTTTGTAACAGCAGATTTATATGATCCAACAACAGCACCAAGGGAATTGGATTTTGGGCCATTGATGGGGATGATTTTATGTAAGGGCGACGCATGCGTCGCCTCTACACCTGTTATCAATATAATTCCATGAATATGGTTTGGCATCACGATAAATGCATCCAGTTGTACATGTATAAAATGTTCTGGGATATTGTACCAGCATTCTTGCGCAATTCTTCCATATTTGTTTATGATCATTTCATCATTTTTTATTGATCCAAACAGACATTTACGGTTAGCCACGTTTATCGTAATGAAATATGCACCAGGCTGGGAATAATCGTAGTCTTTCAGACGAATAGACTTGCGTTGATGATTTCTAGATTTTTTGGAAGGGGAATTCCAACTCATAAAATTCCTACTTTTTACACACCTGCTTTTTGAACCTCATTTAACCTCACATCGCTATCGATTTTGCCATCCACCAGGTGGATCTTTCTATGAGCTGTTCTGGCAAATTCTTCATCGTGGGTAACAATGACAATGGTTTGCTCGAATTCTTTATTGAGCGTATTGAATAGACGATAGACGTTGTGGGCGGATTTGGAATCCAAATTTCCTGTAGGTTCATCGCCAAAAAGCACGACAGGTTCGGTTGAAAGCGATCGGGCAATTGCTACGCGTTGTTGCTGACCGCCCGAAAGCTGCGAGGGTTTATTGTTCATTTTGTTGGAAAGCCCAACCGTTTCCAAAAGCATTTCAGCGCGAGCTTTGGCCGTTTTCCGGTTAAATTTCGGATTAATCAGCATGGGCATCATCACATTATCCAATGCGGTGAATTCCGGAAGCAAAAAATGAAACTGGTAAATAAACCCGATTTTCTCGTTTCGTATCCGGGTCATTTCATCTTCATTTTTTTTAGCAATATTTTCACCATCCAACCAAACTTCACCCGATGTCGGTTTATCCAAACCACCCATGATATAAAGCAAGGTGGATTTCCCCGAACCTGATGGGCCGGTAATCGCCACAAATTCCCCTTTTTGAATGTCCAAAGTCAGATTGGGGATTATGGTCTGACGAATGTCTTTTGAAAGATTTAACTGCTTTTTTACCGATACTAATTTGATCATAACCTGGTACCTCTAGACCGATTTAACTTCATTGGTCTCCTCTTCTTGTTGACCGGATAACACATGCATTTTTGATAGACTCATTTTAATGGCAGGGCACAAATATACGACAGAATCCTCCTCAAAGAAGACTTTTACAGCACGAAGCACAGAAATTGGTTTATAATCGCACTTATTGCCGGTTTCATCAAATTCACTGGCTTTACCGGAAAGTAAAATGATCGTGCCTTTCACCATTTGAAGCCTGTTTTTTGGCGGCCAGACAACTTTACCATTTAACAGCCATCGTTTGAGTTCAATATGCCCCCATTGCTTGAACGGTTCCATTGTTCTCAACTTGCTTTCAGCGGCCCGAATACCTGCTGTTTGCCAAAGTTTCTCACGAATTTGGGGATGTTCATCAATAATTTTTTTTAGTTCAATTCCCGGTAATTTTAAAACCTGAACGTTGGATTCGGCAACGGCATCAAATAAAAACTGACTTGATGATAATAATACCAATTCGCCAAGAGTTGATCCCGAACCTGCGTAATCGGAAACATCTGTTTCGTAATCAAGTCTAACTGTGCCTCTAACAATGATAACAACCGATTCACCCGGTGCATTTTTATTAAACAGCGCCTGGCCTTCGGGAACAATTTCTTCTTTAGTAATACTCCAAATTTTTTTGAAAACACTATCATCCATACCGCTAAGCCATTGTATTTCTTTGAGCATATCGCGCGGTTCCGGCAAATCGATGGAAGGTGGCGTATCGAAGATCTTTTTCATGCGCCGCTCAACAGCTCCACTCAATCTTGAGGTTTCCACTTCGTTTAAGACACCTGAACTCTGTAATTTTCGTATAGCATTCCGTTCATGGTTCAACATTAATCTTGCGGCTGTTTTAGTTTCAATCGCTACAGCAATTTCCGGAAACGTTTCACGAAGCTTTTTAATAGCGCCAAGCGCAATACCGCGGTTGAAGTTAAGCTCAACGCCTAAATCAATGGCAATATGTTCATCAGGGGCAATGCTTTCGATATTTTCGCTGATTTCTTCAACCGCAACCACATAACCTCTGGCAATATCGTAACCAAAGGCTAATCTGTCGTAAAGGCTTTTTCGCACCATATTGCCAATTAACGGGAAGCGTTGCAATTTGGTTAATAACAATGGAAATTGCCAAAAATGATTTAGTTCTTTCCAATCATTTAAAGCGACATCCGATTCATGATCCAATGCAATACTTACAGCCTCGGTTAGCCGCCTTACAGCGCCCTGGCCAAGAATGCCTTCTTCAAATTGATGCCAATAACTTCGTTTTTGGGCTTCCAAAATGCGGCGTCTTGCCTCTGCAGCCAAATCAATTTCTTCAACGTCGGTAATTTCACCCTTTTCTTTTGGCGTTTTTCGTCGTGGCATGTAACCGCGAACGCGCTCCCAATCAGCGCCGGAAAGAAATTTATTTTCACGAAGCACCTCATAATTTTTATCGGCATCTTCACGGATAAATTTAATGGCGTTATCTAGCATCAATGCTTTTGCGGCAGCCACCTTTTGCATGCCCAGCGCTTTGATTAAACTTCGTGTCGTGGTGCCATTAATCAGCAATGTTAAGGCTACGATGCCTGCACAATGGAACAAGATTTGACCACGAATTTCTTCAGGGATCAACATATTTTGGGCCACCAATAAACCTAGCGCCAAACCAACTGCGCCTCTTAAACCGCCCCACCACAAAACAATAGCTTCCTTAGGCGGCAAACCATACCCGGACTTTCTTAAAATCGGATACAACGTTGCAATTACAATGGCACGCACCACATGAATACCCACATACAACAAACCAAGAATAACCCAATCTTCCAGCGTGCCAACCGATGCCCGTTCTGCAATTACTACGCCAACCAAAATAAAAATTAAGGTGTTGGCCAAATATGCCGTCATTTCCCAAAACTGGTGCAAAAAGCCTTCCACTTCGGGGCTGATCCGCGTTCTGCCCACACCGGCCAGCAACAGACCTAAAGCAACCAACGCTAAAACACCAGAGACATGCAAAAACGATTCCGCGATATAAAACACCAGATAAGCTGCTGCAACCGTTAGGGTGATTTCAACCAAGGCATCATTAAAAACATGCCTGAGCCACCAAATGGTACCGGCAGCTATAATTAATCCCAAGACAATGCCGCCAAACGCTACCCAGCTGAAATTTCCAAGAATACCTTCAAACGTGCCAATTTCTCCCGATGCCGTTACGGCAGATAAAAACACCATAAAGATCACAATGGCCGTTCCATCATTTAATAACGATTCGCCTTCAATCAAGGTAGCCAGTTTTTTACTTGCGCCTAGTTCTTTAAGTAAAGCCACTACAGCTACCGGATCAGTTGCGCTTAGCAAAGTCCCAAACATCAATGCCACAGTCCAATCCCAATTGTAAGGAAAAAAAAGCGCCATACCACCCAGAAGAGCCGTTCCGATTAAAAGACCCGGTACGGCCAGCAAAACCACATTAGCAATGGAGCGTTTAAACACATGCACATCCATGGCAAATGCCGCTTCAAAAATCAACGTGGGAAGAAAAACAAATAAAATAAAATGGGGATCTATTTGTGAGGCCAAATTAATTGCAGAACCGATCTCTCCGAGAATACCTTCGCCGCTAAGCCAATGATTGCGTTCCATAATACCCAAGCCTAAACCGGCAATCAGTAAAGCTACAGTGTACGGAACCGGGGTTTTTCGCAAAAAAAATCGTGTGGCTGCGCCAATAACTAACGCTAATATTAAAAATAACAAGCCGAGCTGTCCGCTACTGACCGCATGTTCTGCATGCTCAACCACATGTTCCGCATTATGCTCCATAATATGGATGGTTAAACGTTGAAAATGGCTACTGCAGAGCCGTTTAAACAAATTTACAATTATTTAAAGGTTTTAACCACTCTGCGTATGAATTAAACAACATTTATATGTGGCTAACCTATCAACTGCTTCCAATGACGGATTAGTATCGGCTTAACAAGGGGTTGCAACCCCTTGTTACGGATTTAAAAATTAAGAACGCGCATTCTTAAATGTCAATGCGAGCTCAAATATTTGACAATAAACAAACAGAAAATGACACCCATTTTCTAGTCATGCTGAACTTGTTTTCAGCATCTCAACCAAATTGGCATTTTCTGAGACCCTGAAATTAATTCAGGGTGACCAATAACGTAAATGCGT
>JANQGG010000014.1 GCA_028277445.1 Chloroherpetonaceae bacterium | reverse complement strand
GGGGTTGCAACCCCTTGTTATTGAAGCTACATTCATCAGCGGAGGATAATTTATTGAAGTCACAAATTCTAATACCAAATTGTGTTTTATTGTCCCTCTCTCTGAGAGGGTGGCCGACAGACCGGGAGAGGAAAAATTCGTCATTTCTTTTTTGTGTTTTTGGCTATTCACTCTAAAAATTTCCGATTTCCAATGACGAAATATTTTAAATGTTTGTCATTCCTGCGCAAGCAGGAATCTTTAGATGCCTGTTTTCATAGGCATGACATACCATAAATTAAATTTCATTTATGAAATTCATTCGTCATTACCCATTTGTGTTTTGTTCTTCAAAATGCCAGACTGCTAATGTCCTCACATTGTTTAGCGATCACTACTTGAGGCAATCAATGGAATCTTTTCTTGATTGGAGGAAATCGGGTGGCAGACAACATAGAGTTGTGATTCTATGAACGGTTCATTATGTGCAAGTTGAACGCCCTGGGTAAGGTTTTCGTCCTGCAAACCAACGGTACAAGCACGTGTTTCGAACCCGGGGTCTACCGATAAATACTCAATTTCGATTTTACCGGACTCATAAAGCGTAAGCGCTGCCGATATGGTTCCATTTGACCCAAAACGTGAAATATCGGAAAATTTCACTCTAAATTTTCCAACTCCTGAGTAGACATCAATTTGGCTTTCACGTGTCATTTTAAGATCATCCCAGCACCAGGCAATGATATTTTTCGGAGCAATGCCATCTCTAAAATTGTGTTTTGAAGCTATGTCGTAGCCGATCGGTAAATTATATTGGAGATTGTAACGCGAGTGATCTTCAAAACCAATAAATCCATTTGAAGCAATAAAGAATGAGCTAAAAACCTTGTTAAAAAATGGAAAGTTAAACCCCAACGAAATTGTATCGGAGTATCCATCGTCATTTAAATGCTTAATCCTCTTTTGCCATTTCAGCGAATCTCTGAGTACGTTTGGCGCTTTCGAATAGGTAACCGAATAATTGACAGCATGCATTGAGTTGTCATTAAAAATTGCGCGACTTGGTGATTTGGACTTATGGTATGATGCGTTGATATAACCCGGCTCGGACATCATTTTTTCCAAATCAATGGCATCAACCATGGGTTTATAATTATTTCCGCGAAATACAATGCTTTGTTTATCTTTTGAAGCAGGTAAAGGCTTTGTGCATTTAACGCCATGAATCGGCGTTTCGATCCGAAGGTGTTCGTAATTACCCAAGGATGTTTGAATGATAAATTCGCCTTTGGTATTTGTTATACCGGTGGAAACAATCGTACCATCCAATTTGGCGATGATGACAGGGTTTCCAGCGATGGGACGACCAAAATTGTTTTCTACACGGCATTTCAGCAACGTCTTGGCCTTTGGTTCGGCTTTCGTTTGCTCATAATGCAAATTCACGGATTTAGTTTTGCAGGAGAGTGTAAGGCATAACCCTAGAAGAAAAACAAACAATACCGATATCACTCTAGGTCTGGATTTTTTGACTTGCTCACTAGCTGGCTTTGCAATTTCATTTACCTTTTTCATTTCATCACTTTCAATGTTGGTTTATCATGTTGGTACAAACCAAAGTAATCTTAAGAGCTAAGTCTTTTCTCAGAAGCCGCTAACCATGTACTCAGAAATCCGAATAGTTTTTAATAATTCAAATGAACAACCCCGCAGCCTGATGCGGGGTATTGAACCCTAAAACAGAAAAAACGCTGAATAAAACAGGGTGTTTGGGAAAGATTACGCTTATTAAATTAGCGTTTTAATGTTACTGTAGAAAAATTAAGCATTTGGGGTCTATACAGATCTGCTTGCCACTGGAAACCCGGATACGACATTTCATTTTCAATGGTCCAAACAGTTTCAAAATCCCACTGTTGGAACGAGGCTTTTTTAAGCATAGCCCGAGTGTTTTTAGCAACGCCGCCATCACTTTGTGCTTGACCGGAAAGTTCTTGATTCCAGTACGAATGGGCGACGTTAGCATCCATGCTCTGTCCAACCAAACCGCCGGTAGCTGAATATCCTTTTACATGGCCCGTAGAAAATGTCATCTCTATCGAACAAGACGATGCAAAGCCGATCAAACCGCCAACTTGCCAGCTTCCTTCTACATTACCGGTTGAATAACAATTGCGAATGTTTGTTTTTTTTGCATAGCCAATTAATCCACCGCTCTGCCCACCTTGGCTTGCAACGTCCTGTATTGAATAAACTTCATTGATTTCGGACGATAAGCTTCTTCCGATTAATCCACCGATATGATTTCCTTTGCTAAAAACATTACCCGAAGCATGACTTTTGCTGATCCATGATGAGATGTTGTTGCCAATTAACCCACCAACCTGATCACCGCCGCCAAAAACCTGCCCTTCAAAAACGCAGCCTGACATCGATATTTGATAATAATTATCACCGATAATGCCGCCAACGCAATCATCCTTTCCGGCAACTACGCCGCTGACATAGCATTGCGAGAGTGTAGCGCGATTGTTGTAACCAATAAGGCCGCCTACATAACCGTTTCCGGTAATGGTTACGGCATTCAGGCGAACATTTTTAATGGCATTGCCATGCGAATAGGTTTGCACAAAACCGAATAACCCGACATGATTTTCTAACGGTCGATTGATGTACAAACTGTCTATGGTGAAGTTGTTTCCATCATAACTCCCGGAAAAGTATTTGAAAATCGATGTTCCGATCGGTGAAAATCCTTGTGCGGAATCCGGTGTTTGGGGATTGCCATCGTGGTCGCCGACATTCCAATGTTTTGTCTCGGAAGCATCGATGTTTTGTGTTTGTTGGTACGCCTTATGCCATGCTTCCGGATGCATTGAAAGCCAGTGTAATTGTTTAAGGGATGATATCCGATACGGTTCATCCTTGGTTCCTCTTCCTTCCGGTTCAATCATCGTTTGCGAATACAAAACATTATTTGATAAAATCAAGAGGAGGATCGCTGCTATTAAACTCATTCGTTTCATTATCCATACCCTTTCAAAAAAAATTGATAGAACTTAAAGGCGAATTTAATGATGAAGGCTTAGAGAATGCTAAGAATCGCCTAAGTAAATTCTATGGTTTATGGACAGGGGTGGCCAATTAGGATTTTTTGGTTAGGCTTTTCTAGGATGATTATGAATTTATGCAAAATGAGTGCGAAATTGGTCAGCCCTTTCCAATCGTATGAAAAGGGCCTGTTTATAATGGTAGTTCAAGTTGTATCGATAAGCTTGCCCTACCTGATTTTGCTTAATAAATATTTTTATCGTTGCGATAGCTTTGTTTTTTCTTGAACCAATCGCTGTATAAACGGCCGGTGCTTTCAGCCCATCGTTGCAAGAAGTTATAAGCTCTTACGATATCTTGCTTTTCTGCCGGATAATCGAATTTTTCCGGGGTATGAATCGCCCAAGGGTGATATTTTTTTGTTTTAAAGTAAAAGCCACGGCCTGGATTGGTATTGTCGTCGTTTTTGCCAAACAATGCTTTATCGCATAAATCCGTTGGTCTTTCACCCGAAAGATGAATTTCAACACCGCGTCGTTTATTTGAAATAATAAACGGGTTGTAAGGCGTGCGGCCAAGACTGTTCGATGAAACCGGGCTATTAAATTCAACTTTAACTTCAGCCACAAAAGGCTCAACATACGGGCTACCCTTTTCAGCATTAACCGTGTAGCCCGAAACCGGTTTCATGTGTGCAAATGCATTGTCATAAACAATGATAACCGCTTTGGATTGACCCGATTCGGTGCCATTGGCATTTGTGGTTATAATGCCTTCGGTTAAATGCGTTCCCGTTACAGACTTTACCTGGTTAGGGTTTAGCATAAATTGATAACCAAAACCATTTTCAAAAGCGCCGCCGATAGCTCGGGTTTTAAAGGTACTTTTTACTTCAACCACTTTGTTTTTTGCGTTCAACACCAATTGATGATTGTAATCCACCACAAGGTCGTTAAAGTCGTAATCACCTTTGGATGGCCATAAATCTTCGTAAGCTAAGGTGCCAAACACGTCTTTAGCCGGTGAATACCTATTGAACGCACGCTCAGAATCTTCAGGATATTGATCCGAATGATCATCCACCCCATCGTTGTCGGTATCTTTTTTCGTTTTAATACTTTGAATGTCATCCACGTTTATTGCAGCATAAGGATTGGCCGATACATAAAAGATGCAGTCGTTATAATCTTCATCGCTATTAGGTTTGGATTTGTCTTCGAAGCCTAATAATACCAGCTCCCGTGAGTTATCTTTAAGCGCAACCATATGTTGCACATTTATATGCGAGCCGTAATCATTAAATCGTTTATCGGACCATTTTATAGAATTGTTTTTCCGTACAGTTCTAAGCCATGAACTCCATCCACTTGGTACCAAAAACCAACCGATACCTGTTCCGGTTTTAAATGTGCCAATTTTTACTTTATCGCCACTTTTTAAACCACCGCCGCTGTTGTGATAAGACGCATTCGGAAACACCATATATAATGAATCAATATTTTCGGGCGAAGAAGGTGGGTTATTTAAGTCGTATGTGTAAAAGCCTAAGGCATTCCGCCAACTGGTGCCTTCATGTACAAAGGTTACCCATACCTCGGCATCTTGATTAAGGCGAGTATTGATATCGTTTTCCGTTAAATATTCCGAATTGGTTTTCGAAAGATTTTGCCGCTCGGGAAGTGAAGCATTTATATCGTTCAGAAATTCTTTGTCAATATTATCACGCTTTTTTTCCAGATAATCCGGCACGCCTCTTCTATCCCATTTACCCAGAGCATTGAACCAATCACTAGACATTGAAGTAACTTTCGTTGATAATGACGAAGTTGCGTTCTCTGTTTCCGGTTCAATTACCGATTCGTTAGGCCCGCCAATGTTGAGCTCAATATCATTTCCATCAACGGCTACAAAGGCTTCCGATAATAATCCAACATACTGAGGTCGTATAGAAATAGAATCCAAATATGAAGGCGCCGTAACATCAATTGTTAACTGGCCATTATCATCCGAAACGCCCGATGCGAGCGCATTTCCGCCTTGTTCACTGTTTTCATCATACACATCAACTTTAACCCCTGTAAGTGCGTTTCCTTCGATGGATTGTAACGTGAGTTTAATTTCAAACGATTGTGTGGTGTTGTAATTAAACTTTTCTGAAATGGTCAATTCTTCCATACTTTTTGCCGGCTCTGAACCCTGATTTGAGTCGGATGGGCTATCTTGTTGGCATGCTGAAAACATTACCAAGCATATTAATACGCGACTTAGCAGATTCCTGATCTGCAATTGTGTTAGTCTTACGGTGTTCTTCATTTTCATTCTTCTCAGATTTAATTGACATGGTTAAACATTTTGAAATAGTCATCTGAGATTAACGTAAAACCGAGCGCTAAGTAATGGGTCATCAAGTTCTAAGAATTACCTAATTCTTAATTAGTCGTCGCTGAAAAAGTAAGATATCAGGGAAGAAATTGTAAAAAGAGAAGAAGCTCTTATTGAAAAACGAGTGTTTTTTCCATGAACAAACC
>JANQGG010000015.1 GCA_028277445.1 Chloroherpetonaceae bacterium | reverse complement strand
AAAATTAGTGTTCCCTGAGCGTGCCGAAGGGAACATGATCTTCAAAATCGGCATTTCGGCAGGCTCAATGCACGATTTTATTGTTGTCATTACCTGTTTGTTTATTGCTAAATATGAAAACTCGGCATGACTTCTGAATACCCGTTGGCTTGCCGGGGGTGGTTCACTGTCCGAGCCAAATTACCTCGCCTTTTTTGTTGATATACCCGGATTGGCCTTTCATGGATATTGAAGCCACGCCTTGCTCAAAATTAGATGCACGTGCATATTGAGGTTTAATCGCCATCTTCCCGGTCGAATCAACATAGCCCCATTTATCGCCAACTTTAACCTGCGCCAAACTTTCGGTAAAATGCATGGCGTTATCGAATTGTGGCTCAATAATGATGTTGCCTTGTTTATCGATATAGCCCCACTTTCCTTCTTCTACAATCCGAGCCATACCGTTTGAAAAATTCCAGGCTTCTTCGAATTGTGGCTCGATGACCATATTACCGGTAGAATCGATATAACCCCACTTCCCATCTTTTTTAACCCGGGCCAAACCATCCAAAAAGATCCATGCGTCTTCATAAATCGGTTCAACAACAAACTTGCCATTCCGATCAATAAACCCCCATTTTTGGCCTTCATTCACCTTTGCTAAACCCGAACTAAAATGTTCTGCCTTCAAAAATCGAGGCTGAATAACCATTTTTCCGGCGGTATCGATGTAACCCCATTTTCCGTTTTCCATAACCATGGCCAATCCTTGTGAAAAATGGTAGGCTTTTTCAAAGCGCGGCTTTATAACAAATTCGCCGTTGGTATTGATGAGGCCATATTTACCGTTTTTCTTGACAAATGCACGGTTAAACGCAAAGTGATAAGCAAATTCAAATTCCTCGCCAAATACATGCTTGCCGGTTGTATCTATATAAGACCATTTCTCATCTTCTTTTACACGAGCAAACCCATGATGAAACGGGGTGACATTATCGTAATATGGCTCAACAATTTCCCTGCCTTTCATATTGATGTACCCCCATGATTTGCGGACTTTTACCGGCGCCAGCCCGTCTTTAAATCGAAATGCAATATCGTAAATAGGTTTTATGACCATATGCCCGTATTTATCAATAAACCCATACTTCCCATTCTGAATCGCAACATATAAGTTTGTGGAATCTATAGGATGATCTTGTTTGGATGAATCGGTTTTTTGACCGCACGATACAACCCATGTTAAACTTGCTAAAAGAACAACGGTGTTAAAAAGGGACTTCTTAATAATGTTCATAAACTACTGACTATTTGATTTCGTTTGGTTTTTTATCCGCGTGATGTTGAAAATCTTCCAGCTTTTTCATGGCATCATCAAAGCCTTTTTGCAGTTCATCCAAACTTATTTGATTTTGTATGCCATCCAGTTTTTCTTTGAGCTCTTTTTCACGTTTATCAAGCTGCTCAAGGTGGTTTTGAATTTCTTCAATGCCTTCTTCGGCGTTGATGGCCGTTTTTTTTAATCGCTCAATTTTTTCTCTGAGTTTTTCAAGACGTTCATGAGCCTTTTTTTCAAACGCTTCTTTTTCCTGCAAGAAGAACTTTTTGGATAGCTCTAAGGCTTCCTGGGTTTTCTCAAGCACTTCATCAGGAGAAATCGCTTTCTTTTTTTTCTCTTGCCCATCGCAGCCATAAAAAAACATGCCTAACAGCAGCAACAGACCAAGTTTTAATGAAAAACAATTCTTCATAACCTAAGAATAAATGAGATCGTTAAAATTAATGTTACTACAGGATAAACTCATGATCATGGATATGTTGTTAATTAATGTATTCGTCAGAATTCACGGTCATTTATTATATCTTATGTTCAATCATTAACATTTAATTGATGGATTTATGAAAGATTCAAGTTTTAACCGTGCTAAACGAAAAGCAGAACAATATGCCAAAGATCCTAAAAAAACAAAAAAATTACTCCTGGATGCTGCGGCAAAATCCGAAAAACATAAAAATGGCGCATTGTCTGAAGTATGGGCGTATTTGCAGGGATTAATCCGACTGATTAAAGCTTACTATTCAAAAACCTACCGCGAAATTCCCTGGCAAACCATTGTCTTTGGAATTGCCGCGTTAATTTATTTTGTATCGCCCATCGATGCCATTTTTGATTTTATTCCCGTATTCGGATTCATTGATGACGTTGCGGTTTTGTCTGCTGTGTTTGCTTCGATCAAGAATGATATCGAAAAATTCCTGGAATGGGAAAAAGATCATCACTCTGATGCCTATGAAACCGAATTCGAGGAAATTAAATCTGAAATAAAGGTCAATTAATCCGCATTATTTTACGCTTGCCTTCTTAAAAAATATGATATATCGCAGGAAACGATTATATTATTTCAAGTTTCCTGCTTTTAAAATCCATAATTATAATAAGTTAAATGGAGCCCC
The DNA here is from genome assembly GCA_028277445.1 of Chloroherpetonaceae bacterium. Classification (GTDB taxonomy): domain Bacteria; phylum Bacteroidota; class Chlorobiia; order Chlorobiales; family Chloroherpetonaceae; genus JANQGG01. Next base: position 125,316 of record JANQGG010000015.1, on the reverse strand, counting down.
GAGAGCGAATTAAAGTTTTAGCTAAGCAGCGTTTTTTTTCATTAGGCCTTACTCCGGTTACAATGGATAAGCTTGCCTATGATTTAGGCATGAGCAAAAAAACGCTGTATCATTTTTATGAAAGCAAAGATGATTTGCTTCAAATGGTTCTTACGGAGTACTTGCAGCACGCCAAGGATCAGATTTCCAAAATTCAACAAAAGCCTCTTGAACTGATTGACAGACTTAAAGAACTGTGGCTTTTTGGCGGGCAAATTGTATTGGCCATTGATCCTGCTTTTAAGCAAGATCTAAAACGATTTCATCCGGTGCTATGGCAGGAAATGGATATGTTTTATCAAAAGCATTTGTATCATGAAATGCGCCTGTCATTAGAAAAATGCATTGAACGCGCCATGCTTCAAACGCATATCAAATCGGAACTCCTGCTTAACGTTTATTTGAAGGGTTTGGATGCTATCTACTCTGCTGAACATTTGGATGCTAACGACAAGGCAAAATCAATCCGGCATCTTTTTGATTTGATCTTTTTAGGCGCGCTTTCAGATACATCCAGAATCGTCTATAAACATCAAGCGAACACAAACAAAGTGAAAAAAGATATGGTGTTTAAACGCGTATCGCTGGATAATCGCGATTAACATTTTTTACGTGATTAAGTATTCTTATGACTGTTTCTTCTTATAAAGTTGCCGTTATTACCGGTGCTACGAGTGGTATCGGCAAATCCATTGCGGAAGCATTTCATCAAAAAGGCATAAAGCTGGTCTTGCATGGCCGCAATCAATCCCTTCTAGAGAAGCTCTCGGATAAATATCATGCCAAAACTCTTTGTGGCGATATCACAGACCCTCAATTACCCCAACAATTGCTAGATATTGCCATTTCAAATTACGGCGCCTGCGATATATGCATCAACAATGCTGCCATCATGGAAATCGGCAAAATTGAAACCATTGATATTGATGTGGTTTGCCAAATGGCCAGGATCAATATTGAAGCGGCCTATCGCGTGGCCTACACATTTTTAAGGTATTTTAAAGCCAAAGATTTTGGGTATTTGATCAATCTTTCCAGCGTTCTGGGTGAAAAAGTGCGGGAGTCAGCCGGGGCATATGCCGGGACAAAGTACGCCATCGAAGCCTTAACCGAAGCGTTGCGCATAGAGCTGGCGCGAACCAATATTAAAATCACCAGCCTGGAACCGGGCCTTGTGATGACTGGCTTGCATCGCAACTGGAATGTGCATCCGAAAGACGCACTTAACATTGAAAATGCCTTAATGCCGGAAGATATCGCCGATACGGTGATGTATCTCTTGAGCCTCAAACCTCATGTTCGCATTCCAAAACTTTTGATCCTGCCCAAAGACCACGCAATTTGAGGAATACGTATTAATTATAAACCATACTTAATACCACGATGGTAAAAAATCATCTCCATCATTATTTGTTAGGTTTATTAGATCGCTGCCATCGGCGCTCATCATATAAATTTCAAAATTTCCACCACGATTTGATGAAAATACAATCTTTTGGCCATCTGGCGACCATCTTGTCCCCCCATCGTTAGATGAATTATTCGTTAGCCGCGTCTGGTCGCTTCCATCCGATTTCATCACATAGATATCCCAGTGATCCATGTTACCGCCACGATCAGATGCAAATGCAATCTTCTGGCCGTTCGGCGACCATCTTGGGTCCGTATCGATTGATGAATTATTCGTTAGCCGCGTCTGATCGCTTCCATCCGATTTCATCACATAGATATCAAAAATATCCCAGTTACCGCCGCGATTTGATCTAAATGCAATCTTCTGGCCATCTGGCGACCACATCGGATCAGAATGTTCAAATGTGTTTAATGTATTAGTCGTCAGCCGAGTCTGATCGCTTCCATCGGCGTTCATTACATAGATTCCCTGATTACCATCACGAGTAGAAGTAAAAGCGATCTTCTGGCCATCTGGCGACCACATCGGATCAGAATGTTCAAATGTGTTTAATATATTAGTCGTCAGCCGCGTCTGATCGCTTCCATCGGCGTTCATCACATAGATTTCCTGATTACCGTCACGAGTAGAAGTAAAAGCGATCTTTTGACCATCAGGTGACCAAATTGGGGCATAATCATCTTCATTATTATTAGTTAACCGAGTCTGGTTGCTACCATCAGCATTCATTACATAGATCTCGTAATTTCCATCTCGCCCTGAGACAAAAGCAATTTTACTTTCTTCCAGGTTTGGATTTGTTCCGCTATCATCATCACAAGCAGCAATGACGCCTAAAGAAACAACTGCAACCGTAATAATTAACTTTTTGCTCCATTTCATAATAAACATGGGGTTTAGAGAATTTTATTAACAGTGAATGATACTTAAATCACAAAAAAACTTACACTCCCAATTAAAAAAAGATTATGAAAAAACAACCCTCAATCTGGAACAAGACCTTTTCATGACTGGCCTGCATCGCAACTGGAAGGTTCACCCGAAAGACGCGCTCAACATAGAAAACGCTTTAATGCCGGAAGATATCGCCGATACGGTGATGTATCTCTTAAGCCTCAAACCTCATGTTCGAATCCCAAAGCTTTTGATCCTGCCCAAAGACCACGCGATTTAAGTTAAACGGCTTAACTGTAGCTAACTCGATTTCCTTGAATGTTTGTTACTTAATGTTTTCTACGCCCTCGTTCTTCGTTCTTCAAACAATTGCTTTGAAATATGGCAATGAGAGCAATCAAGAAAGTTATACTTTCACGAAAAAAACATTGAGCCGAGATTGAAGCATTTTATCGATTTGTAAAATTTTCCCGCCTAAGAAAACTCGGCCAAAAGCTTTCATTCTAATTACAAAACGCCTTAAGCCACTTTTTCAAACCGCGCCACGCTCTCGATGTGGTTGGTATGCGGGAACATATCCACCGGAATAACTTTGCTAAGCTTGTAGTGTTGATCTTCACAAAAAAGCTTTCCATCTCGTGCCAGGCTAGCCGGGTTGCAACTTACGTAAATAATGGTTTTTGGATTGAGTTTTAAAAGTGTTTTAACAGCTTTGGGATGCATGCCGGCCCTGGGCGGATCGGTGATCACAACATCGGGCAAACCAAAATCAATCAATTCATGATACATGTCTTGAAACGACTTCAAATCCAATTGCCTGAACCGGCAGTTATGAACGTCATTTAACTTTGCGTTGCTTAATGCGTCCTTAACCGCGCTTTCTATCAACTCAATACCAAATACTTTTTTGCAATGCCCGGAAATAAACTGTGAAATTGAGCCGGTGCCACAATACAAATCATAAACAATATCCTCTTGGCTTAATCGGGCTAAATCAAGTACAGTTTGATATAGCCGGATTGCTTGTGCGGTGTTGGTTTGGAAAAACGAATTGGCCGAGATATTAAACCGGTAGCTGTTGAGCCGATCAACAATGAGTCCTGATCCATATATCACATGTTCCTGCTCACCAAATGCCACATTATTTGATCGGGTGGTGATATTATTGACAAATGTTGTGAGTTTTTCCCCTAGTGCACGATGAAGCTCATGAAACAATTGCGTCATCAATGCTTCATCAAATGACGAGGTAACAAGATTAACCATCAACTCTCCGGTAAATTCACCCCGGCGAATCACCAGATTTCTTAAAAATCCCCGATGGTCTTTTACCGAATAGGCACTTAAACCATGTTCCAGTGCAAATCGCTTGACGCATTTTAGCACATCCACCATATCAGGATGGGCGATAAAACAATCGTCAATATCCAATACTTTATCATACCTTCCGGGAGCATGAAACCCCAAGGCAAAGGTTTTGGGCTTTGCAAGCTCGGTTAATTCCAGCTCATCGGGCATTAGATAGCGTTGCGCTGAAAATGAGAATTCTATTTTATTTCGATAATAAAACTGCGGATTTGCGGGTTTGGCCGGTTCAACCCGGATATCCTTGAATCCCCCGAGATGAGTCAAGGCATCCTGCACTTGTTTTTGCTTGAGTTGCAATTGCGAAGGGTAATTGATGTGCTGCCATTTGCAACCGCCGCAAATGCCAAAATAGGGGCATAGCGGATCCACGCGGTCTTCGGATTGGGATATAATCCGAGTAGCGCGTGTTTCAAGATAACTTTTTTTGACCTTATAAATTTTGACTTCAACCTTGTCGCCAATTGCTAGAAGCCCTTGAACAAAAACGCTGAGGCCATCCGGGGTTTTGGCATAACATTTATTTTTTTCAGCTAAATCTGTAATGGTCAGTTCTATCAACTGACCTTTCCGATATATCAATTTCTGTAATTTTGTATTAAAAATGAGAATGCTTAATTTAACGTGATAAATGTGGTAATCCTTCCTTCTGGAACAAACCCTTTACAACGCATTCCTGTTGTTTCAGGGCAACAAAAACCTTAAGAGTTTATATGCTCCCTAAAATGTATGAATATCTAAAGCATGGACACATCGTATTTTTTTAGAAATAAGTTACATCTTTCTCTATTATCGGCCCTTGGCGCCGGAGCTTGGTCGGTGTATTTTAATATTGAAATCAATTTTTGGGCGTTACTGACGGTTTTTCTGTTAACCTTCTCCATCTATCAATACAACCGATTAACCGATGATGTTGAAGACGCAGCAAATGCTCCCGATAATTATAAAGATGCAAAATCCAACAAATTCATCATTACATATTTCAGCTTTTATCTCTTATCCATCATAGCATTGGTAATTGCTTACTTTCATGGGCCACTAGCATTCTGGGCAACATTAGTTATTGAAATAATTGGTTTTCTATACAATCAAAAATGTTTCCCTGATTTTATTTCAAATATACTCAATGGCGCAAGACGGTTTAAAGATATTTATATTATAAAAAATCTTGTTCCACCCATTGATTGGGCTGCAGCTATGATCTTTCTCCCGATCTTTTTTGCCCGACAGTCACTTTCGCTAAAGGTATGGATTTGTTGGGGATATATATTTATCTGTGCATTTTTTATTGAGGTGATGTGGGATATGAGAGACCGTTATGGCGATAAAATTAGCGGCATTAAAACCATTGCCAATACATTTACTTTTCAAAACACCAAATTATTGCTTAATACCTTAAGCGTTCTTTCGGGCATTGCCATCTTTTTTGCCACCTATAATAACATTCTCCCTGATTCCAGCTACTTTCTATTATCCAACAATATTGCGGTAATGGTTATTGCAAATTCTTACCGGGAAGGTAAACATCAGCAAATGAAACTGATCAGCGATATGACAATCGTTCTGGCGAGCGTTTTATTTCTATCTTTTGGATTTATTGCTTATTTTTCCAATTAGAAATTGTAATTCTAAACGTTCATAGAATTCCCCTTATTTATGAAATTATCTCTCCTGATTTTTGTTTTGTGCTTTGTCCCTTTTCAAATTGTTGCTAAGCAGCCAACTCAAAGCGCTGATTCTTTAAGCTTAACGAACAAGATGGATTACTTCTTTTTCCAAACGACGGGGAATCCGGATTTTTTGCTGGGCGATGCTGCATTACAAGCGATCAAACTGTCGGCAAATCTTTCGGGCTACCGCTTGGATGAAATTGAGGTGACGATAACCGTGACCGATAAAAAAGAAAAGTCGCGTTCAAAACGCCGAACTTCATTCAGGAGAACAAAAAAACCAAAAGTCAAAAAATTTGAGTAAAAAGGGCTACAATGTTAAAAACGCCGCCCCAAAAACACCGGCGCTAGCTCCAAGTTTTGGCTTAACTATTTTGGTGTTTAGCTGATCAAAAAAGAGATACTTCTCAATTTGCTTCCTGCATCTATCCGAATAAAGTTCATCGATCTGCCCAACACCGCCACCGATAACAATGGTATGCGGGTCCAGAATATTGATCACTTCAGCAATTGACTTTCCAAAAAATGTAATTAAACGATCAATTGTTGCCGTGGTATAACGATTAGGTTGAAAGCAATGGTTTTGATAGATTTCTTTTAAAGTCAGTTTCTGCGAGGAATTTTCAAAGTAAAACTGTTCTAAAGCCGAGCTGGAGATCACCGTTTCAACACAACCTTTCTTTCCACAATAACATGGCTTGCCATTGGGCTCAATGATATTGTGCCCCCACTCACCGGCAATTAAATGGCATCCGCTCACACCATGCTGATTTACCACTATTCCTCCGCCAACACCTGTGCCTAAAATCACACCGAATACGACATGCTCATTGCTAATGTCTGAAGCCTTTACAGCAGCCCCTATCAGCGATTCGGCCAGTGCAAAACAATTCGCATCATTTTCTAAAAATACGCTAACGCCTAATGCATTTTCCAAATCCGTTTTAAGCGGCTTGCCATTTAAAATGGTTGTGTTAGAATTTTTAAGGGTGAAGGATTTGGGATCCAGCATACCTGGCGTTGCAAAGCCAATGGATGTTGGATGAACTCCGGTTTGGTGAATCATCCGGTCTATCAACATGGCTATTTGAGATAAAACATGCTCATACCCAAGCTGAGCTTCTGTTTCCACACGAATTCTGCAAAGTGGCGTTGATCTGCGGTTGGCCTCTAAAACGACGCCTTCAATTTTCGTACCGCCTAAATCAACGCCCCACAAATATTTCGATGTCATCAAATTTTTGCATTAACACCTATGAGAACCGTAGGCTTTATCTCATCGGCAAAGCCATACTGGACTTTGTTTCCACCAATTAAATTTCGTCCATTAATAAAGGCTTTTACCTCCGGCACAATTTCATACGTGATGCCGGCATTCAATAAAAAGTTGGCATCAATGCTAAACGTTTTAAACGACGCTTCAGCTAAGGTGAGCACCTGAGAATCGTAAAAATAACCATTCAGGTTGATGCTGAGTTTTGAAGAGGGTTTTACATTAACGTTAACGCCGCCATAATAACTTGGCGTCCATTGAGCAGTAAACGAACTATCGGTTAAATCATCCGGCAAGGTTGGCAATCCAAATTGCCTGTAATTATATTCATCAACTTTGGTTTCCTGAACCGTAACAAATCCTGTTAAACTCACTGATTCGGAAGGAATAAATTTTAACAGCATTGTTGAACCATACATTTTAGCCTTGTGCGATCCATTGGAATACTCAAAGATAGGATTTGGCCCTGGCACAAATCCATTAACCAATACCTGTTCAAAATCTTCAGCTAATGAATAGAAAAACTCAATATCAATGTAGTATTTATCATCTTGGTTGTATCGAATTCCTGCTTCAAATACATCAACAGTTAGAAGTTCTTCTTTATCAGGATTTGAAATGAACTGTGCGCCTAACGTTTTCGTAGGTTTTAAGTTAACAAATAAACTGGTTAAAAACGGCGCTCGACCGGACCGGCCATAGGATGCACGAAAAAGCAAATCATCTGTGGGTAAATACGTCATTAAAAGCTGAGGGCTAAAAAACGTTCGATCAGGATAATCATACTTTTCAATACGTGCGCCGGCTACAAAACGCATGCGTTTGTAATAATAGTCAAGCCGTCCAAACGCGGATACAAAGGTATTGGTTTCTTCAGTGCCGTTTCCATCGCCAAAGTCAGCCAAGTTACGGATTGGCTCTGAAGTCACATTTTGATACTCTTTATTAGATGTTATTGTCGCTCGATGAAGCGCCACTCCAGGTTTAAAACTTAGCGATTCGGTTAAAATGAAATTATAGTCAACCGTAGCATTTAAGGAACGAAGTGAATAATCCAGAACACCGAGGGTTTTATTTGTCATATCCGAATAACTGGTGTTGAAAGAGAATTCCTTGTACTTGCCAAACAAATGGATGAATTTGGTATCATTTTCTTCAGTGGTAAATGCCCAACTGGCCGGCGCTAAATAAGGATGCTGAATTTTTGACTCGGCCATTCCCCCGGAAACATTTAGGAAAAGATCATTATCTAAATATTCACCCCTTAACACCAACGAATACTTGTCTGTACCTAAACTGTAATCCGGGAATAATTCACGATTTGGTTCTTCCAGCTGATCTTCTACGATATTATCTGGAATATCACGGTATCCTCCTTTATAATAATCAAGGTTACCATTAAGTCTCTCCTGAACATCAGGGAAAGTATAATACCGGGTATCATGCCGGTCTCGATTGTCATATTTCCCTGAGAGGACAAAAGAAAACCGCTTATCCTGAGTTGTAAACGAAACATCGGAATTACTCAAATAGGTGTTATATGGTCCGCTCTGAGTGTAAGTACTGGCATGTAAGCCCGCTTCCTTGTTGTGTTTTTTGGTAATGATATTGATTACACCCGATGCCGCATTCGGGCCATACAGCGCCGATGATGGACCGCGCACAACCTCGATTCGATCGATATCATTAATGCCAACCGGTATTAAATCCCACAACGTACCCCCGAGTAAATCGTTATAAACTTGGCGGTTATCAATCATAACCAATGTAATGGTATTGAAACGCGTGAAATGCGGCTGGTAGGGATCAACAACGTCAAAGCCGCGAATATGGATATCATAATTACCCGGTGTTTGCTCTCTGACGATCATGCCCGGAATTAACCGAAAAGCCTCCATTATTGAGGTTGCTCCGGCATTTTTAATTTCCTCTGCTGTTAATACCGTAGAAGAAAGCGGCGCTTCAAAAACCGTTTCTTCCTTTTTAGATACCGTTACAATTCGGACATCCAATAAACTTTTTAAAGAAAATTCTGAAAAAATTTCTTTTAACGATTGATCGGTTTCTTGAGCATGAAGCTCACGGGCTGGGTGCAACGGTGCCAATAACACCGAGAGAATACCCAATACGGTTAGTTTTTTAAAGAAATTGGTCATAGCTATAGTTAGAATCAATGGTTTTTTATCCGATAAAACGGAACAGAGGAAATGTTTTTTGAGGGTTATCTCAAAAAGACAACACGGTTAATATGATGCTCAAAATACAACATCGGCAATTAAAACGCCAATTGAAATTAGCATCAAATTTATTAAGGCCAAAGGAAAGAGGATTTTCCAGCCTAAGTTCATGAGTTGATTGTACTTAAAGCGAGGCAAGGTCCATCTAACCCAAATGAAAACAAACATCATAAACAACGTTTTTGCCAAAAATGAACCGACTTGCAATGCGCTGACTACTATCGGGTTTAGTCCGCTGGTATGATCAAGAAACGGTACCTGGTAACCCCCTAAAAATAAGGTTGCGATCACTGCCGAAGCCACAATCATGTTGGCATATTCCGCCAGAAAAAATAACGCAAATTTCATGGACGAATACTCGGTGTGATACCCACCAACCAGTTCCTGTTCGGCTTCCGGCAAATCGAACGGCGCACGATTGGTTTCGGCAAAGGCAGCCACCGTAAAGGTTATAAAGCCTAACACATTTCGGAAGCAATTCCAGTAAAGAGGGTTTGATGATTGGTTCTCCACAATTTGAATCATGCTTAAGGAGTCAGAAAGCACAATAACACTTACTATGGCTAGCCCCATCGAAATTTCATAGCTGATCATTTGAGCAGCCGAGCGCAGCCCGCCTAGCAAAGAATACTTGGAATTAGACGCCCATCCTGAAATTGTAAGCCCATACACGCCTAATGAAGTAATCGCTAAAACATAAAGTACGCCAACATGTACATCGGCAATTGCAAGATTGTATGCAAACGGGATAACGGCAATGGTTGTCAGAGCGGCAAATATGGAGATCATCGGCCCAAGCAAATGAAAAAAACGGCTGGCTTTTTCAGGAACAATATCTTCCTTCATTAATAATTTTAATACATCGGCAAGTGGCTGCAATAAGCCAAACGGGCCAACCCGATTCGGGCCCAGCCTATGCTGAATCAATGCGGCAATCCTGCGCTCGGCATACACGGTGTATGCTACGGAGGTAAGCAAAACAAAAAGTGCAATCCCAAGCAAAAGCATGCGATCTAAAAGCGATAAATCTATGGTTGTAAATAATACCTGCATGGTTGTTTATAAAAGTGTTTGCTCTTCTTGAGCCGGTTGAAGTTTTTTACCAAATTTACCGATAGATTTATAATCCATACCATTTAGGGCATTGTATTGCTCGGATATGGTTTGAAAAATCTCACGCGCTGTTTGATAAGGATAGGTTTTGCCTAAACATTTGGCTAATTCAATCAAGATTTCCCAACCGGGTTTGGCATCTATTTTATGTTGATCTTTACTCCACGCATCGAATTGTGTGGCATGCTTATCCAAACGCGAAAGCGCCATATCTTTCATCAATTCCCGGTTTTGGTACTTTAAGGCTTTTGCTGGTCTGGTCAGTTGCATAACGCCTTCAAAGTTAATATAAGCGCCAATTTGCTCGGCAAAGGTTGCCGCAGGCAATACAACTTTCGCATTATCCGTTGACTCGCTCTTGGTGTAAGCCATTACTATCAGCGCAGCCAATTTGCTTAGTGCATCTAATGACAGGCAAAAATGCGGATCATCTTCAACGATAATTACGCATTTGATTTTACCCGATTTTACATCTTGGGACAACTGCTCTTGTGAAACCGGATCAATCCCCAGCAAATTACATCCAAAGGCATTTGGGGTTTTATCTGCCCGGATCAATAGCTCATCATCCGTTCCCTTAGCATGAGGTACATAGCCGATATGCGATGTTTGAATCACATCATTGGCAAGTGATTTTGCCATAAAATTTGTTTCGAGGGACGCTCTGGCAGATGCCAGGACAAAAACATTATCCGGTGGGTAAGATTTTATAGACTTGGCTGCGGCTTCTATGGCCTCAGGCCATGATGCCGTTTGTTGCTCTTGATTAACCTTCAACGACGGACCATCCAACCGGTTATCGTTGATCCATTGATAATTCAATCGATCGTCATCGGCAATATAATAGCCATTGACCAATGGGTTTTCTCTTGGCGTAATTCGCATAACCCGGTTATCACGCACCCAAAGCCTTATGGATGAACATCGCGCATCTTGAACAGAAATCGTGTCGGTGGCCGACATTTCCCAAACCCGTGCTTTAAACCGATGATCGGCGCTTGTCAATGCGCCAACCGGGCAAAGATCAATCACATTCATAGCGTAGGGATTTTGATCAAGATTTGCCGAGGGTGCAAGAGCCGGGTAATTGTTCCAACCGCGCTGAACAATTTCCAATTCATGGGTTTGCGTGTATTCATCATAAAACCGCACGCAACGCGTGCAATTGATGCAACGCTCGGCATCAAATGTGATTTTTGATCCCCATGCCATGCGCTTGGGTTTATGGACTTTTTCAAACTCAAAACGCGAGCCTTCCGGGCCATATGTGTAGGTGATCTCCTGTAAAGGGCACTCACCGGCCTGGTCACATATCGGGCAGTCCAAAGGATGGTTGATCAAAATAAATTCCAGAACCCCTTTTTGAGCTTCAGCTACACTTTCCGAAGTGTGATGAGTTCGCACATGCATGCCGTCACAAATTTCAGTTGAGCAGGCCGTGGTAAGTTTTGGCATCCACTGAGTTAATGGCCGGCCATGTTCATCCGTTTCGAATCCGCCGTCTTTCTTCTTTTTGGGAAGCCCCATTTCAACCAAACACATCCGGCAATTCCCTGCAATCGAAAGCGTGGGATGGTAACAAAATCGAGGGATATCCACAATCTGTTTCCCACCATTGTTTATACCATCAGCCACCTCAATAATGGTTTGGCCAAGCTCAGCCTGGCATGGTTTGCCGTCTATGTAAATTGTTGGCATGAATTGATTAACAGTTAACGTCTTTTAATCCAATAATTTGGTTTTCGGCATGAATGCAAAACAGCTAAAAGCCATATCACTTGTTTTCTAATGAAATATGAAAATCCAACGACTCGCGCATGGCAAAAAAATTTAAACCCTTTTGTAAACATTAATCAATGCCGGTTTCCCAAACCGCAATTTTGTAGGGTTTGATCGTTCGCTCAACATATCGTGAAAGTTTATCGGAAAGTTTGGCTAACGCCCCCGCCTCCAAAAAACCGTCGTTTTCCTCAGTATCTTCCATCATGCGTTTAAAATCATGTTTTAAGCGCTCTTCCAAAACCCTAAGTAATTTTTGCTCCAAATGCTCAGCATCTTCCTCCTCAAGAGCTTCATCAAGTTTGACAGACAATTTTGCTTTATAGACACTGGGCCTGTAAAAAGACTCTGCCCAAATTTGCCTGTTTTCACGACCATTTTCCGTGCTTACATAAACCTGTAATTCTTTTGCCATAACAGTTAAACGCCACTTACGGCTCTCATTTTGTAATTCCAACCCGGGGATTCAGGTTTTTTGCAATGCTTTTCGTACTCTTCCCTGAAGCGTTCTATGCTGAAACGAACCGGCCATGCTGCGCCATCAGCCAGTGCACAAATGGTGCGCATTTCCATTTGCTTGCATATGCTCAGAAGCAAGTCAATATCTCTGGGCTCGGCTTCATCACGAAGAAATTTTTGATAGATCATTTCAATCCAACCGGTGCCTTCCCGGCACGGCGTGCACTGGCCACACGATTCATGATGATAGAAATGGGTCAGGCGCGCCACTGCTTCAACTATGTCGGTATCTTCATCCATGATGATCATTCCGGCCGTGCCAATTGATGTGCCGGCTTTTTTTAAACTTTCCGCGTTCATTGTAACGCCATCGATCATATCGGCGCGCAATATTGGCATGGATGATCCACCGGGGATTACAGCTTTGAGTTTTTTGCCGTCTGGAATCCCGCCGCCAATCTTGTAGATCAAATCAGAGATTAGCATCCCTGAAGGGAGTTCATAGATGCCCGGCTTATTAATATGCCCGCTTAAACCATACAGCATCGGGCCGGGATGATCCGGCGCGCCAATCTTTGCATAATTCTCTGCGCCTAAGCGAACAATTAAAGGGATGTTGGTAATGGTTTCCACATTATTAATAATAGTAGGTTTTCCCCATAAACCAACCACGGCCGGAAACGGCGGTTTCAGGCGGGGGTAGGCGCGTTTGCCTTCAATTGAATTCATCAAGGCGCTTTCTTCTCCGCAGATATAAGCTCCGGCGCCTTTATGAACATAGATTTCCACAGAGAAATCCGAACCGGGCAGCGTTTTGCCAACCAGCCCTTTTTTTCGGGAATCCGCTAGCGCATCTTCAACAATTCTGATCCATTTGGCATACTCGCCCCGAATGTATATGTAGCACGTTTTGATTTCCAATGCATAGGCGGTGATCAGGCAGCCTTCAATCAACAAATGCGGGTTAAACTCAAAAATTTGGCGGTCTTTAAACGAACCGGGCTCGGACTCATCGCCATTAACAATAAGGTAACGCGGTTTATCTTTACCGATGAAACTCCATTTCATACCGGTAGAAAAACCTGCGCCGCCTCTCCCTCGCAAGCCCGATTTTTTGACGCTTTCAACGAGTTCAGATCGGGGGATTTGCAGCGCTTTTTTGAGATCCTCGTAACCACCTTCCGCCTCATAGACTTCAATCTGATGCAAATCCGGCGTGCCGTTTAAAATCATCGGTTTGTATGTTTCAAATCCCGTCTGCATGCCTTATAAAATGCCTTTGTCTTTCAAAAAGGCCTTGAATTTTTCAAGCGTTAAATTTTCCATATAATCGCCATTATTGATCTGAGCCACAGGAGCTGTTCCGCAACTTCCCAAACATTCGGCTTCTTCCAGTGAGAGTTTTCCATCACCGGTTACTTCCCCGTTTTCCAAGCCAAAGGTTTGGCGAATAAAGTTGTAAATCTCATATCCGCCGCACAACTGGCAGCTAATGTTGGTGCAAACCGCTACATGTAGCTTGCCCTTTGGTTTTTTAAAGTACATGGTGTAAAACGATGCCACGCCAAATACATCGGCATGAGGCATGTTAAGCGTATCAGCCACAAGTTCAATGGATTCCTGGGAAAGCCAGCCAAACTTCTCCTGAGCCAACCATAAAGTAGGCATTACAGCCGCTTCTTGGTTTGGGTACCGACGTTTAAACTCTTCAATTTTGGCCAGATCATCATCATTAAACACAATTTCGGAGGGATTTCGGGTGTTTTGCGTTTCAAACACCTGCAAACCTTCCGGCATCGTTTGGCTGTCGCCGTGATTGGAAGTATGAGGTATGTTTAAGCTTGGCTTCATTTCCAAGTAAAGTTGTAATTACAATGTTATTCTTAGCAATTAAAAGGTAATTCTATTTTTAAAAACTTATAACAAACTTACGCATTAAATAAATGCTTTAATATCTACAACTATTGAACTTAATTGAAAAATGACATTAAAAATTACCGCATACTTTTCAAGATTGAATATGGCGTTAAAATACCTTTCAAAATGCGAGTTTTTTGCTAAACCAATGCTAAAACCCCAAACCAAATTCAAATTTTTATACTGGGTAGGAATCCGTATTTTCAATTAGAACAGGAAGATTCACAATGAAATGTATTTTCATGGATTCTTTTATTATAAGTTTAATGGCTGGAAATGAGTAAGCTTGAAAAGCTTTATGAACATATTTTAATGCGTAAATCAGATTCAAATGTATCGTTTGAATCTTTATGTGCTTTATTGAAGCGACTTGGGTTTGATGAACGTGTTAAAGGAGATCATCACATTTTTTCAAAAAACGATATCGAAGAAATTATTAACCTGCAACCTAAAAAAGGTAAAGGAAAACCTTACCAAGTTAAACAAGTAAGAACTATTTTATTGAAATATCAAATTAGATTTAAAGACTAGCATGGATAGGAAATATGAAATAATCATTTACTGGAGCGCTGAAGATGATACATTTATAGCTGAAGTGCCTGAACTTGCCGGTTGCATGGCCGATGGCGCAACCTATCAGGAAGCTTTGCAAAATGTAGAAGTCATCATACACGAATGGATAGAAACAGCCACTCAACTTGGCCGATCAATCCCAAAACCAAAGGGTCGTCTTCATTATGCTTGATGGATTTTAACCGTCAACCTCTCAACTTACGTGCCGCAAACAAAAACTGATTAGTGATTCTTACTTATCAGCCTCGCCCATGACCGGATCAATCGAGCCGATAATAATAACCACGTCGGCAATCATGCTTCCTTCACAAAGTTTTGATAAGGCCTGGAGATTGCAAAACGACGGACTGCGAATTTTTAAACGCCAAGGCATGCCTTTTCCGTCGGATTGAATGTAAAACCCCAGCTCGCCTTTTGGCGCTTCAATGGCATGGTAAATCTCGCCCTTTGGTAACTCGATTCCGGTATCTGTCATCATAAAATCATGAATTAACCCTTCCATCGAGTGGTAAATTTCATCTTTCCAGGGGAAGGCACGTTTTGCATCATCTGTACGAACATCGCCTTTGGGTAAATTGCGCAGGGCTTGTTCTATGATCCGAATACTCTGTTCCATTTCCTGCATCCTGATCAGGTAGCGAGCATAGGAATCGCCATTTTCCAGGATCGGTACTTCAAACTCAAAATCCGAATACGCCATATATGGTTCATCGCGGCGCAAGTCTACATCCACACCGCTGGCTCGAAGATTAGGCCCGGAAAACCCAATTTGCAACGCATCTTCCGCTGAAATCACTCCAACGCTTTCCAAACGCTCAATAAAAATTCGATTTCTATCCAGCAACTTTCGCCACTCCTCTATTTTAGGCTTAAATGCCTTCAACCACGAAACAATGGCTTGTACACAGTCCTTTGAAAAGTCAGAAGCTACGCCGCCAACCCTGCAATGCGAAATGGTAAATCGTGCGCCGGTCATGAGATCAAAAATATCATATAGCCGTTCCCGCTCTTCGAATGTCCATAAAAAGACGCTAATCGCTCCGGTGTCCATCACCAACGCACCAATAGAAAGCAAGTGCGACGAAATTCTGGCCAGTTCACACGCGATGGTGCGAATGTACGTGGCGCGTTCCGGCACTTCAATACCGGCCAGTTTTTCAACGGCCAAACAAAGGGCGGTATTGTTGGAATAAGGCGACATGTAATCAAGCCTGTCGGTATAAGGCATGAACTCATGATAGGATTTGTTTTCAGCGAGCTTTTCCATCGCCCGATGCAAATAACCCAATTCAGGAACGGCTTTTGTTACATGCTCGCCATCCAGTTCAAGAACCACCCGTAAAACGCCATGCGTAGCCGGGTGTTGAGGGCCCATGTTTAAAACCATGCGCTGCTCAAGAGGATCATCATCGTCCATTATGATGGTGGTATCCCGATCCTCCAAAACCTCATAAATCTTTTTACGATAGCGTTTTCGCTCTTTGGGCTTTAGCGTAGGTTTTCGTAATTGCTCAAACCCACAGACAACATCAACCGATGAATGTTTGATCATTTATATTCGCTCCTGATTGTTATACGCCTCACCGGCGTCTTTTTGTTGAGCGGCTTTTTCTATCTCTGGCAGAGGAATACTTCCCGGAATGCCAATTAAAGGAAACTCTTTTCGCAGTGGGTAGTATTCAAAATCTTCGGGCATATAGATTCGCCGAAGGTCGGGGTGTCCCTCAAACACAACCCCATACATATCGTAAGTTTCACGTTCGTACCAATTCGCTGACTCCCAAACACTCACAACACTTGGCACATGTGGATCCGATTCATCTACCCTGACTTTCAACCGTATCCTGATTTTTTCCCCAGTATTAAAGAGATTATACACAACCTCAAAACGATCATCGTCCGTGAAGCGATCAGCCCCACAAATATCACTACAAAGATCGAATCCTAAATCATCTTTCAGGCATAAACACACATCTTTGATAAATTGGGGCTTTACCATAAACGTGAGTTCATCTCTAAATTCGTCCGTGCTTAAAATTGCCTCACTAAATCCTGACGTTAATGTGGTAACGATTTGATTAAAATTCATGATTTTTAATGGACATGTTTCATGGGTTCTTTTTGCTCAAAAGCCTCCGTTGGAAGAAGCTCATTTGGGTCTTTAGCCAGCAGTGCATCGCGGAACGAATCTTTTTGACGATTGATTTTTTGCTGGATTTCCATAACAGCATGAATTACGGCATCGGGACGGGGCGGGCATCCGGGAACATATACATCAACCGGTAGAAACTGGTCTATGCCCTGCACCACAGGGTATGAGCGAAACATTCCCCCGCTTGAACTGCAAGCGCCCATGGCAATACACCATTTAGGTTCAGGCATTTGATCCCATATGGTTTTAACCACATGAGCCATTTTGTAAGTTACCGTACCTGCAACAATCATCAAATCGGATTGGCGTGGAGAGAACCGGAAGACTTCGGCTCCAAAACGCGCCACATCATACCTTGGTCCGGCCATAGCCATCATCTCTATCGCGCAACAGCTCAATCCCATAGGCATTGGCCAAATTGCATTCGCCCGACCCCAGTTGGTAATCGCATCAAGCGTGGTTGTTAAAAAGCCGTCACCGGTTGAGTGAAGATTTGCCATGAATGTTCAATCCTTTCCAAAATCCAGTTTATAACCTTTATATCCACATACTTAAACATAACGAAGCGCTAAATCGGTCGTTAATCCCAATCCAATCCTTTTTTTCTGAGAATATACACGTACCCAACAAGCAAAATGACCACAAATGTGATCATTGGCAACAACCCTGAAAGTACTCCCAAATCACGAAACGTAACCGCCCACGGGTACATAAACACCACTTCAATATCAAATATGATAAAGATCATGGCGACAAGGTAAAACTTAACCGTGATTCGAAGCCGGGTATTTCCGACCGGTTCAATTCCGGATTCGTAGGGGGTAAGTTTTGTTGGATTAGATAATTTTGGGCCTATCAATTTGCTTAGGCTTAAAAGTACCGCGCCTAAAATAATTGCAAGGGAAACAATAGCAAATATGGGAAGATAGGATTCCAACATGGCTATAAGGTTTCAGGTTGTTCTTTATGCGTCTCAATTTAGCACAATCCACAACATTTCAACAAACCTCTGATGGATTTAATTGAGTTTTAATTATAATCACCGTTTCTTTAAGAAATAATTGAATTGAATCCACCGGATTTCATCATCCATTCTTAGATATGTCAAGGATTATTAGCCTATGAAATTACTTTATCTCTGGATATTCCTTTTAAGCGTTTCGGATGCTCTAGCCCAGGTTAACACCGAAAAATTTAGAAGCAATGACGAAGATGATGGCCTTTCAACATTTATAGAGCTGAGCGGAACATTCAAAACCGGAAATGCCGAGCAAGTTATTTTGAATGTTAATGGACGGATGAACTGGACAAGTGGCAAGGCAACCACATTCTTTATCTTTGAAAATGAATATGAGTGGGCTGAGGGCGAACGGCTGATAAACGAACAGTTACTTCATATCCGAAATACCTATGGATTGAACAACTTGATCAGTTCTGAGCTGTATGGCCAAATTAACCTGGATAAAAAACTTCGCATCAATAACCGCGAGCTTATTGGCGCCGGGTTGCTTTTTTCATTGATTCACGCAAAACACCGCGCGTTAAGGTTCGGAACTTCGTTTATGTTCGAACATGAAAATTACAATTTACCCTCTGATGCTTTACATCCAAGAATTGTGCACGGGAGCAGGTGGAGCAATTACATTTCTGTGGTTCAACAGTTCGCATCGAAAGCATCGTTAACCGGCGTGATTTACTATCAGCCTTTGATGACGTCGTTTTCGGATTATCGACTGTTGAATGAAAACACGTTGAACTTACCAATCACAACGTTTGTGTGTTTTACCGCAACCGTTAAAATCCGATATGACTCAAAACCGGCCGATGGCATTAAACTCACCGATACCAAAACCAACGTGGGCATTGTGTTTCAGTTTTAATAACGCCTGAGGGCGTCTTTATTCTTTTATTTTAAGCCAATCGTAAGCTTCGTGTTCATTAATAAATGCCCGTATCATTTTGTTGGCTTTTTTTGAAAAGTTCCTGTAGAGCTCATACAATTTAACCAATCCATAAGCACGCGTTGAGCTAACGATAAAGGCCAGCTTACGAGGATGCTTATCCAGGTCGGTGCTAGAGGCCAATTCGCCCAGTTTTTTTAAGCCGTTTATGGTTAGTTTAATGTTGGTTACTTTGGTGAAATTTACCACCTCATTAAACTCTATGTACTCGGGTTTATTTTGGAGGTTTTTTTGATACAATTTTATGGCTTCAATAAAATCCTGATCAACTGCTTCGCCTTCCCAAGTTGTTACAATTAGTTTAGCGTTGAAATCGATTTTATGACTAGCCGGCATTTTCCCTATTTTAGAATATGTTGAGAAGGGTTTATAAATGATTTTTGGAGATTGGTTTTAGACAATTTATACAGGTTTTTCTTTTTCGCGGTTAAGTTGAACCACATTTTTAATGACATAGCTATACGCAATATAAACCAATGAACCGCTTAAAATCCCGATTATAATTCCCGCTGCAATATCGCTGGGATAATGCACGCCGACATAAACACGTGAAAATGCAACTAATGGCGCATAGATCGCTAAAAATAGTGCAAAGCTTTTATCCCACCAATTTGAAGAAAAGAAAAAATACCAGATCACCGTTGCTACTGCTGCCGTGTTTGCGGCATGCGATGATGCAAACGAGAATGAACGCACCTGCCTGATAATCAGCCTGACATCTTCCAAAGCATGACAAGGCCTAACGCGTTCAAAGAACGGCTTTAAAAATCCCGATGCCGTTTGATCGGCAATACCAATGGCAAGCCCGCATAAAAGAATAATGACAAGGCCATCCCATTTACGACGATACAACACAAAGCCGGCAGAAAAGGCTGCAATTGGCCAGGATTGTTTGAACTTTGTTAAAAAAACCATAAACCAGTCCATAAACGGACTGGCAAATGCTTCATTACCTAATCGGAAAAGCCATACATCAACCTCATAAAGCTGTTCAATCATCATGAAAAAATATGTGGGATCAAATCAACTGTTCAACGACATGCCCGATCAAGCTGTTCCGGCTTTTTTTCGTTTTTTTGTTCTGGATTTGGGTTTGGGTTTTTGAGTTTGTTTCATAACCACCGGTTTTTTTTCGGTGGTCTGGTTAATGTAAAATTGCTGAGCAATACTAAAGACATTAAACATTAAATAATACAGACCCAAGCCAGATGGTAAATTATTAAAGAATAACAACATCATAGCCGGAAAAAGGTACAGCAAAAATTTCATTTGGTCGTTGGTCTGAGTGGTTGGGGTTAACTTTTGCTGACCGTAGACCGCAATACCCATCAAAATCGGGATGATGGAAACGTGATCGCCATAAAGCGGAATGTTAAAAGGCAGATCTAAAATCGAATCGGGCACCGAGAGATCGTTTATCCACAAAAATCCATGCTGACGCAATTCAATGGATGAACGAAACACATAAAACATGGCAAATAAGAGCGGCATTTGAATTAACGTGGGCAAACATCCGCTTAAAGGGTTTACTCCGGCTTCTTTATAGATATTGCCTATTTCAGATTGTAATTTAGCAGGATTGTCTTTGTACTTTTCCTGGATGGCTTTTAACTGGGGCTGGAGTTCAGCCATTCGTTTCATGGACTTGGTTGATGCCATGGTTAATGGATAGGTGATCACCTTAATAATCAAAGCAAACAGGATGATAATCAATCCATAGTTTGTAATGTGATTATCCATCAGGTTAAATATGGGGAGAATCAAATATTCAGCAAATGGTCGGGTAAGCCATTCCCAACCGAAATCTATAATTTTCTCCAGATCGGAATTGGTTGCTTTTAGCAAATTATATTTTAATGGGCCGATGTAGACGCTGAATCGATTATTAACCGTGGATTGATCGTAAGGCATTTTAAGTTTTAAGGCAGCCGTGTAGTCTTCAAAAACCTCCGTTGGTTCATTGGAGTTTCTGCTGCCTTCTATATAGGCGCCCTCAGTTTGATCTTTTGAGATCACTGAAGCGACAAAATATTTACTCTTAACCGATATCCAGCGAACATTTCCCGATGGCTGCTCTTTAAAAACTTCTTCAACATCGCTGGCGTCAACTTTCAGTAAACTTCCGCCCAAATAGGCATCAGCCGAAGCATTTAGAGCTTCATCTTCAATATTTTTTTCAGCGTTGGCCAAACCGCCAGTCCAAACCACCTGGTATTCATTACCGGAAACATAGTTGCCAAAACCGCTTAAATTGGTTTCAAATCCAAATTCGTATAAATCTCCAGCAAATGTATATATGATTTCAATACGCTTGCCATCTTCAGCTACAAGCTCAAATGGGACTTTAAGCTTTTGCTCGCCGGAAATTCTGTATGATTTTTCTTGAAGCTTTGTTTTAAAATAAACATCGTTGGTATTAATAACTTTCCCATCGCGTGTCGCAAACAACAACGAAAGCGCACCCTTCTCATTAGTGACAAGATCAAAAGGCTTAATGTTGTAGTCAAAATAGGTTTTCTGAACAAACGATCTGATGGTAGCGCCTTTTGAAGAAAGATCAATCTTAAACAGGTCGGTTTCTATAGTGATTTTTTCTTCACTGCCTTTTGAGAACGCGCTTAATGCCCCCAGCTTCTCATTTTTTTGTTGTTGAGCCAGCGAGTCATTGATTAGCGACGAGTCCGACTGCAGGGCATTGGCTAACGATTCAATCCGTTGTTGTTCTTGAGGGATTTGATCGGGCTTTGGCGACGTCATCATTTGAAACCAAACGATCATTACAACTGCTATCAAAATAAACCCTATAAAAGAATTTCTGTCCATCAGATTTTTAAAATTGTGGCTTTGGAATATGAGAATTTATTGTTTTGGCTTTGGAACAGGGTCGTAACCACCCTTAACAAATGGATTGCATCTTAGAATCCTCCAAACACTTAGCCAAGTTGCATAAAAAAAATTGTGTGTTTTAAATGCCTCAAGGGCATACGCTGAGCAAGTCGGTGTAAAACGGCACGAAGGCGGGAAAAGAGGGGAAATTAATTTTCTGTAAATGTGTATTAATAGAATAGGTATGCTATTAATAACAGCCCAAAACGTTGCCATACTTTAATCAAATCTTCCCGTTTCCAAGCAGTGTTTTTCTAATATTCATCAAGCATGTTTTCATGGATGTATTAAAATCGTAATTTTTCAGCGGCGTTGAAGCCGAAACCTGAACCATAAATGCTATCAACAATACTTGATCTTGGCGACCTTCATATAATTCATCAATCATTAACGCATATTTTTCCCGACGGTATGCTTCTCTTAATCTTCGTTTAATATAATTTCTTTCAGCGGCCTTTTTTACAAATTTCTTGCTTACTGTAAATATAACTTTTGGCTGCTGTTTTTTGAAGCCTTTACACTTAACCCAAATACACTTCGATCTAATAAATGACGACCTGACACATAAGTTGGATTCAAATACCTTTTTTATGAGAATCTTTGATCTAAGGATTTCATATTTTTTTAGCGTTTGTTTAACGCCCGATCCCTTTTCTTCCAAGTTACAAGCTTTGATTTAGTGGCATCGCCGCCGTTCATCTAACCCTTACTTTTTATGCTTGGATTCAGAACTCACCGAAATTTTTTGCCGACCTTTTGAACGCCTTGCCGATATCACTCGTCTTCCGTTTTTCGTTGCCATCCTTGCCCTAAAACCATGTTTATTGCGCCTCTTTCGCTGATGAGGTTGATACGTACGTTTCATCTTTACCGAATTTTATATTACGGGAAAATAGGGTGAAGATAAAACAACGTTTTTTCAAAAACAAGTTTGGATGTTACTATCTTTTTCTTATCCTGTTCACAGGTCCTGCCTCAACCCTAATTTTATTTTTTAATCATGGGGTTTGGTCTATAAACACACGTTTATCAAATGTGGATAACTTGTTGAAAACTTTAATCGTGTCGGTTAAAGTTAGGTTTTTTATTCTCCGTTTTAAAACACTGCAAAACGGACATTTTCTGGAGAATCCTTTTAAGTTCATACATTAAAATAAGTTATAAATACACGCTGAATGTTAATAACTTGTGATTTTTATCAATAAGCCTTTAATTTATCCTTGCAATATTTATAATAATTTTACCAACAAAGCGTCTTAAGATGTTGATAGCTTTGAGGTTTAAATAATTGTTAATATTAACTCTAGCTTTCGCTGATGAAAGAAACTGATCCCGAATCAACACGATCTCAAGCTTTAAGCATGCCTTCATCAAATGCATCTGCAGAAGAGATATGGAAATTATGCCTGGAAAAGATTCATAACAAAATCAACCCACAAAGTTTCAATACCTGGTTTAAACCAATTGTCCCATTATCGCTGACAAATGAGGAATTGACCATTCAAGTACCGAGTCAATTTTTTTATGAATGGATAGAAGAAAATTACTATGCCCTATTAAAACGAACGATCATTGAAGTTATCGGAGAAAATGCAAAGTTAACCTATTCAGTGGTTGTACAAAAATCCCCGTATCAACCGGTAACTCTTGAATTACCTCAGCAGAAAACCGACTTGCCACCGCCTGAAGAAATTTCAACAAATGGTGCAAAGCTTCAGGAACAAACCTCTCATTTTAAAACGAATGTTCAAAAGTTTGAAAGCTTTTTAAACCCAAAGTACCAATTTGATAATTTTATTCAAGGCGATTGTAATGCATTAGCGCTTGCCGCTGCAAAATCCGTTGCCGAATCGCCCGGTAAAAACTCCTTTAATCCTTTGGTGGTTTATGGTGGCGTTGGTTTAGGAAAAACCCATTTGGTTCAGGCTATTGGCAATTATGCGCGATTGCATAAGCGTACAAACATGGTTTTGTACGTTTCCAGTGAGAAATTTACTATTGAATTCGTTAGCGCCATTCAAAATGGTCGGGTACAGGATTTTTCGTCCCTTTATAGAAATGTTGAGCTGCTCATTATTGATGATATTCAGTTTTTTGAAGGTAAGGAAAAAACTCAGGAAGAAATCTTTCATATCTTCAATGCGTTGCATCAAACCAACAAGCAAATTGTTCTATCCTCAGATCGGCCTATAAAAGAATTAAAGGGTCTTGAAGAGCGCTTGCTTTCTCGATTCCAATGGGGACTTTCGGCTGATTTGCAGCAGCCCGATTATGAAACCCGTCGTGCAATTCTTCAAAGAAAGCTGGCTGATAATGGCTCGAATTTTCCCGAACCGGTCATTGAATTCATTGCAACTCATGTCAAGCATAATATCAGAGAATTGGAAGGATGTATGGTGAAGCTTTTAGCCACATCATCGTTATACAAAAAAGATAAAGATATTGATCTTGCCTTGACTAAAATTGTCTTAAAAGACCTTATTAGAGAACGCACTCGAAGCATTACCATCGATGTTATAGAAAAAGTTGTGTGCGACTTTTACAACGTGTCTTCCAATCAAATGAAAGGAAAATCTCGTAAAAAAGAGATCGCCTTTGCCAGGCAAGTAGCCATGCATTTATCCAAGGAACTCACAGGCTCTTCTTATAAAACGATTGGTTTGTATTTTGGGGGTCGCGATCACTCCACGGTTATCCATGCCGTAAACACCATTGAAAAAGAAATAAAAAATTCATTTGAAATTGGCTCAAATATTCAGGACCTGAAGAAAAAAATCGAGCTTCAATCCATTTGAACGTTATCAACTGAAACTTAGAAAACGTTTTTCTTAGTTTCAATCAATTCATCCGCTCATCCTGAATGTGAATAATATGTTTATAAGACGTTATTAAGAATACTGATTTACGTTGATTGTATTGTTGATGAAGTGTTCCTAAAAATGTAAATTATTAAACCTGTAAAAAAACTGTGGGTATTTAAGCTTTAAATTAACAGGTTATCCACTTAATTCTAGTTTTCAACAAAACTTGTAAGCAAATAAAAAACAATAGTTTAAGGACGTTTTAAAACCGGTTATCCAGATATCCACAGTGTTAACAGTAAACTCAACATATTCTGATCAATTAAAAACTAATTATACGTAGAATGATCTTTTCATCTCATATTAAAGATTTAACAGAGGCTGTGAATAAAGTCACATTAGCCTTGCCGCTAAAAGCTGCCGACCCTCGTTACGAAAATGTGGCGATGAAAATTGACTATGAGAAACTGTACTTGTTCTCTACAGATGGGGATGTTGAGATGTCTACCTTTGCAAAGATTTCATCCAAAGATGTTGGCGCAATCTCCGTACAAGCAAAAAAAATTCAAGATACCTTAAAAAGTCTTTATGATACCGAGGCTGAGTTTAATATTGATAAAAAGGATTCCGATAAGGATTACAGCCTGATTATTAAAACCGATCGCGGTAAATACATGATCTCTGCCAGAAAAGCTTTGGATGAACGGCATAAAGAAAAACTAAACTATAACATCGCTTTTAAACTCGGTGGGCTGCTTTTAAAGGATTTAATAAATAAAACATTGTTTGCTACGAGTAAAGATTCCATGAGGCTCTCAATGACCGGTGTTTTATTGGAAATTGAACCCGGCCTGTTAAGGTTTGTTGCAACGGACGGACATAGATTGGTAAAGCTTTCAAAACAACATGAAACCGGCGCTGAAAAAAATCATCAAATTATTATACCTTCTCGCGTTTTAAATATTGTAGATAAGCTTATTGTGGATGAAGACGTACAAATATCCATTGATACGGAAAACCTGAGAATAAGCTTTGAAACAAACAATACAATTTTGGTAGCTAGTTTGATTTCTGAAAGTTATCCGAATTACGAAGCGGTTATACCACTTGAAAATGATAAAAAACTGCTGGTTAATCGCTCAAACCTGTTAAGTTCGGTAAAAAGAGTTTCACAATTTTCTTCCAGAGGCGATGTTCGCTTAAACATCGAACAAAACAGTGTTGATCTATCTGCAGAAAATATTGATGAAGGCGCCTCAGCAGAAGAAACCTTAACTTGCGATTATAGCAACGAGTCTATAAAAATCGGATTTAACTCAAAATTTCTGGAAGAATCGCTAACGCATATTGAAACAGAAGAAATTGAGTTTGAATTTAGCACGTCAACACGAGCAACGATTTTAAAGCCCATTTATGACAAAGAGCCTGAAGAAGATTTGTTAATGTTGATTATGCCGGTTAGAATAAACGTTTAATCCCATTCTATATAAAGAAACCGGAGGGCGATTGTATTTAAACCATATATCAATCCAGTCTTTTCGTGCTCATGCTCTTACAACTTACTCCCCGGAAAAATCCATAAATATCATCTATGGGAAAAATGGCTCAGGAAAAACCAACATCCTTGAAGCCATTCATTACGCCATGTTAACTAAAAGTTTTTTAACGGTTTCAGATCAGGAGACATTAAGATTCAATGATCCGTTTTTTGAGATTAAAGCATCGTTTAAGCGGCAAGATCAGTTCCAAAGTTCCGTAAGAGTATATTACTCTCCTTCCGAAGGTAAACATGTATTTGTAAATAAAACCCGATTAGAAACATTTTCAGAAATCGTTGGCGATTATCCGTGCGTATCTCTTTCTCCTTACGATATTAGCATTACCCAAGGAAGTCCACAAGAAAGAAGGCGATTTTTAGATAACTCGCTCTCACAAACCAGCAAAGCCTACTTAAAAGATCTGCTTAATTATAAACGAAGCTTATTGCAACGAAACCGATTGTTATCGGAGGTAAAACATACCGGAAAGTTTAGACCGGAATTACATTCATTTACTGAAGTTTTGGCTACCATTTCCTCAAGGATCATTCATCAAAGGCTTACATTCTGTGAAACATTCAGAGCCCATTTACTTGATTCTTATGCACAGTTTAGCAATTTATCCGAACTGCCTGATCTAACCTACGAATGTGGCTTAAGTCTATCAAAGGGTGAAGATACAGAAAGTATTGAAAAAAAAATCCAAGCTAGGTTTTCTACGATTCAAACCGATGAAATTCGCCGCGGAACAACACTGTTTGGACCGCATCGTGATGATCTGGAATTTAGAATCAATGAGATGTCCTTAAAAAAATTTGCCTCGCAAGGTCAGCATAAGACATTTGTGGTTTGTTTAAAAATCGCTCAGCATCTTTACATGCAGGAAATGCTTGGCGATAAACCCATTTTTTTGCTTGACGATGTTTTCAGTGAATTAGATTATGAAAGATCGGGTGAACTTATTAACTTTCTCGAGAAAGGAATTGGAGGGCAAACCTTCATTACAACTACAGAGCGAAAACGATTCCCCAACGTTAATCAAGTTCATATCACTGATTTACTGGTTGAAGGTTGAATTATGTCATATGTTGAAAATCCAAATAAGTTTGATTCAGTTTTAAAAACCTTATACAAAAATCTCGGTCTTGAAAAATGTGCTCGCGATTACAAAACGGTTCAAGTCTGGGCAAATGTCGTTGGACCTCACATCAATCAAGTTTCAGAAGTAGAAAAGATTTTTAACGGAATACTGTTTGTAAAAGTTAAAAACTCAGCATGGCGAAACGAACTGATTTTTAAGAAAAAACTCATTATGGTTCAGTTAAATGAATCCATAGGGAAAGAAATGGTAAAAGATATTATTTTTAAATAATTCAACGATTAAACCATTTATTAATTACTTTTATTCATATACTTCAGGATTCAAAAGCATTTTAAAAAACTGGCAATAATTTTAACCAAGACATTCCAATTATGGAGGGCTTATAATGAAATCAATGTTCCACCACTTTTTGCTGCTAATAACTTTAATGGTATTCGGATTTGTAGTAACAGCTTGTGATGAAGATGATGAGCTATCGGCTATTGAGCAAGCCATTGGAAAATGGATTTCGGAAGGTACAACTGATACTACTTGGCTTGAGATCACTACGGATAAAATAAGTGTCTGGGAACGAGAAGCCGGTGAAACATGTGTTGAACACGTCTTTACATCCACGTATTCCGCTACGGAAGATTCCATTAAAATTGATGAAGAAATCGATGGTGAAGATGTAACCGTTTCATTCTCAGTTGATGGAACCACCATGACCATTGTAGCGCCGGATGGCGAAGGTGGAACGAATACGATTATTTTTACAAAAACAAATTTTGATCCATCATCATTTAAGTTATGCATTAATCAAGATGCTATTGGTAAATGGATATCGGATACGGATACTACAGATACATGGTTAGAAATCACTAATGACAGCATTACAGTTTGGGAGCAAGAAGCTGGTGAGAATTGTACCGAACTAGAATTTAAATCAAGCTATACGTCAACAGATACATCGTTCACCATTGCAAATACCGGCGATGGTCCTCAAGTCGTTAATTACTCAATCTCAGTTGATACAATGAGAGTTGAAGTTCAAGAAGATGACGGAGTAATAATTATGAACTTTGTTAGGAGCAATTTCGATCCCTCTACATTTATCATATGTGTTGATCTTGAGGGAACCTGGCAAAATATGGATTATCCAAGTGAATATTTAGAAATTGTTGATGAAAATACATATCAAATTTGGTCAGAATCGGGAGGTAGTTGTTACAATCTTGATGATGGAAATTCTTATACCTTTAATCATCAAACCAAAACTGGTACAGCACAAATAGACGATGCTGATAGCGGCGAGGGTACAATAACTTACAATGAAATCAATCAAACCATTACCGTACGCTACTCAAGAACATCTATTGTTACTTCCGGTTTAGAAGTTGTTGAAGACGTTGTTATAATCTTTGAAAAAGTAACCGATATTGACTTTGAAGCTAACCAATGTATTTAATTCAAAGACTAAAAATTGATAAAGAAGTATAGATGTAACACACATTTCAACTATCCAAAAGGCTACTCTTTGATGTAGCCTTTTTTTTTCTGAAATTTACCAGAATTAATTATTATGAAATGATCGCCAAAGTAGTACCTAATTTAGCTTAACCCAAACCTATGGAGGCATACATCATGAAAAAAAACCATTTCAAGTATCTGCTTGTGTTACTGCTAACCCTTTCCGTTTTTCATTTAACCGGCGCCGAGTGTGATGAAGATGATACGCCGACCGGTGAAAGTGGAACAAATCAAGCATTAATCAGCAAATGGATTTCTACAACAAATGATACGGTAAAAAGATGGATGGAAATTACAGATAACACTATAAAGATTTATGAATTATGGAAAGAAACAGGAGAACCTTGGCCTGACCAGTTATTTGCACAGGAAGTTATTGATGGTGAGTATCAAACGCCATATGAGGATACTATCACTGTTAATTTTTTAGGTAATCAATTAAATGTAGGATTCTCTGTAAATACAGGTGTAACTCCAAAGACATTAAAACTTGTGGTACCTGCTTATAATAATGATGTACTAGATTTTTATGCTGGTGATTTCACACTAGGAACAACATTTAAAGAAAACCCAAACCTTATTGGAACATGGAAAAATGTTGAAGCTGAAGAATACTTGAGAATAGTTGATTTTAGTGAATACGAGATTTGGGTAAAAAATAATGATTGCTATATGCAAGTACAAAGCGATGATTATGAATTTACCAGTCAATTTAAAGGAGAATATGATGCAAGCGATTTACAGGGAGGAAAGGGTTCTTTTGAATACAATGAAACTAATGGAAGAATAACTATAACATATACGCCTTTAGCAACATCGAATTCAGGATCAGCTTTGGAAATTGTCGAAAGCCAGCAAACAGACATATTTGAAAAAGTAACCGATATTGACTTTGAAGCTAGTGAATGCTTGCCTTAATTGGACAACATTATCAGCGTTAATAAAAAAGCCGTCTTCTGTTCTGATAGACGGCTTTTTTAATTTCGACTGCATTACTAAAACGGTACCTCTTCTCCTAAATCGGCCGTGTCTTTATGTTTAATTTCTTTTAACAATTCAATCCCATCCGGCGAAAAGCCAAACAATTCGTCTGCTGTAAAGATTTTGCTGTAATCGGAATCCTTAAAAAACGGCCTAAATTTTTGAGTAAACTCATCCAGCCTTTTCAAATAGAAATCGATATTTTGGTCCGGGCTATTTGAATCCCAATCTTCAACGCGTTTTCCTTTGTTAAATAAAGCGCCGCTCGCTAAACCGGAACCGGCAATATAGTAAGTAATTCTTGATCCTTTGGAAAAATCCAGCTTGTCGCGTCTTACAATCTCGTATGTAACAGCTTTTTGGCGTTTGCCGGATTGTGTATCTTTTATGTAATCGTCCAGAGTTGATTTTAATGTCTCGGTTCGACTGAATTCAGACACATCCATCTCGCGGTGAATGATCTTATCTCTATATCGGATATAAAGTTCGTGCAAGCCTTGAATATTTTCATCCAGAAGCATTTTAAATCCTTCTTTAACAAAATCGCGCCCAAATTTTTCACCACTTCGGCTCACTAATGAAGACCCCTTTATTTTTATAGTCTCATTATAATCTACAAGCAAGTAGTTTTTCTTCATATAAGAGATCATTTTTCTGAATCGTCCGTCAAAGCCAATTAGAATGCCTTCGGGCATGGTTTTGGAAACTTCTTCCACCATTTGAATTTCTTCTTCTTCTGTTTGAACACTATCTGGGGGAATTAAAAAAATACCATCGGTATCCACTTCAACGATTTTGCAGCCGCGTTTTTCAAATTCAAAGATCATTTTTTTTGCAATTTCCTGCCCGGTTGTCGTCACCCGATCGGCCTGCTCATAATCGTTAAATATACCGGCATTGAATCCTAAATAACCATACATGGAGTTGATGAGAACTTTGAATGAATTCTGCATCGCATCAAAGTTGCTGGCTGCGTTGGTGTTCCCTTTTTTGTTTTCTTCTTTGGCCTTGTTCTTTGCTGTAAATCGAAGAGAACGAAGGTCTTTGAGGATTTTCGGGAAAAGCTTTAGCTCATCCGACTCCGGGCAAACATCGTAGCTAAGCATAATTGAAGGATAAAGTGATTCTACATCGGCATAGACAATTGGCCCTAAAATCCCTTTTAAAAAGACTTCTGTAAACCCGCCGGTTTGCTGCTGGCCAATCTGAGGTCGGGGTATAGAGCGTTTTTCGCGAAGGTATTCCCTGACAAACAGCGCTTCTATTTTGGCTGCCGGGCCCATGCGAGAGACCTGAGCAAATGAAAACGGCATCATTTGCGACATGTAAAAATTACTGCCGGATAGTAAATCGGCCAATTGACGGGTTTCTCTGACATCATCCAAGGCATAATTGAGCAAACGATCGGGATCATTATCCCAAGCTTCAGCGATATCTGTGTGATCAATGTAGGTCCGATCCTCAGAAGCAAAACCGAAATATTTTGCAGCAGCTTTCAAGCCATAACTTGGCATGGCTCGCTTGGCCATATCAAAACTTTGAACCAGGAAAAACGTATCCACAACATGGCGTCCGGCAATATCACAAAACATGTAGTCCATGGTTCGTTCACCAAAACGAATGTTGGCCTGGTAAGAGCGTGGAACCGAACCATCCCTCCCAATCTTAAACTTAACCTGGTTGATTTCGCAGCGTCGCAAAATAAACGGCAGATCAAATCCAAAAATATTGTGGCCTTCAATCACATCAGGATCGCACTCCTGAATGATGCTCACCAATTGGTTTAAGAGCTGCTTTTCGGTTTGATTCTTGGCATGAATGACCTTTTCCCAGCCTTTGTTGTCGCAAAGCGAAACAATAATGATCGGTTCTTCACCTAATGCTTTTTTGGACTTTTGCTGAGCTTTTTCATCATAATAGGTTTCAATATCGAGTTGTATTCGGTGGAGATTATCAAAAGTCATGCCTTTGAACAAGGTTTTTCCGGATTGAAGCAGATATTGAGAAGCGGCGTCGCCTTTTGTATAGATTTCATCAATGCGCCAGCTACCGGAATCATCAAGGCTTGTATAGACATCGTTTTCTGAAGAGCCTAACTTTTGTTTTAAGTTAGAGGCATAATCCATTGCTGCCCGGTAATCTTTCCAACTTTTAAATATGGCCAGATGGTTGTAATAGTTATCTCCCGAAATTTCTTTCAACCAAAATCCTTTACCCACTTTGGGTTTGAATCCTTTTAGAAATGGCGGTTTGGCAATAAAAAAGAAGGGGAAGCATTGATCGTCGTAATAAGTTACGCCATTGCAATCGCGTTTGTAAATCCTGACATGGGTATCGGAAATTTGGTGAACCCCAACGATGCCTTCTTCAGGGTTTTTTCCATAAAGCAATTCATTTTGAAGAAAACTTTCGGCGATATTTTCTTGAGAGGTATTCTGTTTTTCAGCTTGCATGAGCACAAATAATGTTACACGTGAAACAACTTCTGTAATGATTAAAAATCCTAAATAAGGTAAGGATTAATCAAGAAAGGGCAAACGCAAACCTATTAACTTTCAACTTAGAAATGTTCTTGAAATGTTTTGAATAACCTGTGTAAATTTATAATATGGTACTCTTTAATAACACATATCCCTTTTGCCATGAAAAAAAACACCATCACTGTTTTGCTGCTTTTATTATTAACATTTCCAATTATGTCATGCGATGACGACAATTCGTCAGGTCCGGATAACGGCGGAACTTCTGCAAAGGTTCGAGAAATCACTTCAAATATTATTTCCACAACAACTTGGTACAGCGATACCATTTATGTTATTCGTAAGTACGATTTTTATGTAGAAGCCACATTAACCATTCAACCCGGCACGATTGTTAAATTTCATCAATCCGATGGTCCATATCTGGTGCTGGGCTCCAGCGGGACAATCAATGCCAATGGCACTTCGGAGAATCCCATTATTTTTACATCCTATAAAGACGATACACATGGCGGCGATACCAATGGTGATGGCGCAGCCACCCAGGCCGCTAGAGGAGATTGGTATGATATCAACTTAAATGATGAAAATGGATCCGTATTTAATTATTGCAAGTTTTATTATGGCGGAAATGGTTCTTATAAGTATACTTTAAGCTTGTTTGGCAGCCAGAATGTCCAGGTAACCAACTGCGAGTTTGCGCATAACAGGGGTGGTAAAGACGGGGATTTTTACTATGGCGCATTGGATGCCTCACAAGCCGAATCTGGTACGGTTATTACCGGTAACGTATTTTATGATAATAACTTACCGCTTTCAATAAGTACCGAGTTCAATCTTGACAATTCTAATGTGTTTCATAATCCTGATAGTTCTACCATTACAAATACCAAGAACGGGATTTTTGTTTATGCGATTGGCGAAATTAGTAAAAGTATCTCTTGGCAAGAAGATGAAGTGGCTTATGTTATCAATGACAATGATCTTTATATCGACGGATCAAGTACGCTGACATTAGGAAACGATGTGGTTGTAAAGTTTACGCCAACTAGTACGTTGCTTATTGACGCAGGTTCACAAATTGGTAATTACAATGGAACAGGCGTATACTTCACATCATTTAAAGACGATATAAAAAAGGGCGATACCAATGGCGATGGCTCGGCATCAACGCCAGGAAATGGCGACTGGGAAGGTATTTATGATAACTCACTAGGTATTCCCAGCCCATATTTTTATCAATGGGCAAACATTTTATACGATTCTTATTAATCAGAAATCAAAACAGGCCGCTATATGGTTTAGCGGCCTAATCTTACCAATAACACCGAAACATCGGAGGGACTCACCCCGGAAATTCGTGAGGCCTGCCCCAAGGAATCGGGTTTAAACTTCAACAATTTTTCCCTGGCCTCCGAAGAAAGCCCCTTGATTAGTTTATAATCCAGTTGATCAGGAATATGAATGTCTTCTAACCGGGAAAGTTTTTCAGCCAGCAGCATTTCGCGGCGAATATACCCTT
The DNA here is from genome assembly GCA_028277445.1 of Chloroherpetonaceae bacterium. Classification (GTDB taxonomy): domain Bacteria; phylum Bacteroidota; class Chlorobiia; order Chlorobiales; family Chloroherpetonaceae; genus JANQGG01. The sequence continues at coordinate 91,651 of JANQGG010000015.1, read as the reverse complement.
CGTATTTGATATCAATTTCGATCTGTTCATACACTTTGGGGTCTTTGGAAATGGATTCAACTTGCTCTCGAAACTCCGGTAACACCTCAATCATTTTGGAGAACGGGTATTCGTGCTTACGAAGCATATCCTTTACTTTCGTGGTTTTTTGAAGCAACGGCGTGCCTGAAGCTTCAAAATAAGGATTGACTTCATTCGGAGTCAGCTTTTTTTCTTCCAGGAAATCTTTGATGCGTTCAATGCCGGTTCGTTTTTCTTGGAATGCATCATAGACGGATTGCTTTACCAAGCCGACGGCGTAGCCTTTTTCGCGAAGGCGACGGTCGGCATTGTCGTGCCTGAGAATAATTCGATGCTCGGCGCGAGAGGTGAACATTCGGTAGGGTTCGTTGGTATTTTTGGTAATCAAGTCGTCAATCAACACACCGATATAGGCATCGGAGCGCTTCAGGATAAACTCCCCTTCGCCTTTTACCTTTAAAGCTGCATTGATCCCGGCAATTATCCCTTGCGCAGCGGCCTCTTCATAACCGGATGTTCCGTTGATTTGCCCGGCAAAATAAAGCCCTTCAACGCTTTTGGTTTCAAGGGTTGGATGAAGCTGGTAAGGGTGAAAATAGTCGTACTCAATGGCATAACCCGCGCGCATAAGCTTCACGTTTTCTAATCCGGGTATCGTGCGAAGACCTTTGATTTGAATATCTTCGGGCAGGGATGTAGAATAGCCATTGACATACATTTCACGAGTATCGAATCCCTCAGGTTCCAGGAAGATTTGGTGACGATCCTTATCCCGAAACCGATTCACTTTATCTTCAATAGACGGGCAGTAGCGCGGCCCAATGCCTTTAACCCGCCCGGAAAATAACGGTGAGCGATCAAATCCGGTTTCCAAAATGGCATGGGTTTCTGGGTTGGTATAAGTTATGTAACAATTGATCTGCTTGCGATCTTTTAAACTTGGGGTTTCAAAGGAAAACGGTTCGGGATCGTCGTCGGGCAATTGATGTTCAACCTTGCTGTAATCCACCGAACGGGCGTCAATCCGTGGCGGTGTCCCGGTTTTTAAGCGTCCGGCAGAAAATCCAAGATTCACCAAACATTCGGTCAATCCTTTTGAGGCAGGTTCGGCTAATGTTCTGCCGGCCGAGTAGTTTTGCAAACCAATATGGATCAAGCCATTGAGAAATGTACCGTTAGTAAGGATAGCCGACTTCCCTAAGATGTGCGAGCCTGATCTTAAAACCAAGGAGTGAAAGCAATTGTTTTTAACTGTTATGCCAACCACGTCATCTTGCAACAAGTCAATGTTTGATTCCGATTCAATGCGGCGGCGCATTTCCAGGGTATATAAATTCCGGTCGGCCTGGGCTCGCGGTGAGTGCATCGCCGGACCTTTGCTTCGGTTCAACATTCGAAACTGTATGCCTGTTGCGTCAATCACTTTGGCCATTTCGCCGCCTAAGGCATCAATTTCACGCGTAATTTGACCCTTTGCTACTCCACCAATGGCAGGATTGCAAGACATTCGGGCAATCGCTGTTAAGTCCAGGGTAATCAACAGGCATTTAAGCCCCATCCGTGCCGGAGCCAAAATAGCTTCAGAGCCGGCATGGCCGGCTCCGACAACAATAACATCGTAACTCATACTTCAATAGTTAACATCACTGTTCCACGTGAAACATCAATTATTGATTTCTAACCAAGTCAAGTTTTCGCTGAAGTTTTGAATCAAATGATGAGCGGTGAATAAGGTATCGTTCATGATTGCCTTTGGCAATAACATCAATACCATCCTGCACTTCAATTTCAAAAAACAGCCGCCGGTCATCTACTTCCATCAATTTTATTTTTGCGGTGACTTCAAAGCCGGCAGGCGTTGGCGCTTCATGGCTGATATTGATATGCGTGCCTACGGTCTGTTCATCATCGTCATCCAAATACGGTTGAATCATTTTCATACATGCCCATTCAATAAAACCAACCAAAAAGCCTGTTGCAAATACACGGGGCATGTCCTGAAATTCATCGGCTTCGGGGTAAAGAAACGGAACGGTTTTGGAGGCCAGAACAATAAATTTATGCTCAAACTCCAGGCCGGGTGTTAATGTGTCTTTCATAAGTATGTAGGAAATGTTTCACGTGAAACATGGATAATTAATTAAACCACTGTGTTTAATATAAAACATTAATAGCCTTATGATAAAACAAAAGTAACCATATTATCGGAACAGATAAATCACAATAGAGCCTGTCGCCAAACATATGGCACCAAAGATTTTATTTGCCGTCACCTGCTCTTTAAAGAGCGTAAATCCTGAAAGAGAGGTGAATAGAATGCTGAGCCGTTTCACGCCAATGGTTTCGGCGACATTGCCATAGTTAAATGCCAGCATTTGAAAGAAGGCCTCGCAAAAATAAATCGCGCCAAGGATAGCCAGGGGTAAATAGGCGTTTTGGTTTGAATTTAGGGTTTGTTGAGGCAATTTTCGTTGGCGTTTCCATAACAAAAGCACTCCGAAAATAATGGCGCGGGTAAACGTAAACAGCCAAACATACGTTAGCGGCGTTGAGGCCAAGGTGGCGCTTTTATCGCAAACGCTTGATATGGCATAGATCAAGGCCACAAGAATAACCAGTTGTACGCCGAAATCCTTAAATACTCTCCTGCCACCAAGCGATAAAGCATCGTTTAACGATCTTGCATCAATGGTTAGCGCGCCAATAACAACGAGGAAAATCCCCGAAGCTGAAAACACACTTATTTCTTCACCCCTGAAGAGATAAGCAACGCCGATGGCAAAAATCGGGGTTAAGGATAAAAATGGGATGCTGTAGGAAAGATCACTGATCTTGATCGCTTTGATCAGCAATAAAATAGCAATGACATTTAAAAACGAGCTTATGATTGTGGGCGTCCAAAACGCCCAGGTGGTTGGAAATTCAATAAAGATGGCTAACGGAAAAATAATAAGTGCAGAAAAAATATGGCTGAACGCGGCAAGCTCCAGTGTATCAATCCCATGAAGGCGTTTGGTTAAAATCTGGCTGGCTGATTTGGACAGCGCTGAAAGAACTGAAAGTGCAAACCACATACGCTATGTTTAATATGTTTCACGTGAAACCTTAAAGAGCTTACCCGAAGGCAAGCTCTTTATTGGCCTTTTATGATTGTAAACTATTACGCTTTGGAATCTTTGTCCAGAAACGGCTTCAGCAGATCAATCGGTATGGGGAACAGCGTGGTTGAGTTGTGCTCTGCAGCTACTTCCTTTAAAGTTTGTAAATATCGAAGCTGCAATGTGGCCGGGTATTTGGCAATAATGTTGGCGGCTTCGCTAAGCTTTTCTGCGGCCTGGAATTCACCCTCAGCATGGATAATCTTAGCCCGTCGTTCACGCTCAGCTTCAGCTTGCCGTGCCATAGCGCGTTGCATTTCGGAAGGCAGGTCAATTTCTTTCACTTCCACTTTACTGACTTTAACGCCCCACGGTTCAGTGTCCTTGTCTAAAATCCCCTGAATTTTGGCGTTGATTTCATCGCGCTCAGCCAGCAAATGATCCAGTTCGGCCTGTCCGCATACGCTACGAAGCGTGGTTTGCGCTAGCTGCGAGGTGGCAAAATAGAAGTTCTCCACATCAACAACGGCTTTTTGCGAATCCAATACCCGGAAATACACGACCGCGCTCACTTTAACCGACACATTATCGCGGGTTATAATATCCTGGGGCGGAACATCCAGCGTAACAGTTCTTAAATCAACTTTGACCATTTTATCAATAATGGGGATAAGAATGATAAGGCCAGGGCCTTTCGCCCCAATCAATCGACCTAATCGGAATATGACCCCTCGCTCATATTCATTCAAAATTTTGATCGCCGAAGCTAAAAATGAAATGATAAGAACGAGTAAAAATATTAACGAAAGACCATTCATGAGAAATTCTCCTTTGATTTAGTTACGTTTAGAATCATGCCATTTAAACTTTTAACTTCTACGGAATCATTTTTTGATAACGGTTCATCGGATTGAGCTGTCCATATTTCACCATGTAAAAACACTTGACCGGTTTTTTGACCGTCAAAATCCTCCATAACTCTGCCCATTTCACCAACCAATCCCTCCATACCGGTGGTTGTTTTAAGTTTGGAAGCTTTCGTTACCATGAAAATGATCAGGCCCATGAATATTGAAAAAGATATGAACGTAGGGGCTAAAACACTCAGCGATATCGAAATGCCCGTTTCAGCCTTATCAAATAACATGAGCGAGCCAAAGAGCAGCGAAACCAGCCCGGCGACACCCAATATCCCGCCGCTGGTGATGAAAATTTCAAGAGCCAAAAACACAACGGCGAGCAGAAGCAGCAATAAGCCCACAACATTAACCGGCAGTGTTTGCACTGCATAAAGACCAAGCAATAATGAAATGGCACCCAGCACGCCCGGGAAAATGGCGCCGGGATTAGAGAGCTCAAAGTACAGGCCAATAAGCCCTGCAAGCATGAAAATGTAGGCCAGGTTGGGATCGGCAATTTTCATCAATATGTTTTCGCGGAGATTGGGTTCCAAGGGAGAGAATGTAACGCCTGTTGTGATTAACGTTAAAGTATCTTCTTTAAGCGCGAGTTTGAAATTGTTTAGCTTTTGAAGCAAATCTTCCCTTGAAACGGCTATGAAATCAATAACGCCGGCTTCTTTGGCGTCCATTGCGGTCGAGGATGTACTGCTGCGGACAGCGGATTCGGCCCAGTCAGCATTTCTGCCTCGCTCTTCAGCGATGCTGCGGGCAAATGCAGCGATATCGTTTTCTGACTTCTGCGACATGATACTATCCGATCCACCGCCTCCAATGCCTACCGGATGAGCCGCACCGATGTTCGTCCCAGGTGCCATTGCGGCAACATGCGCCGATAAGGTAAGCAATGCTCCGGCCGAAGCAGCCTGAGCGCCAGAGGGTGCAACATAAACAATAACAGGCACGGGTGAAGCCATTGTGGCTTTAACCATACCTCGAAGCGAAGTAACAAGTCCACCTGGCGTGTCCAGTTCAACCAGTAATGCCATCGCTGAATCGGATTGGGCCTGAGCAAGCGCCCGATTATAAAACTCTTCACTACCGGGATTTACGCTTCCGTTGAATTCAATAAGATAAATCTGAGATGAGGCGTTTTTGGCTTGGAGTTCAGCAGGCAAGCCAAGTATGCAAAAGAAAACGAAGGTAATGAAACGGGTTAAATGTTTCATGATAAGGCCTATGATCATTCGTTTAAAAAACCTTATGCCAAATATACGAACTTTTTGGTTAGTTGTTGTTCTAAGTTTCGTATGGTGCGAATTATGTTAAGTGATGAGAGTTAAGGCTTCTTTTGTGGATCCTGACGATTATCAAAGATTGCATGAACAATATTCCATTCAAGAAGCTCATGGTTTTCGGTTTTATACTCTTGATATCGATTTTGGAGTTCTTGTTTTTGCCACTCTGGCAATGGTAATTCTGAATGACTTTCAGCTATAGAATCCCAAACATCTTCAATCAATTGTAATTTTAGGGATAATTTTAGTTTGCTTATTTCTTCTTTTAAATGTTCAAGCGTCATAAAAGCGCTTCGTTAGCGATTAATGGAAATTCAAAAGTATATATTATTTCCTTTTTCTAAAAATATTATGTTCAGGCAATTTAGGAGAACCGAAAAACGAAGCCTGAACTTTAGCACCGTAAATTGAGCGTTTTAAAGGCTAATAATATGCGCAAATTCTGTTAACGCATGTTATAAATTTTACTAGAAAGTTTAGTGTTTTATACTTGTTTAATATCATTAATGATACTATAATCAATATATGGGCAAGATTGAGAAAACGCTGAGGGAGATGGAAAAAGCGCCACAAAACGTGCGTTTTTCTGATCTTGCTAAAGTGTGTTCTCACTATTTTGGAGAACCGCGCAATAAAGGTACCAGCCACCATGTTTATAAAACGCCATGGCAAGGCGATCCTCGCGTGAATATTCAAAAGGGTAAAGATGGGAAAGCCAAAACCTACCAGGTAAGGCAGGTTTTAGTGGCAATTAAAAATCTTGAGTTAAAAAGAAATGGTTAATTATAAACACTATACATACCGTGTCACATGGTCTGAAGAGGATAGGGAATATGTTGCCCTCTGTGCAGAATTTCCAAGCCTCTCTTACCTTGCGGGAAATCATGCAAATGCGTTAAACGGACTTATAAATCTGGTTGGCGAAGTGGTTGAAGATATGCAGGCCAATGGTGAGGATATCCCTCAGCCACTTGCAGATAAGACATACAGCGGTAAATTTATGGTTCGTGTCCCGCCTGAAAAGCACAGAAACATGGCCATTCAGGCAGCAGAACAAGGCGTAAGTTTGAACCGCTATGTATCGTCAAAACTATCATAAATTTGCACTGGATGTGCTGGCGTTTTAATAGCAAGTCACTCCTAAGAAAGCAGGGGTTTAAAAGTGCATGTTTTCACAGGCATGATTTGTTTTTATACTGTTCAAATTATTTTGCAGTTGAATACGTCATAAACGTTATACTTATATTTAAGTATGAAATGAGTATTTACTTGCATAAACAAATAAACTTTATGGTCAAGGAGCCGGAAATTATGTCGGATGTTCAAAATAAAATCGGAAATAAGCGATTGCAAGTGTTCATGCCCGAGGCGTTAATGCAACATATTGAAAAACAAATTGGACCCAATGGGATGTATGCCAATGCCGGTGAGTTTTTGCGAGACCTGGTTCGAAAAGACGCCTATAGTGAGCCAAGCCTTCATCGGCATTTGGATGCAGTTTGGGAGGCGCTAATTCCCGGCGCTATGGCGCAGGAAAGTGAATTTAAGCCTTTAAAGCTTAATGATATCCTTGACGAAAACGGATTATCCAAATAATGCCATCGATACCTCCTCCATATTTTTACAGCCAGTCTAAAATCCATATGAGCGAGATTGCTCAATACAGCAAAAAATGGGGTATTGAGCATGCTCGCACTTATGTGACAAAGCTTTATCATGCGATAGAAAAACAGAACAAAAACAGGCATGACAGGCCCTTTCCTAAGACCGGAAAAGCTAAACGGTTAAAAAAAGAGGTCTATTATTTTCAATACAAAAGCAAATCCAGCGACCGCGGTGGGTATTGTGTTTTTTATCGAAGGCTTTCGGCTGGTAATATGGGTGTTATTGCCATTATTGAAAGCTCAAGAAACCTGCCCGAACATTTACTTGATGCAGTTGATAAACTCACTGAAAAAATGAAAAAATCATGAGGGGAAAGATAATGTTTGATCAACAGCATTATGCATACCGTGTTAGGTATAAGAACTTTGAGAGCTATAGATGGCAAAAATGAAGACTCTAAGCAATCCATTTTCCACCGGTGGTGGTGGCTCTCATTTTGAAGCGCATGTTCAAGCGTCATTTCTTGCCTTGATGCTTACCGGTGGGCACGCTCCTTGTCTTCCCTGCTGGCCAATTAAGGAAATCAAACTTCAGGGCAAAATCGAGGGTTTCGACACAGACGACCTCGTTGTTGTCGTAGAAGACGTAAACAGCAAGGAACGGCGGAAGCTTCTAGGTCAGGTTAAGCATTCCATCGCCATGACACAGGGCAGCGCTTTGTTTGGGGAGGTAATGCAGGCAGCATGGAATGATTTTAATAATCCAAATCGCTTCTCAAAAAATAAGGATATTATTGCGCTGATTACGGGGCCGCTCTGCGCGACCGATGCACACAACGTACAATGGTTGCTGAACCAGGCGAGGCACACCAAGAATGTTGATGAGTTTTTCAGAAACGTACTGCATGCCAATTTCAGTCCATCCAAGAGCATTGAGAAGCTGAAGGTCATTCAGCACCACCTTAAGGCAGTAAAGGGCAGCAAATATCTTTCAAAAGACGAACTCTATGAATTTCTGAACCATTTCCATCTACTCGGTTACGATCTTGGTAACGAGTTCGGTGTTGTCCTATCTCTGCTGCATTCCCACATTTCCCAATTTCAGCAGCAGTACCCGCAGTGGGTCTGGTCTAGGATTGTCGATATCGTACAAACCTGGAATCAGGATGCTGGTACCATCACGCCAGATAAGTTGCCGGACGACCTTTTGGAAGCATTTAAACAAAAAGCCGTTGTGGAGATGCCCGAGAAGTTCAAGGCTGCACAAGAGAAGTCTAAAACCGATTGGACTCAGCACCCCGATGCATCTTATCTGGCCCTGGCAGTTCTGATTGGTGCTTGGAAAGAAAAGAGTCAATGCGACCTTCAAGTGATAACACAGTTTCTTGGCATAAGTTATAATGAGTGGCTAAACAAGGCGCGGGAAATACTGCACTGCCCTGACAGCCCGTTGTCTCTCAAAAACGGCATCTGGAAAGTTGTTAATAGAGCCGAGCTTTTGGATCTGCTGGGATCACGTATCTTTGATCAAAACCTAGAAATGTTTAGGTTGCTGGCTGTTTCCGTGCTTAAAGAGTCCGAACCTTCTTTTGAACTACCTGCCGAAGAGCGATACGCGGCCGACATACATGGTAAAGTGCTGAAGTGTTCTCACGAGTTACGAAAAGGAATCGCCGAGGGTTTGGCCATTCTGGGCAGCCAGCCAGATGCGTGTGGTAACTGCTCGCAATGGAAGGCAGAAGAAACCTGCGTTCTGGTGATACGTAAACTTTTAAACGACGCTGACTGGGCTTTGTGGGGCAGCCTGAACAGTTTGCTGCCCACCCTGGCCGAAGCTGCCCCGGGTGAATTTCTTAATGCAGTCGAGAAGGCGATGCGTTTGGCACCCTCACCATTTGATGAGCTTTTTTCCCAGGAAAGTAACGGCATCACAGGGCATAATTATTTAACCGGTCTGCTTTGGGCTTTGGAAGGGCTGGCCTGGGATGAACAATATTTGGTTCGTGTTTGTGTTGCGCTTGCGGAACTTGCCAGCCATGACCCCGGTGGCCAATGGGTTAATCGCCCATCCAATTCGCTATCAACTATTTTACTGCCTTGGTATCCGCAAACACTAGCATCTGTTGACAAACGTAAGGTGGCCGTCCAGACAATCCTTAATGAATGGCCGGATATCGCTTGGAAATTGATTATTCAGCTTCTACCCGGGCAACATCAAACAACTTCCGGTTCGTACGAACCAAACTGGCGCAAAATCATCCCTGATAATTGGGAAAATGGCGCAACAAATCAAGAGTACTCGCAACAAGTAACTTGTTATGCAGAACTTGCGGTGACTGCCGCAGGTCAGGAACCTGATCGGCTTTCTGAATTAATTGACCATTTTGATAAACTACCTAAACCCTCTTTTGATCAACTACTTCAGGTTCTCACCTCCCAGGCCATTTCAGACCTTCCTGAAGACCAACGACTTTCGATTTGGGATCATCTCACAAAATTTACAAATAACCATCGACGATACTCAGATGAGAAATTGCCATTGGCAGACGAACACATTTCACGTATTGAGCAAGTTACCGTGCAACTCGCCCCAAAAAACCCGTTCAATTTATATCAACATATTTTCACAGATCAAGATTATGATCTTTACGATGAGAATGGCGACTGGGAGGAGCAGCATAAGATACTTAATAAGAGACGTGATAATGCAATTTCTGAAATCTTTCAGCAAGATGGCATTGAAGGTGTTATCCGATTTGCAGAATTTGTTTCTTCTCCTGAACAAGTTGGGGAAGCTCTTGGCGTTATTGATGATTCAGTCATTGAACGTACCTTTTTGCCTCATTTCCTGGATTCAAAGAACAACAAGCTTAAGTCATTGGTGAGCGTTTTTATCTGGCGGCGTTACCAACTCAATGGGTGGGAGTGGTGCGATGGTATCGATAAATCCGATTGGACGCCAGCTTAAATTGGCCAATTTTTGGCCTACTTGCCATTTACTAGGGAAATATGGGATCTTGCATTTGAATGGCTTCAAAAAGACGAGCATGAATATTGGAAGCGAATCAACACCAATGCTTATTATGCTGAAGAATATTTAGCCGTTGCTGTTAATAAACTCATCGAGCATGGTAGACCACATGCAGCTATCTATTGCCTTTACCGAATGCGCCGTAAAAAGCAGCCAATCGATAGCAATCAATGTGTTAAAGCATTGCTCGCAGCGCTTTCTTCGAGTGAGCCTAATTTCACCATGACTAGGTATTGGATCGTCGAGTTGATCAAGTTTCTTCAGGAAGAGCCTTCAGTAAACCAGGACGACCTTTTTAGAGTGGAATGGGCATATGTCCCTTTGCTCAAAAGTCATAAAGGTGCGGTACCCCAACTACTTGAAAACAGACTAGCCAATGATCCCGAGTTCTTTTGCGAGGTAATCCGACTGATCTACCGTTCCAAGAAAGAAGAACAGCCGCATAAATATCCCTCTGAGGAATCAAAGGCAATCGCTACAAATGCTTGGCGTCTACTGCGTGAGTGGAAGACTCCTCCAGGTACACTAAAAGATGGCACATTCAGCGAAGAGCATTTTACTGAATGGCTTCAAAAAATAAAGGAAGTTTGCACGGAATCCGGCCACTTTGAAGTTGCACTCATTACAATTGGTGAAGTGTTGATTCACGCACCAACTGACCCTGGTGGCTTGTGGATACACCAAGTAGTCGCTAAATCTTTGAATGAGCGTGATGCAGATGATATGCGTCGAGGTTATAAGACAGGGACATACAACTCACGGGGTGTTTATTGGGTTGATCCGATCGGCAAACCGGAGAGAGAACTGGCCCAGCAGTTTCGAAGTAAAGCCGAGGAAGTAGAGAACGCAGGTTTTCAGAGATTTGCCGTTACCTTGCGCGATTTGGCAGACGGTTACGACCGAAAGGCTGAACAAATCATAAACAAATACAAAGATCGGGATGATAACGAATAAAATTCATAAAAACAGCAACAACTGGGATACGTAATTTTAACCAGCTTACTTTCGTTTTCTAAAAATGGCGCGTTCTGGCAATTTTGGAGAGTTTGAAAAAGTAACCCTAACTTTTGTGCCGCAAATGGAGCGTTCCAGGGATTGATTCTTTTCATTGATGATGGATTCAACCACTACTTCTCCACCCTGCATACCAGGCCCGATCCACTCCAGCGATTCGCCCACACTAAAGGGATTTTTTACCGATACTTGATGAGCGCCGTTGCGACGTTCTTCTATAAAGCCAATAATTGTTGCCGTTGATAAAGGTTTGCTGTCGCTTTGAAGCCGCTCGGGCTCATTCTCAGGGTATCCAAAGGCAAAGCCGGTTTCGTAGGGGCGGTGACTGACAGCTTCTAAATCTTCCATCCAGGTCGGATCAATCATAAAGTGTTTAGGATCAACGGCATAACGGTCCAATGCATCGCGATAGACACGTGCAACGCTTGCTACATAATACTCGCTTTTCATCCGGCCTTCGATCTTTAAACTCGCCGCTTTGCTATGAACCACAGCCGGGATATGCTCAATCAGGCAGAGGTCTTTGGAACTGAGAAAAATAGTTTCCCGCCCATCTTCGTAAACTTCAATAGCCTCGCCAGGGCGTTCTTTTTCCACCAACTGCCAATCCCATCGGCACGACTGCTTGCATTGGCCTTTGTTGGCGTCTTTTCCGGTAAAGTAAGCCGAAAGCAAACATCGCCCGGAAACCGCTACGCACATGGCGCCATGGACAAATATTTCGACGTCGATGCCGCTTTCTTCAGCAATCATTCGGGCTTGTTCTAGCGAGCATTCCCTTGCGAGTACCACTCGCTCAGCGCCAGCGGATTTCCAAAATGCAGCCGCCTGGGAATTGGCGGTGCTCATTTGAGTGGATATATGCAACGGCAGTTCCGGCCGCATGTCTTTTACGCATTGAAACACGCCGGCATCGGAGACGATCAGGGCATCAAACCGAAGGTGTTGGGTTTCAGACAACCAGTGTTGAATCTCAGAAAAATCCTCATCAAACATCATAGAGTTCAGAGCCACATAAAGCTTTTTTCCTTTAGCATGGGCATGGTTGAGCCCAACTTCCAAATCGGCTATCGAAAAAGACGAGCCATCCGGGCGCATGGAAAACCCTGCTGCACCGACATAACAAGCATCGGCGCCATAAGCATAGGCAACCTTAAGCTTGGAAAGATTTCCTGCGGGCAGTAATAGTTCTGGTAGAGTTACTACGGACATTTTAATTAATGACGGTGAAAAACGGTTTCACATCTGTGCCTTTGGAAACGGACGTCTATAGATTCTTTTTTCAATATAGGGTCGGGACTTTTTATCAGTACCCTACTTCAGTTTTGATCGGTTGAAAAAAATCAAACCCTGCCCAAAGTATATAATTTGTGCGTTTAGAACTTAACAAAATTCTGATTAATTATATTTCAATTTGTAGCAATACAAAAAGATCATATTGGCTATGAAACGCGTTTTAACACTAATTGCTTTATTAACCGTTATAAAAGGCCTTTACGCCAAAGAGTCTGAAACATTCAACAAAATAAAGCTTCAGGCAGGTTGGGCCAGCAACTATTTATCGGAAGGTCGCGAAAACCTTCCAAATGAAGGCTTATTCACATTCGAAGCAGAAACGCTCTGGAAAGGATTGGCGTTGGGTGCCTGGCTGTGGGTTGGCGACGCCAGCGCTTATAAAGAGCTTAATGTTTGGGTAAGCTATCCCTTTCAAATAGATCCCTTAGATTTTTATGTTGGATACACCCGCCTGGCATTTTTGGATACGGATGAGTACGATAACGAATTGATTGCCGGCTTAAGTTTAGAAATTTATGAAAACATTAGCACATTTGCTGATGCGGTGTACTCAACCGAGCAATCAGGTACGTTTTTGGAGCTTGGTGCGCAGTACTCACTTGGGCTTTTAAATGATTCCATAGAATTAACCCCTTACTTTGTTGAAGGATTTGATTTTGGATACGCGTCAGAACCATTCAGTGGGATGAATCATTTTCAATTTGGTGTTGAAGCTTCTGTGAAACTCATGGAGAATGGATTGATCAAACTTAACTTGTCGCATAGTCATGCTCACAAAGATGTCCGACTTGATGGAGGTGGAAATACGACATTGATAGGCCTTTATTATGAGATAAGTTTATAAAGTTAATTAGTTGTAATAAAAAAAGTTATTAGACCTGTAATCATATTATTATTAAGTCTTTCAGGACGAAAAGCCGCCAATATAGATGAGCTTGTCAGTTTTCGCGATTGGATAAAGTAGGCAAGAAAGGATTGATGAAACGTATTGAATGCGTTCGAGCCGGAGAACATTTTCAGCAGGTGTAAGACGATGTTTATACAAACTCCGGTTCAGATGAATCATCAAAAGGAAAATGAGTCATGAGTACTGAGATAACACTCTATTCGGCCACCTTAATATTGTTTCTGGTGATTGACCCCTTAGGCAATATTCCGTTTTTCCTTTCAGCCCTCAAGTCAGTTGAGCCAAAAAAGCACATGCGTATTATAAGTCGCGAACTATTGATTGGTTATGGCGTATTGGCCGTTTTTATGCTGTTTGGCCGGTATATTTTTGACCTGTTGCAAGTCTCGCAATCGTCATTAGGTATCGCCGGCGGCATTGTGCTCTTTTTGATCTCCATTAAAATGATCTTTTCAGGGTTTGAAAAGATTTTTGAAGATAACCTGGACACTGAACCGTTTATTGTGCCCTTGGCTATTCCGGCAATTGCTGGGCCTGCATCCATTGCAACGGCGATGCTTTTTATGGCACAGCAGCCCGAAAAATGGGTGATCTGGTTGCTGGCATTAACCATGGCCTGGGCGCTAGCCGGAGCGATCCTGATTTTTGCCAGCCAGCTCTCTGCACTCCTTGGCAACCGGGGGTTGAAAGCATTGGAGCGATTGATGGGTATGATCTTAACCGTCGTATCCGTTCAAATGTTGATTGACGGCATCAAACGGTCGTTTAATTTTTAATATTTGCAATTTTATTCTGAAGACTTCACCCTGGACATCACATACAGCATTTCCGTCGCGATTTGCCGACAACGTTCATCATAAGTTTCGCTCTCCTTTGCAGTGCCATCCGAAAGTTTTGGATCCACGAATGGTAAAGACACGCGTAAGTCCGCTCCGGATATGATTGGGCAATTTTGATCGGCATCGGAGCAAGTCATCACCGCTGCAAAATCGGATGCTGGATTGTAAGGATCGTTGTATGTTTTTGAAAAACAAATCATTGAAGATGAATTTTCAGAAACATTGACTTGGTATCTGGGATTTTCACCACCCGGATTTACAATGTGAAAACCGGCGCGTTCAATCGCAGCAACCGCACGAGCATTAAATGCCGTAGCTTCTGTGCCGCCGGAATATGTGCGTATGTGTTGAGATATCCCCAAATAGAAAGCAGCGGCTTTCGCCCAAATTTGACTCATATGGCTTCTTCGGCTGTTATGTGTGCAAATAAAGGTAAGATTGACATCTTCACCGGCATTTATCTTTTTTTCAATGTATTGAGCAATCTGGTTTAAAGCAGATTTTCTCGGTTCGGCAATTGCTTCCAAACTGGCTTCTAGTGTTCGAAAGTAGGAAACCAGCGCCGGATAAAGTGTTGTATTCCCGGACTGTTCTAATGATTTACTCATTGCAGGCGTAGTTTTATATGGTTGTGCATGGGAGTTTTGAAACAAGGCTATTGCCATGCAAACGATAAAATATGTTGTTTTCATATCTCTTTTATTTTGATTGGTCTTATTAACAACACCCGGAATTTGAATCACACGCGTTGGTTATGGCAACCTTTTCTTGCACCGTAAGTTTTTTTGTTTTTTCGCCTGGTTTTTCCGCATAAACCGATATGCTGTAAATACCCACCTTCCCTTGATTGAATGCTTCAATAGCCTCCTTCACCATATATTTTGAGAGGATGTCTTCAGGAATTACCACAGGTTTTTCTTTTTGAAGCGTCATGTTTTGAAAACCCGCTTCTTCAATGAAGTTCAGGTAATCGGATTTTTGGATTGCCCCGGCCACGCAACCGGCATACATTTCGGCATCGTTTTTTAACGCTGCCGGCAGCTGACCTACAAGCACGATATCAGATATGCTGAAATGCCCGCCGGGTTTAAGAACTCTGAAAATTTCAGCTAATACGTCTTGTTTGTTTGGTACAAGATTCAGCACGCAATTGCTGATCACAACATCGGCTTGGTCATTGCTGATGGGGATGTTATCAATATCGCCTTCTCTGAATTCCACATTGTTAAAACCAATTTTTTCAACGTTTTCTCGGGCTTTTTGAATCATTGTGGGCGTAAAATCTATACCGATGACTTTTCCTTCCGGCCCGGTTTCATGGCGGGCAACAAAGCAGTCATTTCCGGCGCCTGATCCCAGATCAACTACCGTATCGCCTTTTGTGATTTTGGCAAATTCGGTGGGTAACCCACAACCGAGCCCTAGATCAGCGTCGGAAACATAGCCCTCAATGTTGGAGTAATCGTCCATCATGATGTTATAGACTTTATTGGATGGCGAGGTTGCACCGCAGCATGAGGCGGCATTTTCTGCTTTACCTTGCTTTGCGATTTTTGCATATCGGTCTTGAACGACTTTTTTGAGTTCTTCAGGAGATTTCATGACAACGATGTTTAGAATTAAATAATTAAATATTGCTATATTACGATGAATAAAAGATGAATTAGCAGCATTTCTCAGATTCACAAATATTAATGTATAGGTTAAACAAATCATTAAATTGATCCTGTATGCTTTTCCAACGCACCGGATTAATGCAATAATTTAATCGGCTGCCTTCAATAGTTCCCTGGATAATTCCAATGTCTTTTAATTCCCGTAGGTGCTGGCTAATTGTAGCCTGAGCAAGTCCCAACTCCTGCACAAGATCACTATTGACGCACTGTTTTGCATTCATCAAATGTTGAATGATTGCAACGCGTGCAGGATTTGCAAAGGCTTTTGCAGCCAATGCAATATCGTTTTGTTCTTTTGAAAATAAATCTGTTTTTGAAATGCCCATATCATTTATTCGTCTTATCGCAATATAACGATGATCTTCATTTTTCCAAAACTACAACCATAATTAGTTCCTTCATGATTTGAATCAATTTGGAAAATAATATATCTAAATGCTTCCGGGATTTAATAGCAGCAAGCAAAAACAGAAAACAGTTGTTTCAAAAAAATCATCGGGAGTTAAATTTTTGACAAGGTAAAAAAACTTTACTCTTGAGTCATTAGCAGTCCGCATTTTAAAATGATTAAAACACAAACAGGTAATGACACTCATTTTTCTAGTCATGCTAACTTGTTTTCAGCATCTCAACCAAATTGGCATTTTCTGAGACCCTGAAATTAATTCAGGGTGACCAATAACGTAAATTCGTCATTGGAACTCATCTAAATCATCTCCCTTAGGGAGAAGACTTTGGCAATTTATGAAATGACCCTTGTCAATGACACTATTTCACAACAACCATTCGACGGCTTTTTTGAAAAGCTTGCGTTGTTAAGCGGTAAATGTATATGCCGCTTGCAAGATTTTGGGCGTTAACTGTTAAGGTGTAAGCGCCTTTTTCTTGGATGGCATTAATTAATGTAGCGACCTTTCTGCCCAATAAGTCGTAAATCGACAGGTCAATCGGGCCGGATTCTTTTAAACTGTATGATATGGTCGTTGATGGATTAAAGGGGTTCGGATAGTTTTGGCTTAACTGGTAATCAATAGGTTTTATGGATGGCGAAGTGTTTGAAGGTACATTTATAACCACTTTTCCAGGGTATTCATGCATTTGACCGCTATAATCCACACTATAGAGTTGGTAGCAGTATTCGGTTTCGGAAAATACATTCTGATCAATATATGTGTAGGTTTTTGAAGCGCTTGCGCTTCCCTGTCCTTTCAACGACTCTAGTGTTTTATAGGATGCGATCTCCTGGCTATCGCGTTTTATTATGAAACCGTCGTTATTGGTTTCAGTTACAGTTATCCAAATCAATTTTATGCCGTTTTGATCGCTTTGAGCTTTGAATGTGGTGATATCAACCGGTAATGGTACTTCTTGTGATGATCCAATAGCAAAATCTGAAAACGCGGTAAGGTTTCGGATAATGACATATGGATCGGAATGCTCAAGACTCACGTTAGGAATGTCCGTTACATTTTCCCAAGTAGTGAATTCATTGTGACGTTTGAGAACAAAAAGTGAATTGAAATTGTGATCAACAAAAAAATCGCTTAAATCCAGGATAAGATCATAGGTGGACTGTGTCAGAGATGAGTTGATCGTCCAATATTTATGCGGCAGCAAAAATCCGATTTCATATGGGAGCACACCAAAAACAGTTGGCGCAAAACCAGTTGTACCTTGAAGAGTTGCATCGGAAAGTCCATTATTTTCCGTTGAGGTAATATTAACAATCGCCCCGGTTGCTCCTAGCTCAAAAAAACCCGTTTGATTATCCTGAAATGTTATTGTGGCCAATCTGCTATAAAGCTCTCCCAGTGCGGTTGATTCATCTTTTTCCAAAGTGGTTAAGTAATAATCCATGGGCATCAGCACATAAAGCAACGGGTTTGCGTAGCATTTAAGTTTTTCAATCTTTGTGTTCTGGCTTAAATCAAGGGTTTGAAGTTGGTTTTGATGGCAATACAAAAATTCGAGATTCAAATTTGCTTGTAAATCAAGAGATTGGAGTTGATTCGTATTGCATAATAGCCAGCGCAACGCTGCATTTTGGCTAAGGTCAATTGAGCTTAAGTTGTTTTGATAGCAATACAGATACTGGATGTTTGGATTTGATCGCACATCAAGGTTTGAGAGTTGATTGTTATAAACAACGAGCCATTTCAAAATGGAGTTTTGTGATACATCGATGGATTGCAATTGGTTTTGATCGCAAAACAGAATGCTTAGGCTATCGTTATTTGATAAATCAAGATGAGTTAATTGATTTTCACTACAACGCAGGTACGATAGCTTGCGATTGTTTGAGACATCCAAACTCGTGAGTAGGTTATCGGAACAATACAGGGTTTCCAGAAAAGTAAATGCTTCAAGCCCTGTTAGGTCGGAGATGTTCTTTTTGTTAAGATTTAAAAAGTTAATTTGGCTGATATCGGGAACAACAATGCGGCCATCCGGAGTCTCAGCGATGTTATAGCTTTCACCGTATTTATTGGTGGCGTTCAGCAGCGAGGTCTTAAATTGATCATCCGGTACAGATATCGTATCCTGACAGAAAGAGGGTTTGGGTAAAAAAATCACTCCAAACAATACGAGATGAACCAATATCTTAATCATGGAAAAGGTGTTAAATATTAGCGCCTACATAAAAAGTATCACCTCCAGTTTAAGCCCCCACCATAAACTTTTGCTAAGATTCACATGGTTTTTAGATAAATCTTATTAAGGTTTCGATAAATGGGGATCGAGGCAAATATAAATGTTACTTTTGGGGATAAAAAGGCTGCCCTACACGTTTGATGTGTTCATAAAGGTTTTGATTCGTAAGGAATTCAGGCGCCACAACATCAATATTATAAGGGATATTAAGCCGTTCATTTAAAATAGCTGAAAGATTGAGCGCGGTATCTATCCGTAGATTTTGCCCATAAATGGCAATATCAATATCACTCCCTTTTTTATAACGGCCCATTGCTCGGCTTCCGAAAATTGCGGCTTTTTCAATATCAGGAAATGCCTCAAGGGTATGAAGAATACTTTGAAAGCTTTTTTGTGATAGTCCAAATTTATCGTTCATATTTGGTTTGAAATACGTTGAAAAAGCGCTGAATTTGAGGATAAAACTCCGTTTTAATCAATTCTAATGCAAGTTTTGCATTGGCTTCATCATAAGTATGGGCAAGCAAGTTTCGTTTATCTAACATGTCTAACCATTTCTCCCCATCGTCTATTAAATCATATTGAAAGCCTTTCTTAATGGTATCTCTAGGGAATTTTACATCAACTTTTTCATGCTTCAGGTAATCTTTTAGCGTGTTCCAGGCAAGCTCGAATGTATATTCAAAACTTTGAATGAGGCCCTGTTCTTCAAGTTTAGACAAGCGCCGTTTATGTGAAAGTTCAACCGCATCGCTTAATTGTTTATAGGCATTTGTGAAGTTTTCAAAACGCTGCTTCCAACGCACATCCGGGCTTTGCATGATAAGGTAGTTAATGTTTAAAGATGTAAAGATATGTCGAAATTTAAAAAACTTGGGGAAGTTTGCCGCTCTTGGATCAATAAATAAAAAAATCTTCCCGTATTCCACTTCTATGATACATTTGAGTTAGACTTGACTGCTGTTGAGTTCTTTGACGTGCATGGGCTACTTATGCTTCGTAATCAGATTCTTGATGAATTAGAAAACAAACGAACGGTAAAGGTTATGTTTAACCTAAACGTCGTGTATTACCTTGTCAAAATGCGATTTCCGGAGATTTTCAGGAATAACAAAAATATCAATTTTGAGCCGGAACTAAGAAATGTTGAAATCCAACGTAACGACACATACTCAAAATTGATTGAGATACAAGAATTCAATGTTACAAATGACGATTAACCCTTTTTGACCGTCGGATGTTACCATTAAGGGTTGTCTTAACCCGCGCCCGATCATCTCTTCAAAAAAATCACCCCATGACGATTCACTTTCCCGACCGGCTGCCGCTAAATGAAGCAATATCTTTTGTCCGTCGCTGCATATGGCCCAAGCGGCCAATATGGTTTGATTTTGACTGTATCGCCTTACCGATTCATACACCCCGACTACAAACAAATACACTACATCATAACCCGACAGATCACGATTTCTAAAGTTTTCATACTCGGTATATAACGACTCGGTCATCTGACTGACGCTGCTTCGGCTCAATAACGCCTTGTCTTCTCTGTCGGTAAATGTACTTTCTATATCACGGGTAGATAATCCTCTCACATACATCTCGGCGGCCAGTTTGTATAAACCCTCTTCCAATTCCGAAAGACGCTTTAACAACCCACACTTTCAAAGCTTTCCTGTGTGCCCCGCACTCTGGGAATTTGTAAATTCAAACGACCTTCTGCCGTTTTAGCCGTCTGGGGTAATAGCCTTTGCGATAACCTTGTCATTGACCTTCTTTATCTGATAGGGGTTCATAATGATCCCTTCCTAAATAATCCGTAACCTCGCCTTCAAGCCCTTTTTGCATAATGTGCTCGGCTGCGGCTCTGAGCAAGTCTTGCAAACTTATATCTTCCCGACCGCTTACAATTTCGTCAATAAAATTGCTTTTCTTCTCTGATGGTTTTAATTTCGTTTTCATGGCGTTGCTCTCCTTTAAAGGTTTATTGTTTTTGTTGCACATCAATACTTACAACTTTTTGAGCGGCGCCTTCCTTTTTTTACACATCTTTTATGACATGACCCCGAACAGCCAACATTAACCTCGTTTGAGGCTTTAAAGAATTAAACAGTTAATCATGGTCTATTTCACCAATTTGTTTTTATTTCCTAATTTTTATAAAAAACGCCGGTGCTTATATTTCAAGCGTCAGAAGAAAATAGGAGGTGGATATGCACTATCGCATCGCTTTTGAGCCGGATTTGGGATTATTGGCAAGTGAATTTGTAGAGGCTTGGAACAACAGTCCTTTTGGCAAAGAGTCGCTGGCTGAAGTACCACAAAGTTCAAACAACACATTTTTATCGCCGGAAATAACCGGTGTTTTGATAGCGGCGGCTGTCAGTATCCCTGCTGGCGTCATTACAAATTTTATTTCCGAATATCTAAAGAAAAAATTCCTTGAAAAAAATTCCGCAAAGGTAACGATTACAACCATTGAAACGCCCGACGGCAAGCCATTGCTTGTTGTCAAGCGGGAGGAAAAATAAACCCCCAATCCGAAAGGAGACTCCCTGTGTCTGTTCAGATCATCATAAGAGAAGTCGGTAAAAATAAAGACGGTTTTGCCGCCACCGTTCAGTTTGGCAACGAGGGCGAAGCTTATGAGATTTCAATCACCAATCCCTTTTCCAAGGAAGATGACAAACGATTGGAATGGTATTTTGAAGAATGGTTGAACTTTCCCTTCACCGATAAGCATCGCGCAAAAGAAGCGGCGGAAAGCATTCGGCTGTATGGCGAGGCACTCTTTAAACAAGTCTTTGCCGCCAATCGCGATGTGATTATTGAATATGAGCGGTTTCGGCAAAAGGAGTTTCAACTCGTCATTGTCGGTACGCCTGAATTTCATGCCTTGCATTGGGAGGCGTTGCACGACCCGAATCAACAACGCCCATTATCAGTTGAAAAAAACGTTGTGCGCAAGAATAAGACGCCGGTCACATATCGCGCCGATGTTAAACCGGCGCCGCTATTGCGGGTTTTGCTCGTCACTGCAAGACCGCACGACAAAGAGGATGTCGGATACCGAACCATCTCCCGCCCGCTGGTTGAGGCGTTGGAAATCGCCAAAGTTCCTGCTCAAATCGACATGGTGCGCCCCGGCACGTTTGAGGCTTTGGTCGAGCACTTGGAAGACACGCGGGACGAACACGGCGACGGCTATTATCATATTATTCATCTGGATTTGCATGGCGGCTTGCTGATTTATGAAGACTATCAAAAATTTTCAAAGAATCATAGGCAGGAGCGATACTTGTTCCGCAGCGGTTACGCCCAAAAGCCCATAACGGAATATCAGGGGCTGAAGGCTTTCCTATTTTTCAATTCCGATGAAGGTGCGAACCCGGTTTCCGACGATGATTTGGTCAAGCTGTTCGATTCTCGCCAAATTCCGATTATCATCCTCAATGCCTGCCAGTCCGGTAAGCAGGTAGGGGAAGTGGAAACCGGTTTGGGCAGCCGGATGCTCGAGGCCGGCGCTCAGTTGGTGGTGGCGATGGGCTATTCGGTGACGGTTTCGGCGGCGCAGTTGATGATGACCGAGCTTTACGGCCGGTTGTTGGACAAGTTGGAGCCGGCTACCGCCATCCGTCGGGCGCGGTTGGAACTTTATCACGACAAACGGCGGAGGGCTGCCTTCGGTCAGGAAATCTTGCTGGAAGACTGGATGCTGCTGGTCGTTTATCAAAACCGTGCGCCCAAGTTTGACCGCACCGCCTTCAAGGGTGAGGCCGCAGTCGATAGTGCGACCTACGCCCCGCCGCGCACCACCTACGGCTTTGTGGGGCGCGACGTGGATATTTTGGAAATCGAAAACCGGTTGCTTTCGCGGCGAAACATCCTGCTAGTTCGCGGAATGGGCGGCGCAGGCAAAACCACGCTGCTGCACCACTTGGGTTGGTGGTGGCAAAAGACCCATTTTACGGAGCAGGTGTTTTATTTCGGTTACGATAAAAAGGCCTATCATCTGCCGGAAATCGTGAATACAATCGGCGAGCAATCGGGGCTGAAGCTTTCGGGTAGATTTAAGGACGACCGGGCGGCAGTCCTGCGCGGCCTGAAAAGTACACGACATTTGCTGGTGCTGGACAACCTAGAATCCGTTACCGGCGAGCCTTTGGCCGTTCAAAACACGTTGCCGGTTGAAGCGCAAACCGAGTTGCGCGAATTTTTGCAGAAACTCATCGGCGGTCGCACGCTTCTTTTGCTCGGTTCTCGTAGCGGCGAAGCGTGGCTTCGGGACGACCCGCTGCGCGCGAGCGAGATATACGAGTTGCGCGGCCTGGATTACGAAGCCCAAACCGAACTGACCGAAGCCGTTCTGAAAAATGTACATGCGCCGCGCTATCCCGAACAAGCCGAACATCAAGCCGATTTCCGCCACCTGCTCAAGCTCTTGGGCGGTTATCCCTTGGCGATGGAGGTGGTGCTATCCAATCTATCACAAGCGACGCCGGCGGAAATCATCGCGCGATTGCAGGCGGCGGATGTGAATTTGGATAATCAAACGGAAGCGGCCTCCAAAACGCAGAGCATTCTCAAGTGCATTCAGTATTCTCACAGCAACCTCTCCGAAGCGGCGCAAACCTTGCTATTATGCCTCGCTCCCTTCACCGGTGTGGTTAATATCAACTGGCTACCGCAGTATTCTGAGCAGTTAAAAGCCCAACCCGCTCTTGCCAAACTACCTTATGATAAATGGGAGCATGTATTACAGGAAGCCTTAAATTGGGGTTTGCTTCAGCCTCATGAAAACTTCCGTGAAATGGGGTACCTAACCTTGCAGCCCATTTTCCCCTACTTCTTAAAAACCCGTTTGAATGATGCCGCTTTGTCAAAACACAAAGAGGCGATAGAAATTGCTTTTCGTGAGTATTATAACGGGATTGGTGATTTTTTATGGGGCAAAATTGTATCAATAAAAGCTCAGGAGAAGCAGGAAGGGATATATCTAATTGAGATCGAGTATGAGAATTTATTATCCGCGTTGAAGATAGCTCTTAAACATCAAACATCATTTACATTAATCTATTTTCCTATTTCCAGTTATCTTGAAACCAAAAAAGCCCACCAGCAGGGATTGGAATTGGGAAATTTTGTACTGGCTGAACTTAAACGTTATCCAGCAGAGCTTTTAAAAAGCAATATCGGTCCTGAATTTATTGGAACTATTGATTACATAGCAAAGTTTCATCTTTCACTTATGCAATATCCACTAGCAACGAGAGAGTATAAACGCGCATTACATCTATTAGATAAACTTTCAATCTACACTACTAAGAAAAAAGCAATTTTAAGATCAGGTATATTATTCCAATTGGGGCTGGTGGAGCATAAACAGCTCCAGTGGAGAGAGGCTGAAGGCTATTTTAAAGATGCTTTGAAAATCTACATTGAATATGGTGAAAGCAAATCGCAAGCAAAAACAATGCACAACTTGGGAAGAATTGATGAAGAACTTGGTCATTGGGAATCGGCCAAATACTATTACAAAGAGGTCTTGAAAATATTCATTGAATTAAATGATCAGTACTTGCAAGCTCAAACTTTGAACCAACTTGGAAGAGTAGCACAAGAACAACAAGAGTGGGATATTGCAGAAAGTTATTACAAAGAGACCTTGGATATTTTTATTAAAAATAATGACCGATACTCGCAGGCAAAAACAATGCACAACTTGGGAAGAGTTGCAGAGGAACAGGGTAATTGGGAATTGGCAGAAGACTATTTTAAAAAGGCCTTAAAAATCTGCATAGAGTCAAATGATCGCTACTCGCAAGCTAGAACATTTCACCATTTAGGGGTAGTGGCGGCGAAACAGAGGCAGTGGGAGGCGGCTGCGCAATATGTATTAGAAGCGGCTGAAATTTTGGTTCAGTACCAGGATCAATACAGTTTGGAGGTTGTGTTACGTGCCTTGGCATACATATGGCGGGAGAGCAAAGATAGCACGATTCCGAAAAAAATCGGCGAACTCTTAGGGAAAACGACCGAAGAGGCGGAAGCCTTGCTAAACGGCTTCCTTGAAAATACTGGGGAATAACACCTTGCGTCCCCTGCCCTCTTGTTTAGGTTTAGATTGTTATTTTACCCTTGGTATATAGAAGTTGGTATCTTTTACTTTGCCGGATCACTTCCCAATACAAAACTTCTCAAAGATATGGTTTAGTATGTCGTCTGTGGTGACTTGCCCAATGATGCTTCCGATTTGGTGCAACGCATCGCGCAGATCGGATGTAATAAGCTCGGTTTCAGCGTCTTCTTTGGCAAGGGACTGGGCAACCTTTAAACGCTCGATAGCTAGCCGAATAGCCTCGGCGTGTCGTTGATTGGTGACAATCGCACTCCCCTCCTGAATCGCATCCATGCCCGAAGCCACTGTTTTCATTTCCGATTTCAATTCATCAAAGCCCAATTGGGTTAAGGCAGAAATTTGAATAGGTTTAATACCAGAGGTTAGTCCGCTAAGCTTTGGATTGTTTTTTGATTGAAGTTTATCGGATTTATTGCACAGAAGCAGAAACTTGGCATGGGGCGAGCGTTTTTGTAATTGGCGGATTTCCTCAGTTTCAACCTCGGAAAGCGGGTTTTGGCCGTCATGCACGTAGAGAATTAAATCGGCTTCTTCAATTTTTTCATAGCTGCGTTTTATGCCTTCCGATTCCAGTTCATCAGCCGATTGACGCAAACCGGCGGTATCGATCAACCGAAAAAGCAGCCCTTCCAGCACGAATCGCTCTTCAATGTAATCGCGAGTGGTTCCGGGGATAGCGCTCACAATGGCGCGATCTTTACCCAGCAAAGCATTGAGTAGGGTGGATTTGCCGGCATTGGGTCGCCCGATTATTGCCGTTGAAATTCCTTCGCTGACAAACTTACCATAATTGAACGAATCAGCGAGCGCCTCAAGCTCTTCCAGCATGGCTGAAAGGTTATGTTTAAACTCATCGCGGTTTTGAAACTCAAGGTCTTCTTCGGAAAAATCCAATTCCAATTCTAAAAGCGCACAAGCTTCAAGCAGGGACTCGCGAAGTTTGGAGAGTTTTTCAGACAAGGCGCCTTTTAAATGCGCCATTGCTGAGCGATAAGCTGCCGTTGTTTTGGCATGGATCATTTCCCCAATGGCTTCGGCCTGAACCAGATCGATCCGGCCATTTAAAAACGCCCGACGGGTGAATTCACCGGGTTCAGCCAATCGGCAACCGGCTTCCAGCAAGGTTTGCAACACGGTTTCCGTGACAATCACGCCGCCGTGGCAGTTAAATTCAATACTATCTTCTGTTGTGTATGAGTTTGGGGTTTTGTATAAAACAGCCACAACTTCATCAATCATCTGATTGGATTGATTGATGATATTGCCAACATGAGCCGTATGGGTTTTAGCAACGTTGAATGAAAACTGTGGATGGGTCGTTTTCTGAAAAACCTTATCGCCAATATTTAAAATGCCTTCCCCGCTCATGCGAACAATAGAAATAGCGCCTTCGCCAACCGGCGTAGCAACGGCAGCAATAGGCTCTAATTGTTGCAAAGGCGCGCCTGGAGGATGTTTGCTATCTTCGCGGCAAATAAAATTGTTCATTAGTCAAAATTTTATTGAAATGGTAAAATCAAACATAAACTGTTTATTTGAATATCAACCAACTTAATTCAATTTGTTTTCTTTTCTCCAAAAGCGTTCAACATCCATATGCATTATTAAATGCAATGATTATTTGTTAGATTTTGCGTCAGCGTGCTATTTTTATCTTTACTAACATCCTCACATGTTACTATTTATAATTGTTGAAAAGCAATTATTAAATAGTGATAAACGCGCTTTATTAAGGAGACTGTAATTTTGGATTCTTTTATAACGCATGCATTTTCAGTATTCATGGGATTTTTCGCCATCATGAATCCAATTGCAAACACCCCGGTATTTTTGGGACTTACAGTAGATGATGATCCCCAAGCTCGGCGAAAAATTGCGGCAAAAGCGCTTCTTTTAAGTTTTGTCATTATTGTTGTTTTTGCAGCAGCAGGAAAGTTGATTTTTGAACTTTTTGGGATTACTCTTTCAGCATTTCGGATTATGGGAGGCGTTTTGGTTGCGCTAGTGGGATATCACATGTTACAAGGTGGCGAGCATTCGTCAGTTCAGCATCCAAGTCGTGAGGATAATCAAAAAACATTGGAAGATAAAATGGAAGTGGCAATTTCACCGCTTGCCATGCCTATTCTCGCAGGTCCGGGAACCATAGCCACAGCGATGAACTTTGCAGCAGGAGGCGCTATAGATTTTATGGTTACAGTGGGTTCGTTTTTCTTGCTTTGCGTCATCAGCTACGTGTTTTTTATTTCAGGCGAACGCTTTGTGAAATATATCGGTCACAATGGTATTAAAGTAATTACTCGTTTGATGGGATTGATTTTAGCTGTTATTGGCGTACAGATGCTGATTCAAGGTATTGGCGGTGCAGTATTGGAGTTTGAAAAAATGAAGTTGGGTGAATAAATACCTATTGAATGGAATTAAGACAGATAAAAATATATAGAATGTCCCATGTTGAGAATATCCCACATATTCTAAAGCATGGTTTAACCCAGAGCAATTCACCTAATTCTAATCCGAATTTTATTGGGATTGGTGATACAAGTTTGATCAGAACTAGAAAAACAAAGAAAGTACAAGTTGATAACGGGAATTTTTTTGAATCAATTGAAACTATTTTATTAGGTGATTTTATTCCTTTTTACTTTGGTGTGAAAATGCCAATGCTATATGTTATCCAAAATGGAGGAAATTTCGTTGATAAAGCTACCAAGCCTCAAGATATAATATACCTTGCATGTTCTGTCGAAAAAATTGTTAATTCAGTTTTGACTTACTACTTTTCTGATGGTCATGCAACCGATAATTTAACTTCTTTTTATAATAGTTCACAAATTCAAAACCTTCCGGAGATTATAGATTGGGACGCTGTAAAATCTATATATTGGGGAGGTGTTGAAAACCTTGATATTAAACGAAAAAAGCAAGCTGAATTTCTTGTGCAAAATGATATACCACCAGATTTTATAATAGGTTTTAGTTGTTACGATAAAGATGCAAAAAAGAAATTAATGGATTATGGAATTAATGAGGACAGGATAAAAATCATTCCTAACGCCTACTATTAAGGATTATGATTAAATATTTAACTGGAAATATTTTAGATAGTCACGCACAAGCGCTTGTCAATACAGTTAATACAGTTGGTTTTATGGGCAAAGGGATAGCTTTACAATTTAAAAAGGCATACCCAAATAATTTTAATGAGTATCATAATGCCTGCAAAAACAAGCAGATTGAAATTGGAAAACTATTTGTTACTAAAGACGGAAATGTAAGTACAGGTGAGAAATTTATAATCAACTTTCCTACAAAGCGAGATTGGAGAAAGCCATCTGAGTACGAGTATATTGAAAAAGGTCTGAAAGATTTATATCGGGTTATTAAAGATTATCAGATACAAAGTATTGCTATTCCGCCTTTAGGCTCGGGTAATGGGGGTTTAGAATGGGAAAAAGTTAAGAAGCTAATAAGCCAATATTTGGAAAATATTGATATTGAGATATTGGTATATGAACCAACCTTGTTTATTAAGGAGCAGCTGAAAAAAGAACGTGTTAAGCTTACTGAAGCTAGGGCATTGCTTTTATATGTTTTATATGACTTAGTGAGAAATGGTGAATTCGTTTCTGAATTTGCTAGTGAAAAAGTAGCATATTTCTTACAAAGATTTGGCGCTAGCAAGTATTTGAAACTAAAATTTCAACCCTATTTCTATGGACCTTATTCTGGAAAAGTTAGACACCTTCTGAATGCATTAAATGGCAGTTATATTGTTGGGTTTAGTGATATGAACAAAAAGCCTTTTGAGCCTTTAACATTAGTTGCAGATGGTTATAATGAGGTTAAAGAATACATTGAAACCAAACCGGAATTAAAATCAATTGCATTAAAGACCATTGATTTTCTAAATGGATTTTATTCTGATTTTGCTTTAGAATTGCTTTCTTCAATAGACTATATATCGCAAAAACATAACAGTTTAGATAAAAATTTAATATTGAAGAATCTTGAAGAATGGAGTGATCGGAAACGATCAATGATTTCAAATCCTAAATACCTTGATATTTCATTGCAACATCTTTCTAATACCATGTTTTATTAAGATAAAATGTCATGGAATTATTTCAGATGCCTCAACATTAATTAATATTTATAATTTCCAAAAAATTAACACTCTCAAATCCATTTTTTCATTATTGGGAATTAGCCATGCTACTATATACCTAATTGTTTAAAACTTTGGATTTTTAACATGTATGATTGGCGTTCCATTTTTCCCAAATCCAGATGATACCCATTGCTATCAGTGTTGCCTTAAGATGGTGTTGAACTATTTCTATCCGAACCGTGAGTATTCCTGGAACGACTTGGATAAGCTTACCGGGAAACGCTCCTGGAAATGGACATGGTCGCTCCTTGGAATGATTCAGATGCAAAAACAGGGTTTTGATGTCAGGTATTGGGATCCATTCGACTATCAACAATTTGCTGATAAAGGCGAAATGTATTTGATCGAACGTTATGGATTAAAAGACGCATCCATATTGATTTTTCACAGTGATATTCCCTACGAGCGAAAAGTGGCAGCCACGTATGCGCCATATATAAACCAAACGCAGCCGCCGGATTTTTCTCACATTAGATCGCTTTTACGTGAAGGATTTTTGCTGGTTTGCGGGATTAACCTCAACGCCTTAAATGAAAAACCGGGCTATGCCGGTCATTTTGTTTTGGTGTATGGATTTGAAGGCCAAATGGTGCATTTGCATGATCCGGGACCGCCGCCATCAGCCGGACGCACCGTCCCTCAATTTATTTTCGATAAAGCCTGGTCGTATCCAACGGTGAATGATCGCAGTATTTTGGCCTTTCGCCCTAAAGCTTTGAAAAGCCCGGTTCAACAAGAATTCAAAGGACTTAAGCAATATCCGTATTCATAAAGGCGTTTATTCGTAATTATACTTCTTTTTATTATGCCGTTACCATCTACAGAAAATCAAAAAAAAGACTTGCAGCAAAATACTCCCAATAAACTGGGTGATAAATTTGAGCGATTAAATACAATAGTGGAGATTTTACGCAAGGAGTGCCCTTGGGATAAAAAGCAAACGCCGGATTCGCTGGTGCATTTAACGCTCGAAGAAACCTACGAAATGATCCATGCCATCGATACCGGGGATGATCCCGAATTGAAAAAAGAACTTGGGGATTTACTATTGCATATTTGCTTTCAGGCTTTAATGGCAGAGGAGCGAAAGGCGTTTAACATTTCGGATGTCCTGGATGCCATTTCGGAAAAATTGATCTACCGCCACCCGCATGTCTTTGGCGAGGAAGATGCAAAAAACGAAGCCAAGGTGAAATCGAACTGGGAGCGATTGAAGATGAAAGAAGGGCGGAAGTCGGTGTTGGAAGGCATTCCGGCAGCCATGCCTGAATTGTTGCGGGCGTATCGGGTACAGGAAAAGGCTTCGGGCGTGGGTTTTGATTGGCAGAAAAAGGACGAAGTATGGCAAAAGCTTCAGGAAGAATTAGAGGAGTTTAAGACTTGCCAAACAGACTCTGAGCGTGAAGATGAATTGGGAGATATATTATTTACATTGGTTAATTACAGCCGATTTTTAAAAGTCAATCCAGAAGATGCTCTGCGGAAGGCAACAAATAAATTTATCACACACTTTCTGGACGTTGAACAAGACGTGCTTAAATCAGATAAACCATGGAGCGACTATTCCCTTTCTGAATTGGATGAGTTATGGGAAAAAGCTAAAGCAAAATTAAAACACTCTGCTAATAACGGAAACTCTAATAAAATATAATGGTTTCCTAAAACAGTTAGCAACGTGTTTCAGACAAAGGAGAGCTGTTAGAGATGCGGAATCAAGTTGCTAATGACGAGGTTTTGTTTTTGTCGCTCCTGCGAAAGCAGGAGCCTATAGATGCCTGCCTGCGCAGGCATGACCTGGTTGGTTGATGAACTTTAAATTAATGAATTCATCATTAATATATTTGTGTTTTTGGCTTCCATTGCCAAAAATTTTCACTTGCTGCTAATCACCTATAACTAAATTACTTCATCACATCTTCGCCATGGCATTGGGGACGTATTTTCGGAAATTGTATTTTGAAGTTGGCCAGTGCTTTAAAATAAAACGTGCCGAATGACTATCGGTTTCATTGACATACTCATCAAGAATCGCCTTCAAACGCAGTTCATCCTCCTCCGATATCTCAACGCTGGCGATGTAATCTTTATTAACATACGGTTCTTGTTCATCACCATACAAATAAAGCTCGCCACCCGTCATACCCGCACCAAGGTTGTAGGAAACCCGGCCTAAAATAACCACGCATCCGTTCGTCATGTACTCACAGGCATGCAAGCCCACGCCTTCCACAACAGCTGTTGCGCCGCTGTTTCGCACCGCGAACCTGTCGCCGGCAAGTCCATTCACAAACAGCTTGCCTCCGGTTGCGCCATAAAGCGCGCAGTTGCCGATGATGGCATTTTTTTCAGGCGCAAATGTGGCGTTCAGGCATGGACGAATCACCATTTTACCGCCCGACATTGACTTGCAGACCGAATCATTGGCTTCGCCATACAAACGAATGCTCATACCCTCAACCATAAACACCCCAAATCCCTGGCCGGCGCTACCGGTAAAATCAATGTGAATCTTTCCTTTAAACGGCATTTCCTGGTGATCAAATACCCGCTTGGCTTCGGCGTATCGACTGCCTTTTAAGGAAATCATTCCGGCCAGCGTTGCCGGTACGGCACGGTCCGTGGTTTTGATCCTAAACCCCAGCTTAAGGTGTTCATCTTTTTCAATCGCCTCTTTGGTTTTTTGGACGATCAGGTCATTTAATGGATTTAAGCCTTCATTAAATTTAGAATTCAAACTACCCGACGCCGGCTTAGGCTCGTTGAAGAAAAACCGAAAATCCAGCTTTCGTTTGGTGATAATTTCCATATGCTTTGGATTAGCAGCCAACAGGTCGGTTCGTCCGATAATATCGTTTATGGACTTAACGCCCAGTTTGCTAAGATGCAGGCGCACATCTTCAGCAAGAATTTGCATCATGCGCAGCACATGCTCTGGTTTGCCTTTGTACTTGGCTTTAAATTTCGGATCGTGGGTTGCAATCCCGGTCGGGCAGGTGTTTTTTTCGCAAATCCTCGCCATAATGCACCCTTCAGCCACCAGTAGCAACTTACCGAAATCGTACTCGTCAGCGCCAAACATGGCTGCCGTAATCACATCTTTTCCGGTTGAAAGACCGCCATCCGTGCGCAGGATTACCGTACTGCGAAGCCCGTTTTCAACCAATGCCCGGTGGACTTTGTTCAGCCCGATTTCCCAAGGCAAACCGGCATGGCGCATCGAGGTAAGCGTTGCCGCTCCGGTGCCGCCATCGCCGCCGCTGATATGAATAGAGTCCGCGCCAGCTTTTGCCACACCAACCGCTACCGTGCCGATGCCTTCGCCACTGGTTAATTTCACATTTACTTTCACATCGGGCTGCAACTGCCGAAGTTCGTGGATCAATTCTTTTAAATCCTCAATGCTATAAATATCGTGCATAGGCGGCGGTGAAATCAAATCAATGCCGGGTAATGCATGGCGCGCTCTGGCAATTTCAACATCAACTTTAGCGCTCATAAGCTGACCGCCTTCACCGGGTTTAGCCCCTTGCGCAATTTTGATCTGAATCTCTTTTGCGGCCATTAAATACTCCGCCGTTACACCAAAACGACCCGAAGCCACTTGCTTAATGGTGGAGGTAACTGATTCGGTGAAATAAAACGGGTTTTCGCCGCCTTCACCGCTATTGCTGCGCCCGCCCATTTCTTTCATGGCCAAGATCAGGTCGCGTTGCGATTCGGCGCTGATTGCACCAAAGGACATGCCGCCCGTACCAAAACGCGTCATAATTGCTTCGCGCGGTTCAACCTTGCTTAGTGGTTCGGATTTTTTGGCATACTTAAGCTCGAACGCGTGTCGGATGCATACCGGTTCATCTTCCTCGCCCATCGCCAAATACTCTTTATAAAGCGGTGTTTCCGGATCGGGCTCAAACGCCTCATCACGAACCAATTCATGGATAATCTTTGATCGCCGGCTTGTCATGTAGTGTTTTTCGCCCCGATCACCTTTGTTGTGCTCTTTTAAAAGGTAGGTGTGATCCAACTTTTGCTCCGCATCCAGTTTTTCAGCGCGCTCAACGTGCCTCAGGACATCTTCGGCCAAATCCTTGACTTCAATGCCGCCAAACATGCTATCAAGTCCAGGGAAAAACTCATTGATCAGTTCAGTACCCAAACCGATGGCTGTAAAGAGCTTGGCGCTTTGGTAACTGCGCAGAACCGAAATGCCCATTTTTGCCATCACTTTTAAAACCCCAGTTTCAAAGGCTTTCAAAACATTGGCTTCACGCTCATCAGCCGATAGATTGAACTTCGAAGCGTATTGCTCATCGCGGGCAACCTCCAGAGCCAGATAGGGACACACGGCTGCTGCTCCAAATCCAATCAACGCCGAAAGCTGATGCGTGTTTTTTATTTCACCCGAATGAATGACGATGGAAGCTTCAAGGCGAGTTCCGGCATCATTTAAGGCATTAACAACCGTTCTGAGCATTAAGAGGCTCGGAATAGGCGGATGCTCATAATCGGCGCCTTCATCGCTTAAAATGATGATACTGGCGCCGCTATCAACAGCCTCAACAACCTGTTTTGCTACTTTCGTTAAAACATTCCTGAAACCAACCGTCCCATGATCGCGAGTAAACAACATTTTGTATTCAGCCACGTGAAACAGCAGATCTTGCTCAGAACTGTTTATGAACGAGCGGATGTATTCAATATGCTTCAAGCTGAGCACCGGGCTTTTGAATTCCAACCCAA
The DNA here is from genome assembly GCA_028277445.1 of Chloroherpetonaceae bacterium. GTDB lineage: Bacteria > Bacteroidota > Chlorobiia > Chlorobiales > Chloroherpetonaceae > JANQGG01. Next base: position 58,266 of record JANQGG010000015.1, on the reverse strand, counting down.
GCGGTGGTGGGATAAGCTCTTTTGGTGCGAAAATATTTGGCCGACGTCCCAACGTGGTTCTTAAATTCGTGACCATTCGCTCGCGAATATAGTCAACGGGCGGGTTTGTAACCTGGGCAAAGCGTTGGTAGAAATAATCAAAAAATGACCGGGGTTCGTCTGAAAAAATGGCCAGTCGTGCCGTATCGCCCATCGAGCCAATCGGTTCTTTTCCGGTTTGGATCATCGGTAACAGCATCCGGTTCAAATCTTCCTGGGTGAAGCCGAACAAATTCTTTTTACCAGGCGATCTCAGATCAGGCTCAGTATTACTTAACTGAGGTTGAACTAAGCGTGGATTAAACTCAACGCCTTTATTTTCCACGGAGTTGCTCGGGTCTTTGAAATCCACATTGCCGGTTTCCAGGTTCACCGTTACACCGCTGCCGGCATGCAATGCCCCTTTTTCCAAGACGTCTTGTTCTTCGATTTTAAATGCGCCGGCATCGGAACAGAGGTAAAAATAATCCTCGGTTTTGGCCCAACGCGCCGGTCTAAATCCGTTTCGATCCAAACGCGCGCCAACAGTTTGCCCGTCGGAAAAACAGACACTGGCCGGGCCATCCCACGGCTCCATGGCGCGACGCCAAAAACGATAGTATGTGTTATCGTGATCGGCCGGCGGGATCATAATTGCCAGAATATCCTGGATTTTCGGGATGCTGCTCAAATGATGCAACGCTTCAACCATCTCGTTGAGGTTCCCCGAATCGCTTACCCCATAGCGCGTAATGAGATCATTGGGAATCAATCCTAATGATTTTTCACGCGAAGCCGCCCAGGAACGATTACCGGCAATGGTGTTGATTTCGCCATTATGGGCTATCACCCGGAATGGCTGGGCTTTATCCCAACTGGTTCGAGTGTTGGTGCTGAACCTTCTATGAAACAGCGCAAACCGGGTTTTAAACGTCGGGTTCTGCAAATCCAGGTAAAATTTATCGATATCCTCGGCGAGCGTTAGCGCCTTATAAACGATTGTACTGCTTGAAATGGAGGTGACAAAATACTCGCTGTGAATGCCCAAAGAACGTGTTCGGCTACGAACCGTCTGCTTGGCTTTAAACAACAATCTATTGTATGAAGCTTGCGTGCGGCAGTGTTCAGGTCTTGAAATAAACACCTGGTGGATCACGGGCATGCTCTCCAACGCTTCTTTACCTAAAACGGTTTGATCAACCGGGACTTGACGGATGCTTTCAATGTTGAGTTCCAACGACTCAAAACTATCGGTGAACGCCTTGAGGATAAACCGACGCCGCTCGGCATCGGTAGGCAGAAACAAGGTTGCAACGGCCATTTCACCCTTATTCAAACCAAAGAGTTCAAATGGAATATCCGTCATTACGCCTGCGCCGTCGCTGGTTTTTTTATCTGCTGCACATGCGCCCCGATACTCCATGGTGCGCAAGGCATGAAGGGCTTGCTCCAGATGCGCATGGTTGCTAATGCCTTTGCGACTGGCGATAAATCCAACGCCACACGAACTGTGCTCCGAACATTCATTCTCTATATTTATCGGAATATCTTTTGCTGTCTTCAAAATAAAACGATTAAAAATTGATGCGTTACTACGTTAAAACCTTCTATAAATCATAAACAAAGACCTTTAATTTACTGTTTTTTTCTCGAAGTTTTAGCCTTAAGCTATTATTTTATCTATCGAAGCTTTGAATTACCAAGAACTCTAAGCCAATGCGCGTTGTATTGACCCTAAATTTATGATTTACACGATTGTCCCTTGTTATAATGCAGAACATTCGATTTCCGAATTGCTCCAATCGCTTTCGGCTTATGTTTCATTGGATCAGGTGATCTGTGTAAATGATGGCTCAACCGACAACACACGATCGATCTTAGAGAGCGCTCAAACGCTCAGTTATCACTTTTCTGAAAATCAGGGCAAAGGCCGTTGCTTGCGACAAGGCTTTGAACTTGCGCTATCCCATTCGGCTTCTCAGGTATTGACCATTGACTGCGACATGCAGCACGACCCCCGTGAAATCCCGAAATTCATTAAAACAAGTTCGGATTTTGATATTGTGATCGGCTCGCGCCGCGATCATAGCAATCGCTTTTCGGCGCCGATGCCCATTAACCGAAGATTTTCCAACACCATCACCTCGGCATGGCTCAGCAATTTGTGCCGCCAACCGATTTTGGATTCACAGTGCGGTTACCGGTTGATCTCCGCTCAATGCATCCGGGAAATCCTGCCTTTATGCAAAGAAACCGGTTTTATGTTTGAAACCGAATTTTTGATCCATGCTGCAAAACGAGGTCATCGGATCGGGTTCGTGGGAATAGAAACCATTTACACGTCGGCTAAAAGTCATATGCGTTACGCAACCGATACGTTGAATTTTATCAAACTTATGATCCAACATCGATTTACTAAATCAAAGGCCATTATTGAAAACTCTCCCGAGAAAGTTGTTTCACCATAAAAAATCAACATTATGAGAATTGGAATTGGAATTGACGTTCACAAGCTAGTAGAAGGTAGAAAATTAATTATCGGCGGGGTTGAATTGCCTTATCATAAAGGGCTTCTTGGCCACAGCGATGCCGATGTGCTCTTACATGCCATTAGCGATGCCTTATTAGGAGCTGCGGCGCTTGGCGATATCGGCAAACATTTCCCGGATACCGATCCGGCGTTTAAAGGCGCCGATAGTTTGGTTCTTTTAAAACAGGTTGCCAAACTTTTAGAAAAACACGGCTACAAACCCATTAATGTGGATTCCATGCTGCTTCTTGAAGCGCCAAAAGTAGCGCCCCACATCATAGATATGCGAAAAAACATTTCACGATGTTTAAATATTGATATGGATGCCGTTTCGGTGAAAGCCACCACCAACGAAAAACTGGGCTATGTGGGTAGTGGCGATGGCGCGGTTGCTCATGCCGTGTGTTTGATTGATAAGATTTAGGTTGAACGGCTATCCCTAATGAGATTTTTCCATGACTTGAGCCAAGTATATACCATTCATAAATTAGAAATGTAGGGGCAATTCATGAATTACCCCTACAATAACGGTTTGTTTGACTGAAAATACCAGACATCCCTTTCAAGTGTTATTGACATGTTTAGTTTGAATCTTGTATATTTCAAGCCATTTTTTACTAAGTAACCTTAAAGCAAATTTTTAAGCCTCCTCTCATGAGGGGTGTGAATCAGTCATTCCTCTATGAGGTCAGTTAATCGCTTAACGCTATATCAAACACCGGGATTTTTTTCCTTAGGCCGCATAAACTTGTTTTTACTGGCTATGATTGGCTTTTTGCCCAATCAGGCGCATGCTGATTTATTTTTCAACCAACCATTATTATTCAAACCGGCCTCTCAAAACGCCAGCTTCTATACGCATTTCCTAACGAATCGTCCCGATTTGTTTCAATCCTCATTACTGTTTAACCCGGATGGCTACAAACTTTTTTTAGACAAAAAATGGAAAACCTCCGATCAGCTTTTCATGACAGGAGGTTTTCATAGAAAAAATTGGCGATCCGACCTGCAGTGGTGTTTTACGGGATTGCTTCCAGCCGAAGAAAAGTCAGACACGTTGGAGATTGAGCCAAAACGCAAACTGCTTGATGATGCCTTTTTAATGCCAATCCAAACAACCATCGAGGATTCGCTTTTAAACGCCGAGCCAAAAGAGCTGAGCTGGTTTGAACAAAAAAAAGATTCGTTGGACAAGGCATTAAGCGACAGCAGTATCTGGAATGAGCAAATCCCGGTTGAGCGGAAACCAAAACCATACATTTCGCCCGTATCGCCAACATACTCACCGTTTTTTTTAATTGGCCGCCGACTCAAACGACAGGTTGAACTGGACTCTACCGGCTCAACCATTACCATAAAAGAATCCATCGACGGCATGCCATTCCGGCCAACCCTTCGAATGCCTTTGGAAACATTTCAAAAATTGGCCATTCAGGCAACGCTTAAGCAAAACTTTAAAGCCCTCATTGCTCAGGATGCCAAATATCAGGAAGGCGATGCGCTGGAAGAAGTGATGGGCAAGATTACAAAACTAAAAATAATTATACCCGGCGCTGAAGATTCGTTTTTTTCAACCTTATTTGGGCCGCCAACGGTTAGCTTGCAAATCACTGGAAACATTGATATCAATGCGTCTTATTCGATTGATGAAAACCAAAACCCGGAGTTGATCGCTACAAACTCCAATGTGAGTAAAGACCCCAATTTTGAGCAACAGGTTCGCATGAACCTCACCGGTAAAATTGGCGATAAGCTATCTATTCTTGCCGATTGGGATACCGAGCGACCGTTTGAATTCGAAAACCAACTGAAAATAGACTATAAAGGCTACGATGATGAAATCATCCAATCCGTTGAAGCCGGTAATGTTTCGCTGCCTTTAACGACACGCTTAATCGGAAGCAGTCAATCGCTCTTTGGCATTAAAACCCGAATGCAGCTTGCCGGACTTTCGCTAACTGCCATCGCCTCGCAAAAACGCGGTAAAAGCGAAACGCTTACGCTTTCCGGCGGTTCAGAGGAAAGTAAGCTTTCCTTGCGCGCTTACGACTACGATTACGAGCGGCACTTTTTCCTAAGCAATTTTTTTGTCACCAACTGGGATAAGGCATTCAGCGCCAATGAACCGTTGATCATCATCCCTACCGAGGAAGGCCGCCAGCTTAGCCGGATCAACTTGTGGATTTCCGAGCAGCAAACAACGCAAACCAAGGCTACCCGAAATGCGGTTGCGCTTTTAAATCTGGGTGATCGGCCCTATTCGCAGGACTTGCTGCAAAACGGGTTTCCCTTCCCCACCACGTTATACTATGCGCCCGACCTTGATCCGAATGATCCGAACTTTCCACAACAAAGCTCTGAGCGACTTGAACAGTACCGCGATCCTGATTTTAATCTTGAGGGCGATGGAAAAAAAATTGTGGTGGGTAATTTCCGCCAGCTTATTGAAGGCACCGACTATCTTCTGGATAAACGCCTCGGTTACATCACCTTGCTTACCCAGCTTAACGATATTGATGCGCTTGCTGCATCGATTGAATTTTCGACATCCGGCGCTACACCAATCAAAATCGGGGATTTTGTGCTTGATAATCCCGATACGGATAAACGGCTGATTTTAAAACTCATTAAACCGCCCTATTTAAGCAGTTCGGATATCGGATCGTGGATTTTAATGCTTAAAAATATCTACAGCTTTGGCGCCCGCAATATTCAGGAAGATGGATTTGAACTGAATGTACTCTACGAACAGCCCGGATCATCGCCACCCGAAACGCCTTACTTGCCAACGACGCCTTCAATAACCAACCAAAGTGGTGAATTACGAACAATCAATAACATTTTGGGTATTGATCGGTTTGATGCTTCAAACAACCCAACGTCTGACAGCCGTTTTGATTTTATCAATGGCCTGACGGTCGATAGCGAGCGCGGCTTGCTGATCTTTCCCTATCAACGTCCGTTTTCAGCCCAAATCAAATCGGCGGTTGATGATGCCGGAGCAGAAATCGGAAGTTTTAATTACTCGGAAATCTATGAGAATGAAAAATACGTGGCCGAGCGTTCCGGTGAAAAAAACCGCTATGTCATTCAGGTGAAATTCAAAAGTGAATTCCAAACCACGTATAACCTTGGATTTAACATTGTGCCGGGCAGTGTTTCCATTACCACCAATTCGGGTCTTTTAAACGAAGGCAGCGACTACACAGTAGATTATCAGTTGGGAACGGTAAATATTTTAAGGCAAGATGTTTTAGGCGCCGGTTCGAATTTAAACATCCGCTACGAGCGTAACGAACTTTTGACCATTGCTTCAAAAACAATCCTTGGCGCACGCGCCGAATACGATATCAACCCCGACTTTAAACTTGGCGGCACGTTTCTGCAGTATAGCGAAGAACCCTTGGCCGATAAAATTCGTGTGGGCGATGAACCGATCTCCAATAGCATTGTTGGCATGGATATGCAGTTCAAAACCAAATTGCGCTGGCTAACCAAACTGGTGGATGCCATGCCGCTGATCAGCACAAAAACCCCATCCGAAGTTTTATTAAATGCCGAATATGCCCGAATCCTGCCCGGTCACCCTTCCGAACTTAATACAAAGCTTGACCCGAATGGGGTGAGCTACATCGATGATTTTGAAGGCACTAAACAAATTATTTCCCTTGGCCGGGAATTCAGCAATTGGAGTCTAGCTTCGCCGCCTCTTCTGGAAAGCGGCATGCCTGCTTCGGACCGCTCTCATCAGCGCGCATTGCTTTCGTGGTATACTTATGAACAAAATGACTCGCGTAATCCGAGTCTGAGCGACGTTTTCCCAAAACGCCAAGGCGCTCGGGACGAGCAAACGCTAACACCGCTGGTTTTGGATTATTTTCCGAAACGCCGCGGCCCGTATAACTATTCGCTGAATCTGAAATCATCGTTATATCAAAATCCGGATAGCGCCTGGGGCGGGATGATGCGTCTGTTGCCTCAGTACGCCAGGAAACTTGAGCAATCGAATGTTGAGTTTATCGAGTTTTGGTTGAAAGTAACCCCTGAAAACACAGCCATTGATGATAGCGGCTATTTATACATCGATTTAGGGGCCATCAGTGAAGACATTCTGCCCAATGGCGAACTGAATACAGAAGATGGTATGCCAACCAGCATTTCAGACTTGAATAATGAAAGTACATTGTATGGCCGTGATGACTATGGCCGGTTTTTGAAAAGTTCGGTTACCGGATTGAAAGTCAATCGGATTTTGAACCGCGATCCAAGCAATGCCAGCTTAACCGAAGATATTGGATTGGATGGCTTAAACGATGCGGATGAAAACTTAACCTTTACCGACTTCAAAAGCGCTGTAGAACAATTGACCACCGACCCGGATCTGTCTTCCGATCCTGAAATCAGCGCCGACTTGTCAAATATCCTGCAAGACCTTAGCGGCGATAATTACATACCGCCGGAAAACAATAACTCACAATACGATTACAATAATGGGCCAGAAAGCAATTCGGTACCCGGAAGGCGGGTTACCACAAATACACCGGATACGGAAGATTTAAATCAAAACAACACTGCGGATCGCAGCAATAATTTCTATCGCTATAAAATTCCGATCCGGGCTTCAAGACTTAGCGACCCCGACGGGCCATCGGGCGCGTTTGTCGTCGGTGGCGGTGTGAGCACGCCAACCGTTCAGCGCAATGGCGGGTTTGTGCTTTTTCGTGTTCCGATCGAAAGTTTTACCTCAACATCTGGCCTACCGCCGGGTTTTAATAATATCACTTATGCCAGAGTATGGATCAGCGGTTTTGAAACCAACCACAATTTCCAGTTTGCTTCTTTGGATTTTATCGGGTCGCAATGGTATAAATTTCCAAGCGCCAGCCCGGATTCACTGGTATCGATTTCAGCCATAAATCTCGAAGAAAACAGCTCGCAGTATGCCTTACCGCCGGGGATTGAGCGAGCCCGAAATCAAATTCGCTCTGATGAAAATATTCTTGAAAATGAGCAATCGTTAGTGCTTAACGGCCGCGAGCTTACAACAGAAACCCCTCGAGCCGCCTCGCGCGACTTTTCCTTTGGCAGCTCATCGCTTAATCTCAACCCGTATCAGCGGTTGCGCATGTTTACCCATGCTGAGTACGAATCGGAAGATACCCTGATGGCATTTTTACGATTCGGTTCGGCGGAAACCGACAACTACTACGAATACCGAATTGCGCTGAAGGCTTCACCCAAAGATTTTGAAGTGCCTTCCAATATCAATTCCAGTGAATACGAAGAGGCTCGTAAGATATTATGGCCCGATCAAAATACTTTTGATATCGACCTTAAAGCGCTTTCGGCTTATAAACTTAGCGCGCGTGATTCAAGCGGATTTATCCGGCGACAAATCGATGACAACAACGAAATTGTGATCAAAGGCAATCCATCGTTAGGAAACATACGCTATTTCGTTGTTGGCATGATCAACCCAAACTTAAAAACCATCGATTCGGCTGAAGTATGGTTCAATGAATTAAGGGTTTCGGGATTTGATGAAGATCCGGGATGGGCGGCGCGAGCCAATGCCACATTAAAGCTCGCCGACTTTATCACACTTAATGCGGCTATTGAGCGTCAAACGGCTGATTTTCATGCGGTTGATGTTCGCTTAAACCCACTCAGCAGTCAAAACAACAAACATAACTGGTCGGTATCCACAACGGTGAATATGGATAAGCTGCTGCCTGCCGAAGATGGGTGGAGCATCCCGATCACCGTTGAGCACACCGAAAACAGTTCAATTCCCAAATACAGCCCAAAACAAACCGATATCGAACTGGATCGCCAAATTGAGCGTGCTGTTGCCGATACCCTGGCACAAGGTGCTACCGAAGAAGAGGCAAAAAGTTATGAGAATCAACTGCGCATGGAAGCACAAACCCTTTCGGTGAGCAACCGAATAAGCATACCCAGCATAAAAAAAACAAAACCCTCGGATTTTATAATTAGCCGTTATACGCTGGATAGAACTTCAGTGAATTTCAATTACACCAAAACCCGTTCGCGCTCGCCATCCGAAACATTCAACGAATCGTGGTCGTGGCAATCGGGCATTTTGTATAATCTGGCTTTGCCGAGCAATTCGTTTTTTATTGAGCCTTTGGGATTTTTAGGCGCCGTGCCTGTTTTGGACACGTACAAAGATTTTAAGCTATATTACTTGCCGCAAAGTTATGGCCTGAACTTAAGCTTTAACCGTCAGCGTTCGCAAAGCCAGCCCCGAAATCAAGACCCATTGCCATTCAATAGTACATTTTCTGCAACGCGGGGCGCTAATATGACTTACAAACTCACCGAAACGTTTGATATAAAATATACCTCGCAAATGGTTTCGAGTTTAAACAACTATGTTGTTACTGAGCCAGATAGCGGTATAAAACTAGAACCTTCAAACGGATCGGTTTTTGATCGGATCATTAAAGACATTTCCCGGTTTGAACTTGGCAACGACAAACAATTCAATCAAACGGTCGGGTTTAGCTGGCGGCCAAAAATGATTGATCCGCTTGATTGGATGACCTGGAACTTCAATTATAGCTCGCAATACGCCTGGAGCAATCCCAATCCTGACCGTGAGAACCAGCAGGGCAACAACGCCCAAAATTCTACGTCGTTAAGAATCCAGAGCGGCATTAATGTGAAAGATTTTTTTAAAAAAATTGGCGTTAACTCCAGCCAATACGCCTCAAGTTCGAATCGCATTCGTGGAAAGAACGCTTCAGACACAGCCAGCGCTGAAAACAACTTGGCAAAATATGTCTTGAGCGGCCTAAGCGGCTTTGCAAGCTCCTTAACCCGGTTCGACCAAGTTTCCGTTTCGTTTAACCAAAGCAACTCACTGCGAAATCCCGGACTGGCCGGTGGGCCGGGATGGTTTAACTTTTTGCCGTTCAGCGACCGTTCCGATAGCCTTCGCTCACCATCGTTCGGCTATCAGCTCGGGTTAAGTTCCGATATCGGCGATCGAGTACTGGCGCCGCTTCAGTTTACCGATCAATTCAATCAATCCAATTCGGTTAACATAAATACCAACTGGACGCCAATCCGAAATTTAAGAATCAGCTTTTCGTGGCAAACCAATTGGACGTTTGGAAAGCAAAGCGTCATTGATAGCACCGGCGAAGTTTCTCAAATTTCTCGGAATGGCTCGCTTACCAGAAGCACAATTTCGCTTTCGCGCGATATTGATGATTTTAGAAATTCTCTACCTTCAGTTGATTCCTTATCAATAAATCGTTTGGAAGTGGCTCGCACCTTTGAAAAAAGCTTTGAGCCAAGCGGCGTGGGACGTTTTATCGGAAGCGCTTTGGGATTAAATTCAATCGCCACGGAAATGATTCCGTTGCCCAACTGGCGAATCAGCCTATCGGGAATTGAAAGCCTTCCGATATTAAATGCGCTTGCCCGGTCGGTGAGTTTGGAACACTCCTATGTAAGCACTTATAAGACGTCTTATACCCATCCACCTAGCGATAGCGTGCGCCAAATCCAATCCTCAGCAATTACCGAACAACTTTCGCCGCTCATTGGCATCAATATCAATTGGAAAATCGGCATAACCTCGTCATTTAATTTCAACAAAAGCCGCGATATCAGTCTGAATCCGGGAAACAACACCATCTCACAAACCAAAAGCAACCAGTTCAGCGCCACCATCAATTATCAAACGCGTGGATTTAAGTTACCGCTTATTGGCGGCAGATTTAACAACAGCTTGAACATTGCATTTACCTTTGCTATTGCCGATGAAGAGCAGGAAACATTTGTTTTTGACACTGATCAGGATCTGCCGGCAAGCGGTCTTACCCGGCTAAGTCTTGAACCCCGTGTAAGCTACGATTTAAGCAATCGTGTCAATGCCAGCTTTTTCTGGCGTTATAACAAAACCAAACCCAAAGATTCGGGGAGTAATATTTTCGAAACCACCAAACAGGAAATCGGTTTTAATTTCAGGGTATCCATCGGTGGGTAATCCCAGATCATGTTTTAGAATTTTGGGATTTTAATCGTGGCTTCTTAATATTTGGTGATCTTTTTTTGTAATAATCCCTAAAACATTTTTGATGCCTCCAAATTTTCGTCTTTCAATTCGTTAATAAGCCGTGGTGTTATACCGATCCGTATAAGACGCCGAAATAGTAATGGAATTGGGGCTTATGCGGAACATATAATCTATGTTATACAAGACGAGAGCGCATGAGATGGATGAAACTTTAAGGCAATACATAGATTTGCTTTTTCAGAAAAGAATTGGAACGCGAGAGCTCAAAAACGACTGAAAGTTATACCCTTGTCTCCAAAAATGCTATTGATAAGATCAAACATCCGATTGATGCGTTTTTTTGACTAAAAATGAGTAAGAATGATAAAAGAAAAATATAAACCATTGTTCTTATACCGCTGATTTTAGGGTATCAGAACAATAACTATGCACAAACGTTGAGTGGCATTTAAACCAACAGAACCTCAAACCTTCAAATAATAATGGATAAGATATTGTTTAGTGGATATATATTACCAAAAACTGTCAACCTGACAGTTTATTATAAACCTTCATTATCATGGAAAGATACCGAAAATAATTGCGAATATCATTTTGAATTCAAGATTGAAAACTCATTAATTGAAGTTAAAGTCGAAGTAGAAGAATTTAATAGTGTATTACTTCCTGAAATCTATAGAAGAGTATTGGATTTAGCAAGAGCACAGATTGATTTAGTTGCATTTAACCAAGGAATTGGTTTTAACTTGCACTTTGATTTTTATAGAATCAATGACGGAGAGAAAAACTTCATTTTATTACATGATTCAAAACTCAAGGATTTCTGTTCTGCTTTTGATTTAAAAGATAACTACAATAAAATTTGTGATTTGACTCTGAAGAATCCTTCTATTTTCATGTGTTTAAGAGAATTAATAGAAGCAATTTCTGTTCCGCATATTTCAGTAGTTAATATAGCTAGAGGAATAGAGAGATTAAAACAAATTATTTCTAACGAACAGAATAATGACAAAAGAGCATGGGAACTTTTCAGATCAGAATTAAATATTGATAAAGATTATATAAAATTTATAACAGATAACTCAAAAGAAGTAAGACATGGAAAGTCTGTTCGGATTTCAGGAGATATCACTACTGAAATAACACATAGAGGTTGGATAATTTTAAATAGGTATTTTGAATATATGTTGAATGATTTTAATAAATTGGATTCTGAAAGATATAAATTGTTAAAATGAAAAAAACGCCACTCTACAAAGTGGAATAAAACATAGCTGCGTTGTCACCCGCTGACCCGCTCCATATCGACAGATACAGTCTCACTCCGCTTGACGTATTTGCTGATATTACGCTACGTTTCATCCACCAAACGTTTGGGTGTAATGCTGAGAGCGACATGCCGACGCATATTTGGCACTTCTTCTGAATATATTTATTTAGAACTTCCAAGGCTTTACAGAGAATTGGAAAATTCAGAAGAACAATTTAAATAAGAACAAAATTCAAAGAAACGTCGTGTGACTAATATAAATAGAATGATATGCGGACTATACAGATAAAAATAAGTGATTCAGACTTTGAAAAGTATAATTTTGAAAAAAAGGATATTAACTTTACAGATTTGGTTGATTTAATAAGTCTAGAATATGCCAGAAAAGCACTTCTGGAATGCAATAGAATTGCAGAAAATGAGGGATTATCAAAAATGACTATGGATGAAATTGATGCAGAAATCAAAGCTGTAAGGGATGCAAAAGCTAATTCTTGATACAAATGTTTTTGTATCAGCTCTAATTTCAAACTCTATCCCCACTAAAATTGTATTTGATTTAGTTCTTCCGCAAAAAGTTGAAATTTCTCTATCTGAAGAAATATTTGCAGAATATATTGAGGTTATGAATAGAAAAAAATTCACTATCTACAAAAACTTCACAGTAAAAGCTGATATTGTATTGAACAAAATTTTCGAAATATCTACATTTTATAAAACTGATCGCAATATTAAAGTTTTAAAAGATATAAGTGATAACAAATTCTTAGAATTATCATCAATAAGTTCAGCTGACTATTTAATTACAGGAAACACACAAGATTTTAAAATAACAGAATTTGAACGCACTAAAATATTGACGCCAAGGGAATATTGGGATAATTATAAATTAAAGTAACAGAAAAACAACGAAACCATCTTAAGAAATGCTATAGGAATAGCGGGGCAATTTGACCTTGCATTTTTCCCCTCACCGAAATCCTCTCCCGGTGTGAGGTGACTTTTCATTCAGATCGTTTTTTATCCAATTTGAGTTTATGAAATCCCTAACAACACTTGTGTAAATCCTTAAGGTGCTTTACATTTAAGCTGAAAAAGAATTCGTAATTTTATAACGATTTGCTATCCCCATAACACCCATGTTATCCCAACTTTATTCGGCAGCCGTTCAAGGCGTTGATGCCCTGCTTATTGAAATAGAAACTAACCTGGATAGTGGTTTGCCGGCGTTTATCGTGGTTGGCCTGCCGGATAACGCCATCAAAGAAAGCCGTGAGCGCGTCAGCACTGCCATCAAGAACTCCGGTCACAGCTTACCGCCGAGAAAGATCACCGTAAATTTAGCGCCGGCTGATGTGCGAAAAGAAGGAACGGCGTTTGACCTGCCCATCGCCATTGGTCTGTTGGCTTCAATGGGCGTTATTGATCACAACAATTTAAGTGAAACGCTTATTCTAGGCGAACTGGCTTTGGATGGAGCATTGCGATCCATTTCAGGGGCATTGCCGATTGCTGCGATGGCATCGAAAAAAGGGTTTAAACGCATGTTACTCCCAAAACAAAATGCGTTGGAAGCCTCTGTAGCCTCAGCAGCAAATGCATCCGGCCTATCGGTGTATGGGCTGGAAAACCTTAATGATGCGGTGCAGTTTCTGAACGAGTCCATTCAACTACCTTTAACCGAAGCCGATCTCAGCCAAACATTTTATTCGCCCATTAAAACCGCCGTAGATTTTTCCGATATCAAAGGCCAGCAAACCACGAAACGCTGTTTGGAGATCGCTGCTGCCGGAGGACATAATGTTATCATGATCGGGCCGCCCGGAAGTGGAAAAACCATGCTGGCCAAAGCTTTGCCGGGAATACTGCCGCCACTATTATTCGAAGAAGCGCTCGAAACCACAAAGATCTATTCGGTTGCCGGACTGTTAAATGGTCATGCGCTTATCAACACCCGACCGTTTAGATCGCCCCATCACAGCTCAAGCAGCGTTGCATTAATCGGAGGTGGCGCGTATGCGAAACCCGGTGAAATCAGCCTTGCGCATAACGGGGTTTTATTTTTGGATGAACTGCCCGAATTTTCCCGGCCCACGTTGGAAGTCCTTCGCCAACCTCTTGAAGATGGCGAAGTTACCGTTTCCAGAGCCGCCATCTCCACCAAGTACCCGGCAAATTTTATGCTTGTTGCCGCCATGAATCCGAGCCCGGCTGGAGCGCTCAAGGATGAAAACGGTAACTATACCGCCTCGCCGCAACAAATACAACGCTACTTATCAAAAATCTCCGGCCCGCTATTGGATCGGATTGATATCCATATCGATGTGCCTAAAGTTGAACATAACGAGTTGTTTTCAAAGGATAGCTCTGAGAGTTCTGAGCGTATCAGAGATCGGGTTCGCCGTGCCAGAGAAATCCAACACAAACGGTTTTCCGAGTACCAAAATCAAAGGATATTTTGCAATTCGCAGATGACAAGCCCAATGCTCAGAGAATTTTGCAAGCTTGATCCAACCAGTGAAACCCGCTTGCTTGAAAGCATGAAACGGCTCAATCTTTCTGCAAGAGCCTACTCACGATTGTTAAAAGTAAGCCGAACTATAGCCGACCTGGACTCCTCCGATGATATTTTGTTCAAACACCTGGTTGAAGCCATTCAATATCGAAGCCTGGATCGGGATTTTTGGTCGGTATAACTACTGCTATACTGGGCGGCAAGACGCTCCACTGAATGCTTTTGTTGGGCATTAAATTGTCAATTCTACATCAATATAATCATCTCTTCACAGTACGATTTAAATGGGCGCAAGCAATCGTAATTTCGTTTGAAATGCAAATTCGGATTCAGCTGTTGAAGCAACGCCTGAGTAGGTTCTTCATTTAATTGCTTACAAATATCACGAGTATCCAAACCCAATATTTTGCATGCTTCAAGGGTAGGGCAAAAGTTTTTTGAGTGAATTACTAGTTTTTTATCTTGCCTGTCGACTATTGGCGCTTCTTCAGCTGTGATGCCAAGTTTCGCCAGAAAAAGTTGATACGCAGCATCCAGAACATCGTTATTATCACACTGAAAATTTTGCCTTTTAAACCAGTTAATCCTTTTATTTCTTAGTTCTTTTGCAGAATCTGAAAGTTCAGTTGGACCCGCATTTCTTAGTTGTTTAATACTTTTTCTAACTTGATTGTTGTAAAGAAGACTACACTCATCTTTTTTTACATCTGTAATAACTTCGATTGATGTTCCTGCGCGTTTGAATAGCTCACTACAAGTCAGATTGATTCGCTTTCTTCCCTGAGCTATTGCGTCCTTTATCGAATACCCGAATGCGATATGCTTAATACCTGCCCAAACAATTGCCGTAGAACACATAGGGCAAGGTTCATGGGTTGAAATCAACATGCATCCTTTGAAATCTCCTCTGAGTTGATGGGATGCTTGACGTATCGCGTTGATTTCAGCATGTGAAGTAGGGTCTTTTGAAATTGTATCTTTATCACGTGCTTTTGAGATCACAAAATTGTCCTTAATGATTACTGCACCAAATCCACTATTTCCTTCTTGAAGTGATTTTTTTGCTTCTTTGATTGCAATGTCTATAAAATCAAATGGATTATTCATTGATATTCTATTTTGTTACCCAACTTAATTATTGAAGGATGGTTAAAAAAATCAAAAAGATTTATAGAATGCGTTATATTTGAGGTTTGAAAGCAAAACCAAAAAGTTAAGCTTTTTTGCTTAGAGACCTTGATATAAAAAACTAATCTTCAATTTCTGAATCAACGATACAGTGCATCTTCCTGTGAAGCTAATTAAGGCATTTTTTGTTATAACCATAATTATTTGCGGCGCAACAGATACCAGCATTTGCGCGCCTTATCTGTTTTTTGAAGATAAATCGTATTCCGAATCGCATCCCTCGCTTTATCCTCAGGGGTCTACACGAAACGTCATTCCTTTATCCGGCAATTGGCGTGTAAAATTACCAAACGATGCCTCTGCAAATGTTTATGTGCCATCGTCCTACACTTTTGAAGATAAAGTCACCTATGAAACCCAGATTTTCCTGCACGATTCATTAGAAAACCATCAATTCAAATTGTTATGCGACGGCATAAATAATCAATGCCGAATCCTGATCAACGATCAGTTCGTTCATTTCCAGGGCGTAAGTAAATCGCGTTTTATAGCCGGTATTTTGCCAAAATATCTTCGTTTCGGCGCCGAAAACAAAATAACCTTCGAAGTTGATAGTCGTCTTCACTCGTATCGTACCATTCCCACAAAACCTAAAGCGTATTCCAAGCAAAATTTTGGCGGGATTTTTCGTGGGGTATATCTCATCTCAGAGCCTGAAATCAACATTGATGATTTAGATATTAACTACACCCTGAAGCAGGATTTGTTAAATTTAAACCTGGGCATTAAGCTTAAAACTTTTCTTTCATCCTCATCACGATTTCTGCAGGATACAATCTCTCAGAAAGATGTTATCTGTTCATTTAAACTCAGCCTGGATACTCAAGTCGTTCATTTCACACCGAATTTATTTGAGTTTGTCCCTGAAAGAGAGCAGATTCTTTTAAAAGACACCACGCTTGAGTTTAGTAATATCATTTCATGGGGGCCTCGTTACCCGGTGCTTTACACGCTGGAACTGGCCTTAAAACAAAAACACGATGGCAAGCTTCTGGATACCATTCGATTCAAAACCGGATTCAGGAACCTGGCGTTATCAAACAATACCTTGAACATCAATGGTATACCGCTGGCATTAAAAGGTATAACGGTATTTGAAGAGCAGAAATCCGCCGGAAATGTCTTAACCCCTCAATCCATTTTAAACGACATAAAACTTGCGAAAGGATTGGGCAGCAATGCCATACGCTTTAAAGAACCGCCTCATCCGTTTTGGATTCAAGCCTGCGATAGTTTGGGCTTGCTTTGTTTGATTGATTTTCCAAACACAAATGTGCCTTCCGAAATTCTGGTAGAAAAAACTTACACCGAAAATTCGGAACTGCTATTACGCGACCTTTTAAATCTCATCAAATACTCTCCCTCGGTTATAGCAATCGGTTTGGGTACTGGCTTTAACATCGCCGATAATAGCGCCGAGCCTTATATTCAATCGCTTTCAACTCTCATCAAGGATAACAGCTCTCATTTTACGTTTTTTTCACCCAAACAGTTTGTTGAGAGCAACCTCTACGATTATGCTGATTTTGTCGGTCTTTCATTTCTTGACCACCCGATCAGTGAATCTCAGGAAATTTTAAAACAGGCTTTATCAGCGGTACCAAAAGAAAAACCGTTTTTGGTGACCGAATATGGTAGCGCTCCTGAGCCTAATAATCATAACGGTTATAGCGACGTTTATTCTCTGGAATACCAGGCTAAAACGATTCTGGATCATTACACAATGTTCAAAGACGCCAATAAGAAATCCAAACGCTTGTTAGGGTCTTTTGTCTATTCGCTAACCGACTATCATTATCAAATTTCACCCATCCGCTCAACGAGTTATGATGATACCTACCTGGCCACGTACGGATTGACTAAGTTGAATCGCGAGCGTAAAATGAGCTATGAAATGGTGAAATCACTTTATGCTGATGAGCGTGTCTATAATCCGGCCATTGGAAAAGCGCCGGATGATTTTTCGCCGTCGCTTATTTTGATCGCCACGTTATTAACAGCAGGTCTGGTATTTTTACTGAATGAAAATCGGCGAATACGTGAGAATATGGTTCGCGCATTGATTCGACCGTTTCATCTATTTATGGATATTCGCGATCAACGCATCACATACCCTCAAGATCCGCTTATTCTTATCACCCTTTTATCGTTGCTGTGGGGATCTATTTTGTCAGCCCTTTTATTTAGTTCGTATGATGCTTATTTGCTTGAATTTTGGCTATCGCATTTTATCCGTCCGAGTTGGTTAAAAGAGTCTATAAACTATCTGATCATAAACCCGGAAATATCCACGTTCGTTTTTGGCTTAGTATTTTTTGGATTATCATTTTTAATTTGCTCGTTTTTAAGCTTATATCTGTTCATAATCGGAAAAGCCAAAACCACCTACTTGCAATTAATGAATTTATGGAGTTGGGTGAGTGTTCATTGGGTTTTTCTAATTTTTATAGCGGCATTCATCGATAGGATTTCCAACCATACATTCACCATTATTATTTTTTATATCTGTTTGGTTTTTCTTGCATTTTCATTTTATCGTTTGTTTCATGGCCTGTCTATTGTGGCCAATTTACCACAACCGAACGTACAGCTAACGGGATTTTTATTTATCGTTATCGTTCTGGCCTGCGTCTATTTTATTTTTGATTACTATTACCAAACTTCAGCCTATATTAATTACTTGAATCAAACGATGCTTAACTAATCCTCATGAACCCTAATTTCTTGTTCATAACGGATTTTTCCACGATCATTTATTCATCGCTATGTATTTATCGAAGTTAGAACTCTTTGGTTTTAAAAGCTTTGCGCAGCGTGTTCAGGTTAAGTTCGATAACGGGCTTACGGCTATTGTAGGTCCGAACGGGTGTGGAAAAACCAATATTGTTGATGCGATACGCTGGGTACTCGGCGAGCAAAAAACCTCGGTGTTGCGTTCGGAGAAAATGGAAAATGTGATCTTTAGCGGCTCCAAAAGCAGGCGACCTTTAGGCATGGCCGAAATTACGCTCACCATAGAAAACACAAAAAATATTCTTCCCACAGCTTATACCGAAGTAAGCTTAACCCGACGGCTTTATAGAAGCGGCGATAGCGAGTACTTTTTAAACAAAGTCCCATGCCGCCTGAAAGATATTCATGATTTATTTGTTGATACGGGCATGGGCAGCGACGCCTATTCGGTGATTGAGCTTAAAATGATTGAACAGATTTTAAGCGACAATACCGAAGACAGGCGAAAATTGTTTGAAGAAGCTGCCGGGATTACCAAATACAAATACCGTAGGCGGCAAACATTAAAAACCCTTGAAACCACACATCAGGATTTGGATCGGGTCAAAGACATTGTGGCCGAGGTTCAAAAAAAAGTAAATTCTCTGGAGCGTCAGGCCAAAAAAGCCTCTCAGGCTCAAGCCATTAAGTCGGAGCTTTACAACCTTGAAATTGCCTATTCTTCACAACAAATAAAGGAATTCGCTTCAAAACTTGAACCACTAAGGCAATCATTGCCAAAGCACGAAGAAACCAAAACAGCGCTCGAAACTGAAATTACGTCATTGCGGGCGCGGCACGAAAAACTTCAGTTAGAGATTTTGGATCAGGAAAAATTGTTGAGCACGCATCAAAAAGAACTGAACTTTAAAGCTGATGTCGTCACCAAGTCGGAAAAACATTTGCTTTCGAACCAAGAGCGTTTGAAATCGCTTGAAGCTTCGAAAGTGAAAGCCCATGAAGGCATAGAAAGTATAGCGCACAAAAAAACGGCCTTAGCTTCGGAGCAAACAGAGCTTCAGGAACAATTGGCTAAAGCCCATGAATCATTTCTGGCACAAACACAAGCCTTTGAATCCAAAAAAGAAACGCATAACCAAGCCGGAGAAGCGTTGCAAAGGTATCGATCCGATATCGACCATAAGGCGTCTCAAATTCAAACCCTCACCAAAGAGCTGTCGGAAATAAAACTTTCCGCTCAAAGTTACCACTCAAAAATTGAACACATCAATCGGAACATTGAACGATCCGACGAGCAATTGATTTCAAGAAAAACATCGATTGAACGCGCTAACGAATCCATTGCCGAGATCAACCTGAAACATAATGAGCTTAACGCGGAATTAAACGCCGAAAAGCTTAACCTGGAAACATTGTTTGCACAAAAAACTGGCCTTCAGGAAGATATTGCCAATCAAAAAGAAGCCCTTTTAGCCAAACGCAGCGAACTGAACAAATTACAAAACCGCGTTGCGTTCCTGTTGTCGTTATTAGAAAACTATGAGGATTTGCCCGAAGGCATTGCCCATCTCGAAAAATCCCCGGCGCAATCTTTTGGTATGGGTATTCTTTCGGATTTATTTTCAACCAATGACGAGTATAAAAAAGCCATCAGCGCTGCTTTGGGCGAGCATTTAATGTATTATGTATCCAGAACCAAAAAAGATGCCTTACGAGCCATTGATAACCTGCGCTCTGAAAACAAAGGAAAAGTTACTTTTATCCTTTTGGATCATTTCTCACATCATGTATCGCTTTTTTCACAACAACCGTTGGAACTGGCAAATGCCAAATGGGCAATGGATACAATACGGACAAGCGATGAAATTAAACCGATTCTTCAAACGCTGCTTGATCGCACGTTAATCGTTGATACATTAGAAGAAGCCGAAGCGCTCTCACGGCAACACCCCGAATACATTTTCACGTGCAAAACCGGTGAAAAGCTTTCTTCAAACGGTTTTTTAAGGGGCGGGAGCATAAAGGAGAACGAAGGCGATAGAATCGGGCGAAAAGAAGAATTGCAAAACCTGCAAAAATCGCTGGCCGCTTTAGAGCAATCCATTCAACAGGATGAAAACGTGCTGGCAGCAAAACAGGAAACCTTACAATCGATGGATTCTCACGTGCAGGAACAAAACATAAAAGCCCTGCAAGAGGAGCTGACAGGATTGGAAAAACGCCAATCCAATCTGAATTTTGAAATTGAAACTTACGAACGCGAAATTGAGCGCGCTGGCTCTTTGGCTGAAACCGAGTCAGAGCAAAAAGCCCAGTATCAGAGTGAGCTTAACAATTTGGAACCCAAACTCATTGAACTTCAGAAATCCATTACGAAAGAAGAAGACGATTTAGTATCTCTGAAATCAACGCTTCAAACCCATGAAGCTTCATACAAATCCGGATCGGAAGATTTACAAGAAGAAAACCTGGCCTTAAAAGATGCCGAGCACTTCATGGATACCGTTAAAGTAAAAGATCAACGCATCACCGACGATTTAAAATCTTCCGAGCGCGAGCAAACCCGGCTTCAACAGGAAATCAGCAATGCCGATGAAGAGCTCTTCAGGCTTAACTCTGAAATTGAAACCATCCAAGAAAACCTGAAAATTCTTTATACGGAAAAAGATAGGATCCAAAAATCCATTAACGACGCCGATTTTCAGTATCATGCCTTGAAAGGCGATTTTAACGCGCTTGAAAAAGACTTGCGCGACATTCAAACCAAACGCGATACCGAGTCCGAAATCATCCACCAATACAAGCAGGATATTTCTAAATTGGAATACCATATTGAAACGCTCAAAACGTTGATATCCCAGGAGTATGATGTCGATTTGGAAGCCATTCAATCTGAAACCCATGCAGATATTAACCTGGAAAATGCCGAAGAACGAATCGGACAGCTAAAAACGAAATTAAAAACGATTGGCGCTGTCAATGAACTTGCCCTGGAAGAATTTGATCAGGAAAAAGAACGTCTGGATTTTTTAATGACCCAGCGTCAGGATCTCTTGGATTCCGAAAAACAACTTTTGAACACCATTTCGGAGATCAATAAAACTGCGCTTGAAAAATTCACCGCCACATTCAATCAAATCCGTCAAAACTTTATTGATATTTTTCGGGATCTGTTTCATGAAGGCGATCAGGCCGATTTGATATTAGACCCCTCCCAAGATCCTTTGGAAGCCGCCATTGATATTATCGCCAAACCCAAAGGTAAACGCCCGCAAGCCATTTCACTTTTAAGCGGGGGTGAAAAAACCTTAACGGCCATTTCGCTCTTGTTTGCGATTTATCTGGTTAAACCCAGCCCGTTTTGTATCTTAGATGAAGTTGACGCGCCACTCGATGATGCAAATATTGATCGGTTCATTAACCTGTTGAAGAAGTTTTCCGAAAACACACAGTTTATTATCGTCACCCATAACAAGCGAACCATGGAATCCTCCAAAGTTCTCTATGGCGTAACCATGGAAGAAGAAGGAATTTCGAAACTCGTGGCCGTTAAACTTGGAAACATGCAGTTTAACGCAACCAATTAATGTTCATGAAAAAACTCGTTTTGTTTGATATTGACGGCACTTTGGTTCGTATTGAAGGCATTAGCCGTAATGCGCTTATTGATGCGCTCAGACAAACGTATGGCACCGAAGGCGATGCGGCTACGCGAAGTTTTGCCGGTAAAATGGACGGGGTTATTATTCATGAAATCCTTTACGAAAGCGGCTTGAAAATCAACGACATCGCTCAAAAATTCGAAGAAGTCAAAAAAGCCTATATCGAAATTTTCAAGGCGCGAGCGCAAAAAGAACATGTTAAGATTTTAAGCGGCGTTAGAGCGTTATTGGAAGCATTAGCAAACCATAATGATGTATTTTTGGGATTGCTAACCGGAAATTTTGAAGCTTCCGGGCGACATAAACTAAAGCTCTCCGATTTAAACCACTTCTTTTCGTTTGGCGCCTTTGCCGAAGATGGCTTTGTTCGAAACGATTTGCCGGAAGTTGCTGTTGAACGTGCTTATTCGATCACAAAAAAAAATTTTGAGGAAAAACAAGTGGTTATCATAGGCGATACCGAACACGATGTAAAATGTGCAAAAGTCTTAAACTCCAAATGCATAGCCGTGGCTACCGGTCATTATTCATTTGAAGCCCTTCATGCTGAAGATCCGGACTACACACTTCACGATTTAAGCCAAACAAAACATGTGCTCGAGCTCATCCTTGATTAACAAAAACAACGCCATAATTAGCGATCAGGTTAAATAACATTCACAGCATGGACATATTTTCATCTCTTGAAACATTAGGTCATGAACAACTCGTTTTTTGCTCGGATCAGGCTTCGGGCTTAAAGGCAATTATTGCCATTCATAATACCGTTCTTGGTTCAGCGTTGGGCGGCACTCGATTATGGCCCTACAAATCCGATAACGAAGCCGTTCAGGATGCCTTGAGACTTTCAAGAAGTATGACCTACAAAGCTGCTGCGGCCGGTTTAAACCTGGGTGGCGGCAAAGCTGTGATCATCGCTAATCCAAAGACACAATTTACCAAGCCATTGTTCCATGCCTATGGAAAACACATTGATAGGCTTGGCGGCACATACATTACAGCCGAAGATGTTGGCACTACTGAACAAGCCATGGCGTGGATCAAGGAAAAAACCCCGTATGTAACCGGTATTGATCAAAAAAAAGGCGGTAGCGGCGATCCTTCTCCTTACACAGCTTATGGCGTTTATATGGGTATGAAAGCCGCCGCCAAACATGTGTATGGTTCGGATTCATTAAGCGGTAAAACAATTCTTATACAAGGCGCCGGTCAGGTTGCTAAATACCTTTGTGAGCATTTGTACAAAGAAAATGCTCACATAAAAATTGCCGATATTTTCCAGGAAAAAGCCTTACGTCTCGCACAAACTTATAATGCAACAGTTGTTGATCCCAATACGATTTATGAAGAGCGTTGCGATATTTTTTCACCGGCTGCTTTAGGAGGGATTTTAAACAGTTCTTCGATTCCAAAATTACAATGTAAAATTGTTGCCGGCGGCGCCAATAATCAATTATTGGATGAAGAAATTCATCAAATTTTGTTAGATAAGCATGGAATAGTTTATATTCCTGACTTTGTTATTAATGCCGGTGGGCTTATAAATGTGTCTTTGGAGCTGACTGGTTACAATAAAACTATGGCTGAAAAACTCGTCGCAGATATTTATAATCGTGTTTTAAATATCATAGATACAGCCTCCCTTAAAAATATTAGCTTAAACCAAGCCGCTATTTTTCTAGCAGAACAACGTTTGCAATTAGCAGCTTTAGAAGATTAGGCATCATTATTTTTATTGAAAGCACGGATAAAATTTTAGTTTTACCAACATTTCAGCTAATTTACTTGTAATTTGTTTAAATATGTAAATATGTAACAGCAAGTTCTTTATCATGGTTATCAGTCGCAGACAAATTCGTGAAATAGTAATGCAAATCCTTTATGCTTATGAAATCAGGAAGGAAAGCATAGAGGATGTTATGAAAGGTATCATCACTGTAGATGTTCAAAATGATTTGAAGTCCTACGATTTCGCACTTAAAATCATACACAACATTCTGAACAATCAATCCACCATTGATAGTTACATCAAAAAACATGCTGATAACTGGGAAATCAATCGAATGGCGATTATTGATCGAAATTTGATCCGTATCGCTGTAGCAGAAATGCTGTTTCTTGATGATGTTCCGCCAAAGGTTTCGATTAATGAGGCTTTAGAAATCGCCAAAAAATATAGCACGGATAAAAGTAGCCGTTTTGTAAATGGCATTTTGGATGCGACATTCAATGAACTAAAAAATACCGGGAAGCTTAATAAATCGGGACGTGGGCTCATTGATATGCCTCCGAAAAAAGAACGCACCGAGCACGCTTCATCCCAAGCATCAAATACCCAGAAAGAATCACCTGATCAAAGTAAACCTGGAAAGTCGCTAGTTACAGAGCCAAATAAGACTTCAACTCAAAAACGTGGTGGAAAAGGAATGAAATCCTGATACCCCGGATCGATACTAGAATGGATGAGAAACTTTATTTTGCCATTGGCGACATTCATGGCTGTTATAAAACCCTCACCGCTTTAGTTCAATCTCTACCTATTTCTTCTGAGCATCAATTGATTTTTTTAGGCGATTATGTGGATCGTGGGCCAGCTTCAAACGAAGTTATAAATTACCTTTTGGACCTTTCGGAGAAATACACGTGTACGTTTTTGAAGGGCAACCACGAATTGCTAATGCTCGACTACTTTGCATTTAAAGATATAGAATCGTGGGCTATAAATGGAGGCCGTGATACATTAGAATCCTATGCTCAATCAGGGCTAAGCCGAATACCGGATTCGCATGTTGAATTTTTAACCGCCTGCCCGATGTACCTTGAAACCACAGATTATTTATTTGTTCATGGCGGTGTTTCACCCCATAAATCCATTGCCGAAAACCTACACGACATGTCGGCTGAAGACTTTGCGTGGTATCGAGGGCATTTGAATGCCGACTTATTTGCATTTTCCCAGGAAAAATGGGAAAAAACCGTTGTTTGCGGACATACGCCGCAACCCGAACCGCTCTTATTGCCAAAACTGATTTGCATAGATACCGGTTGCGTTTATATTTATCGCCGGGGTTTTGGCAAGCTCACAGCTGTTGAGCTACCCTCCCGAAAACTGTATCAAAAGGAAAATATAGATATGAACTATTGGCATTAGTTTTAACTGTTTTACACGGAGAGCGCAATGATTACAAGACATGAAAAAGTTTTTGAAATCGAAAAGATATTGGGTGAAAAATACCCCAATCCCAAAACCGAATTGAATTATAAAACCCCTTTTCAACTTCTGATCTCTACTGTTTTGGCAGCACAATGCACCGATAAACGCGTCAATATTGTTACCGAGAGTTTGTTCAGAAAATATCCTGATCCCGGTAGTATGGCCAAGCTGAGCTTTGAACAAATGCGGGAAGAAATAAAATCGATTAACTTCTTAAATAATAAGGCCAAAAATGTTCTGGCGTTAAGCAAAACGCTGGTTGAAAAATATGATGGCCGTGTGCCTGATACATTGGAAGAACTGACCGCATTGCCGGGCGTTGGGAGGAAAACCGCTCATGTTGTCATGAGTAATGCGTTCGGGCACCCGGTTCTTGCCGTCGATACCCATGTACATAGAGTTTCCAACCGCATCGGACTTGTTACAGCCGATAATGTTTTAGACACCGAACTTCAATTGATGGAAATCATTCCTACAAATTTGGTTAGCGATTTTCACCATTATTTGATACTCCACGGACGTTACACTTGCACGGCTCGCGTGCCAAAATGCAGCATTTGCCCGATCACACATATTTGCGATATGTTTTTCAGCAATCAACCGACTGCTTGACGCGCCAGCGCAGAAACCTGCCTGAGAAACTCAAACGATGGCCTGACATCCTGGGTTTGGGCTAATCCTAACCCGCACGATGACGTAAATCCGATACGCCTGTATTGTTCTTCAAAAAATGGTTTTAATTTTTGATGCGATCGTAAGGTTTGAAAAACGCGTTCGGGATTTTGAGTCTTCAACACGTAGGCATCCGTTGAGGCGCAACCCAACAACAAAGCCCCCCCGTTTTCAGCAAATTTATGAAATGCGGGCGGGTTCAAACAAGCCTCCAAATCTCTATGCGCATCAAAGGAAATGATCTCAGGATTTAGCCTAAACATGGTTTCAAACCCTTCCCTGGCACAGCAATGAACGCCTACATAAATGCCCAAGGCTTGTAACTTTTTTTGAAATGCTTCATAAGCATTTACTATATCGTTAAACACCGATTGATGGATTTTCAGGTAACCCAGCGCCGGTTCATCCAAGATAAAAATCAAAGGCGTTTCATAAGATTTAAGCTGTTGATACTGCCACAAAACCTGCGCATAAACATGTGCGATTAATCCCTCAAACATCATTTTAGGTTGCATTTGCTTTATCGTAGCCTGAGACATTACGGAAAGCAATGTTGCTGGCCCTGTGGTTTGCGTTTTTAAAAATCTGGCTTTGGAAAAACGGCCACAGTCAAGGGCTGTTTTAAAGTCAAAGAAACTTTTGGCAACATGTTGGCTCAAAGCGCCACCCGATGTCTTTAAGGCTGATAAGAACTCATCCTCTAATCCTGATTTGATTTCAAAAGAGATGCATTCGGGGCTGGGATCACTAAAATAATTATGAAATGCATGCATAGATTGCCATATCATCATTTCCTGGTGCGATCGTTGGGGCAGTTGTGGCCAAAAAGGAATTTCGGGACAATACTCACCAATGATTTCAATGGCCTGCTGTGAATCGGGAAACGGTAAGCTACCCACCCCGGTAATGCAGGCATTTAAAGAAATTGGTTCTTTACTCATAAGTCTTCGATATAGACATGTTCAAAAGTAACGCGAACTAAACCTCTAACGGCATTACAAATATAGAGTTCATCGCAAGCGGTTACATCATCTATCCTTAGCTTCGTTTCCTGGCATTGGGTATGATCTTCAAGCATTTTTTCACGATAAACGCCTGGCAACAATCCGCACGAAAGCTCAGGCGTATAGAATTGATGGTTTTTTTTCAAAAATACATTGCTTATAGCGCCTTCCGTTAAATTCCCGTTTTCATTAAAAAACAACACGTCGGCAAAGCCAAATTGCAATGCTTTGGCATGCGATTCATTATAAATGTCGCGACAGGTGGTTTTATGAGCTAAATACGGATTTTGGGAATGCATTCGTGTTTTCGCCAAACATACCTTAGGCTCTCTCCAATGATGATTTTCGAGTTTTGAAGACTCAATAGAACTATTGCCGTCTTTGGTTAGTAATAATCTGACTTTGTAGGCATTTTTGGTTTGAAACGCGCTGGCTTCCTGGTGAAGCAATTTTTGAATCTCTTTTCCGCAGCACTCAAAATTCAATACCGATGCCGAATGCATTAATCGCTGCAAATGCGATGATAAGAGCGGGTAACCTTCCTGCCAAAGCATGGTTTCAATGAGCTGAACATGTTGAGGATGTCGGTTTAAAAATTGCGCTTTTAGCTCGCACTCCCGATATTCGCTTTTGGGATCGGAATCCCAGACAATGCCGCTCCCTACGCCCATTCGACCTTTTTTGGATTTAATCGTTATGGTTCGTATGGCCACATTAAATGCGGCCTCGCCGTGCGGACTTAAAAACCCAATTGACCCGGTATAAACGCCCCGCTTCGAAGTTTCAAACCCATGAATCAGTTCCATGGCTTTAATTTTTGGCGCCCCGGTTACCGAACCGCATGGAAAGAGCGTTTCAAAGAGTTGCTTTGTTGAAAGATTATCACAAAGCTTTCCTTCAATTACCGAGATCATTTGATGCAACGAGGGATAGGTTTGTACATCAAAGAGTTTTTTAACCCTAATGCTATGTGGCAAGCAAATTCGGCCAAGATCGTTTCGAAGTAAATCCACGATCATTAGGTTTTCAGCGCGATTTTTTTCATCTGCTTTAAGCCAGGCTTTCATCGCTTTGTCTTCATGAGCCGTCCGGCCTCTCGGAGCGGTTCCTTTCATGGGATGGGTTTGAATATGCTTACCCTTTTTATGAAAAAACAACTCAGGAGAAAGACTTAAAATCTGCACTGAACCACAATTCAGGTACGCGCCATACGATACCGGTTGCGCCTCGCTCAACCTGCGATAAAATGTCACAGGATTGCCTCTAAAGTCAAATTCCAGCTTACTTGTAAAATTAAGCTGATAAATATTTCCGTTGCGAATATGAGCTTTAATGGCTTGAATTTGATTCAAATAATCCGGCTTAGAGATGCTTAACTGAAAATTTGATGCATGGCAATCTTTTTGCCGAGGGATATTTTTTTCAGAAAATGCAGGCAAGCCGCGATTGCTTTGTTTGTTAAGGTGATCAAATGCATAAGGCGCGGAATAGATTCCAAACCAAAGCAGTGGTGAGTGTTGCTTCTTATCCGAAATTGCATGCTGTAACTTCGGATTAAAATAAAATCCGGCTTCATACGCCAGATATCCGGCAGCGTAGTCGCCTTTTTTCAGGGCATCATCTATTTTTTGAAAGGCTTGTTCCAGTTCGGCGAAAGCATAAACTGCTATAATATCTTTGGGCTCTGTAAATAAATAACTGTGGTAATTCGTTTTATCCACACGCGACGTGTGCAAGAGCAGGGCGTTTGGCTGGTTTAAATAGTCATAAATTGCTTCAGGTAATGGACAGATCGACATTAAATAATCCTTTAGTGCATCGTTTAAATCATAACACTTTAAAAAGCTTTAACGATAAAATACACGCAGCAATCGCTAACGCAAATTTTACAAAACGCTCGCCGGTTTTAATTTGAACTTTTGCCGACCACCACCCACCGAAAGCCTGTCCGATAGCTAATATTAAGCCGTACTTGAAGTTCAGGTTTCCCGACCATCCGAAAATGATCAATGCAGGAACGGTGTAGATTAATACAATGGTGACTTTATGCAAATTCACCCTGACAAGCGACATATTTTGAAACAGCAACAGAGGCAGCATCAGGAGCACGCCTACGCCAACCTGGATAAATCCACCATAAAAGCCTACAAAAAAAAGGGTTACATAGGTTATGATGTTGCCCAGTGTTGGGTTATCGGCAAATAACGGTTCTCGGCGAGGGTTAAAAAAAATGGTTAGCACAATTAACATGAGCACGCCTCCCAGAATCATCTGAAAGAGTTCATCGGCTATGTTAATCGCCAAAAATGCGCCGGCTATAGCGCCGGGCAATGCAAACATGCTGTAGAGTGCGCTTTGTTTAAACTCCCGAAACTCTTCTTGCCGGAACGATTGCACCGCAAACACGTTTTGCATAAAAATGGCTAACCGCAACGTACCGTTTGCAACCTGGCTATCAAAACCCATTAAAATCAGGATGGGGAGAATTAAACTTGAGCCGCCAGCAGCCATCACATTAATAAAGCCGGCCATGGCACTTAACGCTAAAAGCGTCAAGGCTTCCGAAATGGTGGGATCAGCCATTCAAAAACCATCCTTTTCCAAGCCACATTTGCACGGTTTAACCATCCGCTATGGTTTTTACAACGCTTAAAAGCTCCTGAACGCTTAATGAATCTTTAAGCTCATCCATAATTTTTTTCCAACGAACAATCCCGGATTTATCCACAAGAAAGTAGGCGCGTTTACTGCAATTCATGGGCTCAAAATACACGCCGTAATCGTGGGTGGCTTTGCGGTGGATATCGCTTAAGAGCTCCTGACGGATGGAATATTTTTCCTGAAACGCATGATGGCAATATTTGGAATCCACGCTGATGGGTAAAATAACCGTATCGAATTGATCAAATAATCCCAAATCAATTGAAAAACCGCAATTCTGACTTGTACAAACCGGTGTGAAGTCCAATGGATAAAAATTAACCAAGACATGCTTTTGGCCTTTAAATTCCGAAAGTTTCTGAATATGCCCATTTGTGCTTTCGAGCTCAATTTCAGGAGCCTGCTGCCCAATTTGAATATCCATATGCGTTAAAGTTTATTCATGATTGATTGAATAAATAACCGTTTTAAGGGTCGATTTTTTGCGAAATGTTCCGTAACAATTTCTTGTACATCATCCGGCGTCACGTGTCCATACCATATGTTATCAGGGTAAATAAAAACAGTTGGGCCGTTTTGGCAAGCGCCCAAACATTTATTTTCAACAACTTCAATATCGTGAATCTCTCGTTCATCCAAGGCTGTTTGAAAACACTCAACCAATGCTTTTGATCCCTTTTTGCCACATGAGGGTTTTAACTGCTCATCATCACGCTCGTTGCAACAAATATAGATAATTCGCTCGTTAGGAAGGCCGGTCATTTATTTAATCAGTTCAACATCAATTTGAAGCTTGCGCTTGTATAGCGATTCAAGCCATTGTTTTTCGCGATTAAATTCCCAGACTTCAATTTCCGGGTCTTTAATGGCACGTAAATTCAAATGAATCATTTTACCATGCTCATCAACTACAATATCCTGTATGGTTTGCCGGTGGCCCCGATCCAACGCATTAGCCAACCTCAAAAAAACAGACAAACGTTTGATAACCTGGCGATGCTCTACCGAGAGTGATTTGAAATTGGGATGCTTTAAGTTTGGCAAAGATTTTCGATGGTAACGCACCGTGTTGGCAATAATCTGGATTTCTTCGGGGCTGAACCCCCTTAGTCCGCCATTAAGAATGATATAAAAACTATGCTTATGATGACCGGTCATAGAAATAAAGCAGCCAATATTATGAAGCAATCCGGCATATTCCAAAAGATCGCGATAGGTATCCGGGACTTTATGTAAGGACTTAAGCTGATCAAATAATCTTGTGGCTAATTTTGCAACATGAAATGAATGCGTCTTATCCCATTGAAATCGTTGGGCAAGCTCTATGACACTTTTTCGCCTGACATCCAAATACTCATGTGTTTTACGATAAGCTTCAACATGATTGAGCAGGTAATCAATCACCATACCTTCACGTAAGGCCGATTCCGAAATCATTAACTTATCAACATTAAACAGATTAAACAGCGTGCATGTCAGTATTAATCCGGGAACAATCAAATCAACGCGTTTTTCATCAAGTCCATTTAATTCAAGCCGCTCTGAGGAATCCATCTCAAGCACTTTTTTTACCAATGTTGAAAATTCCTTTTTCGTAAACACGCGGTTATTTAATCGGCCGTATTCCCCATTGCCACTCATGTTAAAAATCATTTTGGCAATATTTTCAATCGTGCCGGAAGAGCCGATAAACATTTCCGGTGGATTCTCTTTAAGATATTCAGCAATGGATTGAAGATTTACTTCATAATACTGTTGCAGCAAATGACGCTCTTTGGTTGAAATCGGATCGGTGGTTACAAAGCGCTCTAGCATTCGTGCCACGCCAAGTTTTTTACTTTCCAAAAGAAAAGGGGTTTTGCCATCACCAAAAATAATTTCTAAGGATCCACCGCCGATATCGAACATTAAGGCATTTTTATCACCAATATCTATCGCATCCCGAACCCCTAAATATATCAACCTGGCTTCCTCAACACCCGAAATCAGCTTGGTTTTGATACCAACTTCCCGGTTGATCATGTCCAAAAACCGCTCGCCGTTTTTAGCTTCGCGTATGGCGCTGGTGGCGTATGCAATGACGTGATGATTATCGACCCCGCGTTCTGTGGCCAGTTTTTTTAGTGTTTTGAGGGATTGCAGGCCTTTTACCATGGCTTCTTCAGAAAGCATTTTGGTGGTGATGCTATTTTCACCAATCCGTATCATGTCTTTGGCCCGGTCAACAACTATGAATCCGCCATCGGGTAAAACTTCACTGATGACCATATGAAATGAGTTGGTGCCCATATCAATGGCCGCAAGCTTAAACTGACCTTTTTCGTTTTCAAGTAACATGGCCTAAAATGAAAGTTCTCTGATGTTAAAGATTCTCAATCATTTCATCAAGTGATGGCATCCTAAATCCGGTGATACTCAATAAAGAATGGTTGATCATACTGCAGTCTTTTGGTCGAGGGGTGCTTAGTTTCATTTCAGATTGCAACATCCCACGGTACTGTTTTGGTAAAATACGAAATTTTTTGCAGAGTCTCTGACCCAACTCATAACGGGATACTTTTTCCGGACCTCCGGCATGAAATAATCCGGTAATTTGTGTGTTTTCATTCTCTAACAATTCACATATGATTTCGGCTAAAACGCTTGCTGAAATGGGATTGCGATATTCATCGGTAAAAAACTCAAGGTCTTTGTTTTCACTGGCATCAATTTTTAGGCGTTCATCCAGGCTTCTGTTTCCACGAAGCGAAGGGCCGAGCAATAAACTGGTTCGTAAAATCACATAATTTGTCATCAGGGCGGTTATATGTTTTTCAGCTTCATATTTGAAATGACCATAAACATTGATAGGATTTGGCACGTCTGTTTCCAAATAGTCGCCTTTTTTGCCATCGAAAACCAGATCGGAGGAAATAAAAATTAACCGCACGTTAAAATGCTCACACAAACCGGCTAAGGTTTTTACAACGCTTGAATTTTGTTTTTCAGCTTCCCGGGGTTGCCACTGACATGCGCCGGGTTCGGTTAAGCCGGCTGTATGAATTAGAATATCGGGCTTCCATTGTGAAAAAATGTTCCAAACCATACTCTCGGAGGTTAAGTCGAGCTGAACCGGTTCAAAAACTGATGAATAGTCGGAAGGGAAAACAAATTCGGGGTCGCGGTAAATTGGAAGCACGTTGATGCCTTTTCTCGGGATCAGCAATCGATAAACGTGAGAACCAAGCAAACCATTGGCTCCGGTGAGTAGTATTTTTGTGGGGCTCATTTACGTGCCTAATTCTAGATTCATTGAGTTAAAATCTAATTCGGGGGTTTAAAGACATCACTTTGTCAGGAATTTAATGAAAGTTTGTCAATGCATGCAAGAAACCTTAGTTAGATTTTTAACTGTAAAATTTCAAAGCTGTAAAAGTCTTTTCTCTCTGGGATAAGATTTAGAGGAGTGCGCATTTAGATTTTCATGCGAACTAACGTGAGTGGAAATGGTTGAAACAAAACAAGCCACTTCAAACCTTTTTGAATTTCAATTAATTCTATTTAATATTAGGCGTTCATTGTTTTGGACTCAACCCTAATTCAAAAAAAATGAATATTACCTCCAACCTATTCTTAATTTGCACGGCAGCAAGCAGGGGTTTGGTGCTGATGCATCTAAGACTCTGAAATATAAATGGAAAATCACCTAAGTAGCCGATAATAAAGGAGTCAAATCTGTTTCTTCTTTGAGGTAAATTGTTTCATATAAGGGCACAAAACAAGGACCCGGCGTCTTATGCATAAGCCATCTAATTATTATTAGCTTTTAAAAAATTGAAGAAAAAAATGAAAAGGGACATATATTTTTCTTTGGTATTGATAGTTTTACTTTTCTTTGGTTGTGCATCCTTACCAGTTAATAAAATCACATCAGAAAAATTTTTGGGTTATCAACCTGTTGATCCTATCCCTGTTTCAAAAGTGAAAATTTTTGATAGTGAAATAAATGGTGTAACTGAAGTTTTTTGGAAATCATTAAATTCAAAATCAAAAAGATCATTACTCCCGCTCCAATCGGCTCAGAGTTCAGTAAGTAAAAATGAGGTTTCTGGAAAAATAAGTTATCTAGGCGCTTCAATTAGTGCTGAAGAAGGTAGTTATCAAGTAATAATGGATTACATGAAATATAGAGTAGAAGATGTTTTTGATGTAAGTGGTAATTATATTGGGAGTGGTCGTATCGGTGTTGGATTAAGGATAAAAGCAGTTATAGTAACAAAAAAATCAAATTTAAATCTCGGAAGTCTTTCTGCTATTGGTTTGCAAGCTGACCAAGAAAATCTTTCGGGCGGAATTTCTGTAGATGTTGTTGGAATCGATTCTGAAAATGTTACTAATTTAATTCCTTTAACATCTGAAATTGATCAAACATCAATACAAACTGCATTACAATCCCTAGCTTCTATTAAATCAAAATTATGGGAAGAAGAAACAACGATTACACCCCATTTAATTGCTTTTCGCCAAGCGCAACCTAATAAAGAGGCTGAAATAAGATCTCAAATATCAACTTTTATAAAGACTGTTTCAGGTGATATTCTTAGGAAATATTGGAAACCAGATGGCGAAAATATTGATAAAGAGAATGAAAAAAACATAAAACGTTGGATGGAAAACAACAGAATATCTACTGGTCGAGGTTCTATCACAATCTTTTTTCGAGCTTCAGAGTATGAAGATTTAAGAAAAAAAGCGATAAGAGAATTAAACTTAGTGAAATAGAAAATTAAAAGAAGAGATTAGATATGTCAATTGTTAGAACTTTAAAGGACATTCCAGAAAGTGAAGTTGATGAAATTGTAAGAGATTTTGAAAGTGAAGGTTGTACTGTTGAAAAAGAAAAACAACCAAATGGTAAATGGACAGTTCGTGCTACTTGTCCAGAAAGCTAGAGAATCACTCAAAAGTATCGTAATTAACAAATTATTTCCCCGCAGCAGCAGCTTAATTCCACCATTAACTATCAATAATTTAAGAATTCATTATAAAACAAAGGAGGATATGATGGCAATTTTTACAGCTTCAGCAATCGGCGCCATGATTTTTACCCAGGTGAAAGAAGCGATACTGGATGAGATAACCAAGGAAGAAAAACCGGATTACGCTGGGTTGTTGAAAAAGCTGGACCAAAAGTTCGATATGGTCCTGGACAGACTGGATGAGGCACTCAAACATCAATACCTAATGGATGTTCAATCCTATATCGACCGCTTTGCAACTGTTTCGAACGAGATTATTTCCCAAGCCAAAATACTGACCGAACCGGGCCAAGTCTGGCGTCAAGAACACAAAACAAGATTCCGCAAAACTGTCAACGACATTGAAACCGGTGTCCAAGATAGCCTGCTGACCAAACTCAAGATGGCCATGCTGGGGGGTGATCCTGATCAGACAACAGTAGCGGAACATATGTCGCTGCCCTTCCGGTATAAGACCTTTTTAATTCAGGAAAAATATTCTAAACAAGGTATTTCACTACTTGAGTTCTGCCGTTCTACCTTTCTCTTCCTGAGAAGTTGTCTGGAATCGGTTATAGCGTTGAAAATCCTCTATACCCGCGCCTGTCAGGTAATTGAAGAAACACCGCGCAAACCGCGTATGGATGAAATGGACCGGATGGCGAAAGTCCTGATCGACCGTCTCATAGAGGGCAGAGCACAAACCTATACGCTTTATCACAACCTGTTTAAAAACAAAGGCAAACTGATCTCTTGCTGGCAAATCATCAACAGCGGTCTCGCTCTGGACGGAGTGGACAACAGGACTACGTTTAACCAGGGCGAAGCATCGATTGGGATGACGAATTTTGCAGCTCCGCTCCATGATGATGTCGGGGGGATTAAATTCAAACCGCCGGTTTACCTTCTGGGCCCTCCTGATCAGCAAAACATTCATATGAAATGGGAAATCACGACTGACAATGAATGCAATGCGATCTTCAGACATATGACCGGTCCGAAAATTCTGGGTTGGACCCCATACCGGTTCAAGTTCACAACCATGGGTGGTCTGGTTCACGAGTACAACGAATATCATGTAGTTTCCATCGAAGAACCAGATATGCTGAGAGCGAGGAACGTTTATCAACTGGCGTTATGGTCGATCGTGCTTACCCCGGAAGACGAGATATACATGCTCCGTAATAAAGGCAACAACGCGGTGCTGGAAGGTGACTGCAACCGATCGGGAGAAGAGTGCCTGGCACAGGAGTTACAACTCTACGTCAATTGCGAGCCAAATTTCGATAACGGCAGTCGTAAATGGAGATTGCAGGAGCTGGAGTACTTGGAATAAGCTATTTCAGTCCCCTGTTTTAAGTTCATATTCTTGGTGCGAAAGGAAAGAAAGACAGAATCTCATTGTTTTCAGATAATCTTTTGTAACCATTACGGAAATATATACAAAGAATTTCACCCTGAGACATATCAATTGTTCTTATGCGACCAATTTGGCGGTACAAATAACAATAGCTATACACAATCGTTAGCGAGCATTTGCATGAGGATAACAAGAAAAGCAATAACATGGATAAACTAACTTTTGGACTAAACAAATTACGTATCAATAGTAAGAAAAGAGTCCTAAATATAGAAAATGTAGAGTTTAATCTTAATACTGACAAAAATTCCATTGCAATTACTGGAGAATCAGGTATTGGAAAAACTTCAATATTCAAAAGCCTTTTCAGAACTTATATTGATCTTTGGCATCATGAAAGTCAGTTGCAATTCGAATGTCAGCATGTTATAAATGGAAATACATTGACACACATTGATATCCAAAATAATAAGATTAAACCAAATTTTGGCTTTGCTACTCAAGTACCATATTTTGATAATTCAAAAAGTGTAAAAGAAAACCTATTCTTTCCGTTAAAATGGATAAAAGAAAAGTGGACAACAGAAAACAAAAATGATTTCATTGAACTATTTGAACTTGAACATCTTATTAATGCCAATATGCATGAATTATCTGGAGGACAAAGACAAATTGTAAATATTGCTAGGGTATTTTTATCGAAACCAGAATTGGTAATTATTGATGAGTGTTTTTCAAATATGAATGAAAGCCTAGCAAAAAAATATATTGACATTTTAAAATCAAATTTCAATGAATGTCTTTACATTATTACAAGCCATCGAAAATCTGACATCGAACACTTTGATTCACAAATAGTAAATATTGGAATGAAAGAGCATCAGAATGGTATTAACTATGTTTCAATAATATAATTGTCATTATGAAAAAGTTAAAGCACATTTTTACTTTCCTAAGTTTATTAGGACTAGTTTCAATCCCACAGCTATTACAATGGATTGGCTTAGAACCATTTGTGTTTTCATCTTGGCAACAAATGGTCAAAGAGTTATGGGATAATATTAACCATTATCTTTTTTCACTTTGGACAACTTTATGGGTTGGAACAATTGCAATATTAATTTCTTTAGTCATTGGTTTTCCGCTAGGTATCTTTATCGGATATAAGGAGAAATGGTTAGGATTTTTTGAAACTACTATGAAATTCGTTTGGTCAATACCCTTAATTGCGGTAGCTGTATTACTTCATGTATTGCTTCCATCAAATCAGGAATTACTATACATTTTAATTAATGGTGTTTTTCTAGGTATGTTCCCAGTATTATCTTTTACATATAGAAAATCTATTGAAAAAGATGATAGAATTTTAAATATGGTTGCCTCATTTAATCTTACCAAGTGTCAAGAATTCTGGTATTTTCGAAAGAATGAAGTTTGGAAAAACCTTGTTATACCCCTAACACAAAGTGTACCTTTAACTTTTATTGGTATTACAATGGGAGAATATATGATAGGCGGCGGGGTTAACAATAATTACTATGGACTTGGCTCTGAATTAAAAATAGGTTTAAATATTGAACACAATTTTGCTAAAGTCTATGTTGTAATGGCGCTAATGATGACTTTAGTTTTTACATCAGGAATAATTTTTGAAGAATTAGTAAAAAATAAAAATACAAAATCATGAAACGCCTACTTTTTATTTCACTCATCATTTTCTTAATTGGTTGTAACGGTGAAAACAAGTCGAAAGACGCAAAACAAAGAGAGCCATGTAAAGATGAATTGATATTTCAATTAAATTGGTTTAATGATCCAACATTTACTGGAGAATATTTAGCTTTTGAAAAAAACTGGAAAATAAGAAAGCTAAATGTTAAACTAAATGAAGGGGGAATTGGAATTGACCCAATTGCAATGGTTTCTTCAAAGAAAGTTGATTACGCCGTAGTTGGTGCTGACAAAGCCCTAATTGCAATCTCTATTGGAGCTCCGATAACAATTATTTCTGTCGATTTCCAAAGAAATCCAGTTGGCTGGATTGTGAGACCTAAATTAAATATTAATAAAATTGAGGATTGTAAGAATCGAGATGACGTTGAACTTGGGGACAAAGCTGGAACTGAGATAAGCGCAATTCTTGCATTAATGTTAGAAAGAAAAGAAATCAACATAAAACCAGCTTCTGTAAGTTTTGATTTTTCATATTTTCTAACTAAAGAAAATTCAATTTATCCTGTCTATTTAAACGAAGAACCTGTTAAGGCTAGGGTTACTCATGGAATTAATGTTGTTGAAATTGACCCTGCAAAAAAAGAGAATGGGAAAATTGAATTGTATGGAAATGTAATCATTACTCACAAAGAAAAACTTATTAATTGTGAAACAGAAGTAAATGCTATTGTTAGTGGTCTTCATGAAGGTTGGGTAGAAGCTATTAAAGATCCAAAAAGAGCAATATCAATTGTAATGAAATACGTTAAAGGTGAAGAGGAATATATTTCTGGTGTTGTAAATAGGACTTTAGATTTTGTTACAAATATGTACGGGAAAAAAGTTCCCCCTGGTCATATGGAGAAAACAGCATGGGAATCAACAATACAAACATTAAAAGAGGCAAAACTTCTTGATAAGGACATTGATTTAAACAGTTCAATAATAATTTTAAAATAGTGGATTCAATTTGGTTATATCATCCTGAAAAATATTCAGGAATTGAAAACGAATCTAGGAAATACATTTTACACCCTAAGATTCGTCAGATAATAGAAGAAGCCACACCAAATTCATTATTAGATTACGGATGTGGTGATAGCTCTCTTATACATGGACTAAATGATAAAATTAATATCTCTATTTATGATATTAGTTCAAAAATATTAAATCTGGCAAAACAAAATCTTCAAGAAAAAGATATAAATATTTATTATGATGTAAATAAAATTCCCGAAAACAATTTTGAAATTGTAATTCTAAGTCTCGTATTAATGACAATTCCAAATAAAGAGACAATTATTAAAGAGTTAAGTAAGATTTATAGCTTATTAAAAAATGACGGGCAAATACTCATTGGTGTTACCCATCCATGTTTTAGACAATATAACTTCAGTTCGTTCCATACATCGTATTTAGATGATGAGAATTTCAATTATATTAATGAGGGAAAAAAGTTCAAAGTAACATTACGTGATCCTGTAAGTAATAAAAACACCTCGTTTCATGACTTTCATTGGACCTTTTCTACTACATTGAATTTATTAATAAAATCAGGATTTGAAATCACAGAGGTGTATGAACTGCCTGATGTATCGTTTGAGCAAAGTTATTTTAATAAGGATATCCCACCATATTTATTAATTGTTGGAAAAAAGAAAAACACCCTGTAACATTGTCTATAGGCAATGACGGTGATTGTGGTTGCTTGTGTGACCGATTCACGCTGACTTTCTTCGTCCTTGCGGACGGAAAGTCACTCTGAGTCCGCCAATGCCCATAGCCTGAATCGTTGGGCACAATATTTTATTGGCGAATAAACATGAAGATATATTTTATAATCATTCTGTTTGTAATTTGTAATTTTTTTGCCGGAAATATTGATGGTCCTGCAAACATTAGAGAAAGTGTTAATGGCACCTTGATATTTTCTCTTGAAAGCAATGCTGAAGTGAAGGTCATCAAACAAGAAAAAGATTGGTATAAAATCAAAATCCCTTGTCATATCACGAATAATGACCTCGAGAATGAAGAAATAAAAAGTGGATCGATTATATATAACGAAAATAACAATCCAATCGGTAAAGTTTTAAAAAAGTTAAAAGTATTAGAAATATCAGATGAAGGTAAATATACATATTGTATCTTGTATGGCTATACCCACAAAAACAATATTGTAAATCACAAAAATAACCAACAAGAGATTGATGATTTGCTAAAAAATACAACTATATCGTATAATTATGTTAGTAATACATTTACACCATCAAAATATAGATCAGTTCAAAAAAACAAAAAAATTTTGAAATATAAAAGTATTTCAGTTCTTGAAATAGGTGAGTTAAGTATTGATTATACATTTATTTTCTTTTTTGAAAATGATAACCTCATTGGAGTTGTACATTCACCAAAAGTAAGATCAAATCAATTTGTCAAAACATATGATACAAAAAGAAAAATGCAGTTTTCTTTGTTAAAAGAAATTGATGGAGAAGAAGTTAAAAGTATATTGCTAGAGTTAGATAAAATTCTTACTTATGGATAAAATAACTGCGCCCAATAAAGAGTAAACTGTTAAACATGATCCTATAAATCCTTAAATCATGATTCAGACTTTTTTCATTTGTAATGCATCCCCATCAATCCCTTGTTAAAACTTCATTTATAATCCTTTGTAAAAAATCGGTTAATCCTTAGGCACGCTTTTCAGGAAAGTGTTGTACTTCTTGAGTTCTTCCAACCTGCACGACCACCCCAATTGCCCTTCATAAAGCCGTAATATCGGGCAACTATCGCACATGCCCTCTTTGGACACGTCTTCAAGCAACTTGTGAGAATTCTTTTCATTCATTCGATAGCATTCATCGCGATACAAACTGCACAATGAGGTGGGTTCTAACCACGAAATGGCATTATCACAAGCGACCTTGTCAACCGATACAACCTGGTGTGTTTTTCTTGTGCAGCTTTCATGGATTCTCCCACAGTTTGGTGTAAAACATTGTATCGGAAATGAATCACATAATAGTAACAAATCATCGCAGTTTGGGGAAGATAATTTTCATGGAATTTCTATCAATGCCCGAATTTATGCATGAAATTGTCACAGATTTTTCCTTTGTGATAATTTCGTGATAAATTAAACCTAATTTTTACCCCAATCATTACATTCACAGGAAAGAAAAAGTTAAAGTTAAACATTAGCATCCTTTAACCTACAGAAAAACATCTCTTGATATGAACCGACGAAAATTTTTCAAACTCTCACTTTCGGTGTTGGCATTAGCAAGCTTAGCGCCGGGAGATTTGTTTGCACTTTGGAACAAGCGTGCATTCAAAGCTAGTAGTTACCAAAAAGCTTTGCAAGCAACTTTTGGAAAGAGGACATTAATTCCAACCAACAAAATCTCACTTGATTTGCCAAAAGTAGCTACAAACAGCGCAACTGTACCTGTTAAGGTGAACTCATCGCTAAAAAATGTTAAGGAAGTGGCTATTTTTGTTGAAAAAAATACTAGTCCGTTAACGCTTCATGTAGAGCTAAGTCCCAAGATGCTTCCTATGCTCTCTACACGAATTAAAATGTTAAAAAGTTCAAAAGTACATGTTGTAGCCAAAGCAGGTAATAAGTATTACACAACATCTGCACATGTAAAAGTCAATGCTGAAGCTTGTTAAATAATCTAAAGTCAAGTTTTTATGTCTGTAAATAAATCAAACAATATTCGAATCGTAGCACGCGAAAAAAGTGGTGTTGTAAATGTAAAAGCCATTGTAAAGCACCCAAATGAATCGGGTTTCAGAAAAGATGAATCAGGAAAAACTATTCCTGCAAATCATTTAACCGGCGCTCTTGCCTTTGTAGGAGGTAAAAAACTTATGGAGATGCACCTTGGCCCTTCTATTTCTAAAAACCCGTTGATTTCGTTTCAATTCACTGGAAAAAAA
Source organism: Chloroherpetonaceae bacterium (assembly GCA_028277445.1). Taxonomy (GTDB): domain Bacteria; phylum Bacteroidota; class Chlorobiia; order Chlorobiales; family Chloroherpetonaceae; genus JANQGG01. Next base: position 16,731 of record JANQGG010000015.1, on the reverse strand, counting down.
GGTGAAAAACTGAAACTAAGTGTAGAAGATAATCACAATAAGAAGTACTCGGTAGATACAACAGTTAAATAAACCAACATAGAAAGAACAACGATATGACTAAAAAAATCGGAATGTTTTCCCTGGCTCTTTTGCTTAGCGCCGGTATGCTTTCAGGCTGTGGGAAAGGTGAAAAAAAAGCCGGCAATGAGCCTCATCCAAGAGGTCAGTTACTTTCGCTTTCATGTACATCTTGTCATGGACCGGATGGAAAAAGCGTGGGTGTGATGCCTAAAATTTTTGGTAAAGATGCTGCTTACCTTGAGGAGCAACTTCTTCGCTATAAAAAAGGTGAAGGTAACCCAACAGTTATGGACCGTATCGCAAAAGGGTATTCTGATGAAGAAATTAAATTAATTGCCGAATATTTTGGCGGTTTAAAAGAAGGAGGAGCTAACTAATTATGTCTAAAATGAATCGTAGAGATTTCGGGAAGCTATTTGCATTGAGCCTTACAGGCGCTGCAACCGGTGTAATTGGAGCACCTTCTGTTCTTAAAGCCAGTTCCAAACGTGTATTGGTAATTGGCGGTGGATTTGGCGGCGCCACTGCAGCCAGATACGTCAAGAAATTTGATCCTTCCATTGATGTTACACTGGTTGAACCAAAAACCACTTTTCATACCTGCCCGTTCAGTAACTGGGTCATCGGTGGTATTAAAGACATGAAAGAAATTGGTCATTCCTTTAAACCCATGAGTGATGTTCATAATGTTAATGTTATTCATGATGTTGTTACTGAAATTGATCCCATGAAAAATGTAGCCAAAACCAAAGGCGGTCAAACCTTAGCATACGATCGTGCTATTGTTTCACCGGGTGTTGATTTCAAATGGGATGCTGTTGAAGGTTATGATATGGAAGCTTCAAAAGTCATGCCTCATGCCTATCATGCCGGTCCGCAAACTGAACTTTTACGCGATCAATTGCACAGCATGAAAAAAGGTGGCGTTGTTATTTTACATGCACCGCCAAATCCGTTCCGTTGTCCTCCCGGCCCTTACGAACGTGCCAGTTTGATTGCGCATTATCTAAAGAAAAATAATCCGACAGGTAAAGTCATCATTCTTGATGAAAAAGAGAAATTCTCCAAACAAGCTTTATTCCAACAAGGTTGGGCCAAACTTTATGGCGATTTGATTGAATGGCGTTCCGGTTCTTCAGGTGGCTCTGTAACCAGGGTTGACACCAAATCAATGAGTCTTGAAACTGAATTTGGTATGGAAAAAGGTGATGTTATTAACTTTATACCACCTCAGCATGCTGGAAAAGTTGCCAGGGATTCCGGTTTAACCAACGATAGCGGATGGTGTCCGATCAATCAACAAACGTTTGAGTCAACCATTCATGCCAATATCCATGTTATCGGTGATGCGTGTATTGCCGGTAAAATGCCTAAATCAGGATTTGCAGCCAGTAGCCAGGCTAAAATTGCCGCATTGGCCGTAACTGATTTGATGAATGGTCGTTCAACGCAACCACCATCATTAGCCAATACTTGCTACAGTTTAATCGGTGAAAAATATGCTATTTCAGTTGCAGCCGTGTATAAACTCAGTCCAAAAGGTATTGTCGGTATCAAAGGCGCTGGAGGTTTAACCCCAATGGATGCCAGCGAGCAACAATTAAGCGCTGAAGCGTTGTATGCCGTTGGTTGGTATGATTCTTTAAGTAAAGATATCTGGGGGTAAGTTTTTTCCTTGATTTAAAAGCCGGTCATACAAAATCGTGACCGGCTTTTTTATTTCCCCAAATCACATCAACAAATTAGTTGACCTTTTTATTTGTTTTTGAAGCATACTATTGTATTTTAGGGAATCATCATTAGGTTGTTAGTAGTAATTTCACCTCTTGCTATAAAATCTCCGTTTTTTCCATGTCTATTTTTTAAAGGATTAGATAATCAAATGGATTTTTATATCGAGTAAGGGTTGTAACATTAACTAAGTCTATTAAAATCTGGTTTTGTTTGAAAGGATTAATACATGGAGCAGTTAAAAAAACTTCGCACGATACCTATTTCAGAGTTAATGACTAAGAATGTTGTCTGTATTGACGGCAGTAAAACTGTTGCTGATGCAATTCAACTTATGAAAAAGTACAATATCAGCGGCATTATTGTTAAGCCAAGAAATGAAGACGATACTTACGGCATTATCACTGAAAAAGATATTTTGGAGAAAGTCATCGACCCAGGTGAAGATATTCATCGCGATCCGTGGAACACACCGGTTTTTGAAGTCATGAGCAAACCTATCGTTTCAACTTATCCTGAAATGCGGTTGAAATATGCTTTACGACTGATGAAACGTGTAAGAGTACGTCGTTTGGCCGTTTTAGAAGGTAGTAAATTAGTTGGTATTCTTAGTGAAACCGATGTTCTTCATGCCGTTGAAGAATTACCTACCCACTCTGAAAACGCTGCGTATTAATTACACGCAACCGTTGTCATTTATTTTTCACGATTGATGAAAGATGTATCCTAACCATGCATTTAGGAGCTAGTTTACCTATGTGCAGATCACTAAAAGTGCTATGAAAACGTTTGATATAGTCGTTGTTGGGGGCGGTGGCGCAGGACTTTATGCAGCAATGGAGGCAATGAAAACCAATCCAAAGCTCAACATTGCTGTAATATCCAAAATATACCCAAACCGCTCGCACACATCTGCGGCTCAAGGCGGTGTAAATGCTGCATTAGCCAATACAGCGAAAGACGATACTGTTGAGTCGCATATTTTTGATACCATAAAAGGTAGTGATTACCTTGCCGATCAGGATGCTGCGGAAGTCCTTTGTAGGGATGCGCCTGGTATTATTCGGGAACTGGAAAATATCGGCACCCCGTTTTCACGTCTGGATGACGGAACAATTGCGCAGCGGCCTTTTGGAGGCGCAGCTCAACCCCGATGCTGCTACTGCGCCGATAAAACAGGGCATACCATTTTACAAAGCTTGTATGAACAATGCCTGCGTAAAGGGGTGAATTTTTACAATGAATTCTACATACTTGAACTCTCGCATGATAATGGACGGTTAAAAGGCATTATCGCGCTGGATATTAAAACCGGTAAAATTGTCCCGTTTAATAGCCGTTCAGTTATTTTCGCCACAGGCGGTTATGCGAAAATGTACTGGAATCGCTCAAGTAATGCTGCCGGTTGTACTGGTGACGGGCAGGCAGTGGCCTACCGCGCCGGCATTCCGTTAAAAGATATGGAATTTGTTCAGTTCCATCCAACCGGTTTGCGTAAAAGCGGTTTGCTTGTTACGGAAGGCGCCAGAGGTGAAGGCGGTTATCTTTTCAATAAGGATGGCGAACGATTCATGTCGAAATACGCGCCAAATAAAATGGAACTTGGCCCGCGCGATCTTGTCTCCCGATCGATTGAAACAGAAATCCGTGAAGGTCGCGGATATGACAGTCATGCCGGAAAATACGTGCATCTGGATTTGCGTCATTTGGGTGCAGATTTAATCAAAACGCGGTTGCCACAAATTCGTGAGCTTTCCATGTATTTTGAAGGCGTTGATCCCATTGAAGAGCCTATACCGATTGTTCCAACCGCTCACTATTCAATGGGTGGTATTGATGCCGATAACGACGGCCGCACCATTATGAAAGGCGTTTATGCTGCCGGTGAATGTGCCTGTATTTCGGTTCATGGCGCAAATCGGCTGGGTGGCAACTCTTTGCTTGAAATTCTTGTTTTTGGAAAACGTGCCGGACATGCCGCTGCGATGGAAGCGCAGGAAAATGATCCATCACCAATTACGGAATCAGAACTCCAGCGTCAACATAAGTATATTCGTGGCTTTCATCACCACGATAAGCACGAACGTTACGGCATAATTCGAGAAGAGCTCGGTAAAAATCTTGCTGATAATGTGGGTATTTTCAGAACAAAAGCGCTTTTGGAAACCGGTTATGAAAATGTTGTAGAACTAAAAAAACGGTTCAAAAAAGTCCGTGTGTTCGATACCGGCGATATTTATAACACAAACCTTATTCAGGTTCTGGAATTACAAAATATGTTGGATTTGTCGCAAACGGTTGCTATGGGCGCTTTGCTTAGAGAAGAAAGCCGAGGTTCACACACACGCGAAGATTTCCCGGTTCGTGATGATGAAAACTGGCATAAACATTCAATGTTTGAGTATTGTGATGACGATATCTGCGTATCATCCAAAGCCGTTACCATGGGTAAATACGAGCTTCAGGAGCGTAAATATTAGTTGCTTGTGATGAGCTATTGTGCGTCAAGGTTGTTTTTTAAATATGTTAGATGTGTGATTTATGAAAGAAGTAAAAGTAATTTCCTTTAAAGTATTCAGGTATAATCCACAAGCTGATGCGCATCCATATCACGATACATTTGAAATTCCGGTAGAAAAAGGAATTACTATTCTCAGGGCGCTTGATTATATCAAGCAAAATATTGATCCACGAATGTCGTACAGATCGTTTTGCCATGCCGGTATATGTGGATCGTGTGCCATGACAATAAATGGCGCTACTAAATTAGCCTGTACCACTCAGGTTTGGGATGAACTCAAAAATTGTGTTGAAGAAAATCTAATCACCATCGATCCGATCAAAAACTTTACATCGCTAAAGGATTTGGTTGTTGATATGGATCCTTTGGTAGAAAAGTTAGAAAAATATACGGGATGGGTTGAAAGCACCATGCCCGATAAAGAGCTCGGAAAAACTGAGTTTAGAATATCGCCGGAAGAGTTTAAAACGTATGATTCGGCAACAGATTGTATTTTTTGTGCGTCCTGTGTTTCCGATTGCCCGTTGATGAATTACGACAAGGATTATGTTTCACCGGCAATTATACTCAGGGCTTACCGGATGAATATGGATAGCCGCGATTCGGCTTCGGAAAAAAGAGTTCTCCAGATAGCCGATGAGCATGGCATTCTTGATTGCCGTCAATGTAATCGATGTTCCTTTGTATGTGTGAAAAAAATCCCGATTGTTGATGCTATTAACCATTTAAAGCAAGAAGCGGTTAAGCAAAAAAATCAGGGTCTTAACATGTTGGAGGAAAAAAAGAAAATCAGCCCATAACATTGAATATCCTGTTTGGTACCGGTTCGTATGATATTCAATTTTATGAGCGCTTCTTTTAACTCCGACTTTGGTTCACTGTTAAGTTGTGCAGTTAAACTATGGAAATAAGTTGCCTTTACTCTGCCTTAGTTTCGGCGCTAATGTTTTGGTATTTCTATTTCAAGAGTAACAAGCGCACTTCTGGATAACCAAGAGCCAATTTCCAATTTTTCATAACAATGAAAACACTGCGATTCTATCGTGCTTGATGACATGTTTTCAACGAAAATTATGATGCCCATGGTTGAAGTTAAGGAAGAAACTCGTGATATCACGTTCAAGATATTCAGGTACAATCCTCAAATTGATGCGCAACCGTTTTTTGATGATTTCAACATTCCTGTTGAAAAAGGCATTACGGTGCTTCGTGCATTAAATTATATCAAAGAAAATATTGAACCACGTCTGTCGTATCGTGCGTTTTGTCAGGCCGGGATTTGTGGATCGTGCGCTATGAAAATCAATGGCGTGACAAAATTAGCCTGTACTACTCAGGTTTGGGACGAACTGGAAAACTGTGCTGAAGAAAATGTACTTCTGATTGAACCGGTCTCAAACCTCCATGTGCTTAAAGACATGGTTGTTGATATGGACATGGTTGTTGATAAAATTGAAAAATATTTTGGCTGGGTAAGTACAAAAATGCCGGAAAATCAATTTGGCAAAAAGGAATTTAATATCCCAGAAGAAGAATTTAAGCTGTACGATGCAGCTACCGACTGTATTTTATGCGCTTCCTGCATTTCGGAATGCACGATGACCAAAGCCAATAAAGACTACATTACACCGGCTGTTCTTCTGAAAACCTACCGTATGGAAAGCGACTCCCGCGATTCCATTTCCGATAAACGCATGGATACTTTGGTTGAAAAAAACGGGGTTTGGGATTGCACGCATTGCTACCGATGCATGGAATACTGCGTAAAGCACATACCTATCATGGATTCCATTCATCATTTGCGTGAAAAAGCCATTGAAACGCGTGGTAAAACCGATACGGCAGGCGCAAAACACGCCGATGCTTTTGTCAAAGATATTCAAAGCAAAGGGCGTTTGGTGGAATCGCTTCTGCCTATACGCACAAACGGTCTGATGTGGACTGTTCGCAATATGCTTCCGATGGCATTTAAATTAACCAAGAAAGGTAAAACACCGCCGCCCCCGTTCTTGATGAAGCCGATACCCGGCATTAAATCGTTACGCGATCTTCTTGCTGATTTGAAAAATCGCAATCAGACAACCCATAACGGCAAAGGAGGTAGCAAATGAAAACGTTTGCCTATTTCATGAGTTGCATCAACGAGTCGATGACCAAGGAACTTGATAAAGCATTGGATCAATGGGAAAAAGATTTTGATCTGAAGTTTATTAAACTTCATGATGGCACCTGTTGTGGCGGAAGCAACCTCGACTATGTTGATCCCAAAGAGTTTTTGGTCATTAATGCACGAAACATTGCATTGGCTGAAAAAGAGAATCTTGACTTGGTTACATCCTGTAACACCTGCCTTTTGAGCTTGAGACGCGCCAAACAGGAATTGGATTCCTCTGAAGAAAATAAGACGTTTGTTAATTCAATTTTAAAGAAGCAAAACCTTGAGTATACTGGCAAAAGTGAAGTTAAGCACTTGCTGTGGGTATTAAATGAAGATTTGGGATTGGATGCGATTAAAGCCAAAGTAAAAACGCCGCTCAAAGACTATAAAATAGCGCCATTTTATGGGTGTCATATTCTAAGGCCATCGTCGCTAATGGGCAAAGATGATCCATCAAATCCAAAATCGTTGGATCAATTGGTTGATGTTTTAGGCGCCAAAACCGTTGACTACAAATCCAATAACGAATGTTGCGGGTTCCATACCTTACTGGTTGCCGAAGATGCTTCGCTTAATATTGCTGCCGATGCATTAGAAAATGCTATTGAAACTGACGCTGATTTTATTGTTACGCCTTGCCCGTTATGCCATACGGTGCTGGATAGTTATCAACAAAAAGCGCTAAAAAAGCGAAATGTAAAAGACTCAATCCCGGTGTTGCATCTCTCACAATTGGTTGGATTGGCTTTAGGCTATACCCAAAAACAGTTAGGTATTAATCGCCATATTGTTAGCTTAAGTAAGTAGCCGTTTTTAATTCAGGATATTTCCTGTAAGTTGTTTTAAAATAAAATCTCCGATTTTAGAAATCTAAGATTCACTGTTGAATTATGATCTCTAAAACGAAGGATAACTCATTATCCCGTCATGAACATGGCGAAGGGTTAATCAAGAAATTGATCAGCCTCCCGACTTGGAAAGGAGATCCCATATACAACAGACCGCCGTCTGAGCTCCCCTGTTATGGATACTTTCCCTGTTTTGAGGCTCACATAAATGTATGAATACAGTCAAGCTTTTGGATAGGTATCATCGCCGGATTGATTATCTGCGAATTGCGGTCACCGACCAGTGCAACTTACGGTGCATGTATTGCATGCCTAAAGACGGCATACGGTTTCAGGATGAATCCGAGCAACTCACTGCATCTGAAATTTCACGCGCCATTGAAACGGCTGCACAATTAGGCATTCGGAAAATTCGTTTTACCGGCGGCGAACCGTTGCTTCGAAACGATATCTCAACATTGGTAGGGATTGCCAACGATACGCCGGGTATTCGATCGGTGCATCTTACCACGAATGGCTTAAACCTCAATCATCATCTTGATGACTTAAAATCGGCCGGGATTCAGGGGATTAATATCAGTTTGGATAGCTTGAATGCAGCCCGATACTTACACATTACGCGTCGTGAAAGCTTTGAGCGCGTCTGGAAAAATCTATGCCGAACATTGGAGATCGGCATTCCTGAAGTGAAATTAAACGTGGTGGCATTAAGAGACCTTTCGGTTGATGAAGTGGCCGCTTTTATGGAGCTCAGCAAATCTTATCCCTTAACCGTACGATTTATTGAGCTTATGCCGTTTAATACCAACCCCGGAAAATGGCAGCATCAAACTTTTACCAGCGCTAATCATGTGCTCGGTGTACTCAAACAGCTCTTTCCCGAGCTACGCCAAACCCAGGGCAGTTCTACGGAAACCCATTACTTCTCATTAGAAGGCTATCAGGGACATGTTGCTGTAATACCGGCATATACCCGAACCATGTGCAGAGCGTGTTCACGTCTTCGTTTGACTTCCAACGGGAAGCTTTTGAACTGTTTGTATTCATCCAATCCCATAGATCTTCTGACGACCCTTCGTTCCGATGCGCCCAAAAAATCATTGGAGGAGTTGTTTAAACAGGCCGTTATCACGAAACCCAAAAATGGCCACAGCGCCAGAAATCATAGGTCAGATCAACGGATCAGCATGACTCAAATCGGAGGCTAACTCATGAGCGGATTTTCACATTTGGATGCCGACGGTAATGCCAAAATGGTTGATGTGAGCCGAAAAGTTACCACCCAACGCCAGGCCATTGCAACGGGTAGTGTGTTGATGAGTCCGGAAACCATTTCAGCCATTCGCGATACTGCCCTACCCAAAGGCGATGTACTGACAACCGCAAAAATTGCCGGCATATTAGCCGCCAAACGAACCGACGAGCTCATTCCAATGTGCCATCCTTTAAACCTTTCGTTTGTTGATCTGAGTTTCGATGTGCAATCAAATCGGATTGATGTTAAAGCCACGGCTAAAACCCAAGAATCTACCGGTGTGGAAATGGAAGCCTATACCGCCGTATCGATTGCATGTTTAACCATTGTAGATATGTGCAAAGCGTTGGACCATACGCTCTGCATTACCGATATCAAGCTTCTTAAAAAAGAAGGCGGTAAAACATCGCATAAAACCGACTACCGGCCCAAAACCGGAATTATTGTCCTGTCGGATTCAATTGCTCAACATAAATCCCAGGATAGCTCCGGCCGGATATTAAAACAGGGATTTGAAGATTCGGGTTGCGAGGTTTCGCACTTTACCATCCTTCCCGATGAACCCAGTCCGTTGCTCGACACACTTGATACCTTGCTAAAAGATGGCGTAGAGTTAATTATAACTTCCGGCGGAACCGGCGTTGGCCCGCGCGATATCACCATAGAATCCATAGCGGACAAACTGGAGCGAAAATTACCCGGCGTTGAGCAAGCCCTTCACGACTATGGCCGAAAACAAACCAAAACCGCGATGCTTTCGCGCTTGATTGCCGGAACAATAAAGCAAACAATTGTGATCTGCTTGCCAGGCAGTACGGGCGCGGCAAAAGACGCTTTAGACGTGCTGATCCCAACCGTTTTTCACGCATTCAGTATGCTTCGGGGCGAGCGGCATGATTAATCAAAATCACTATTTAAGATGATCTCTGTTGAACAAGCCAAACAACACATAAAAGCCTCATCGTTGGTTTTAAAGGATCAGAAGCTTCCACTAAGTGATGCATTGGGTCATGTTTTGGCTGAATCCATTTACGCCTCGTTTGATCAACCGCGCTTCAATAACTCAGCGATGGATGGGTTTGCCGTAAAGCACGAGTCGTTACGTAGCGCATCGCCCGAATCGCCGGTTCGCTTAACGGTTGCCGGTGAAATAGCCGCCGGCGATTCTGCCTCGCATCATCTCCGAGATGGGTATTGCATCCCGATTATGACGGGCGGAAGGATGCCCGAAGGCGCCGATGCGGTGATTCGGGTAGAAGACACCAGTGGATTCAACCATAATGGCGAGGTCATGTTTTTTGCAGCGGTAAAGCCCGGCGCAAATATTCGCCTAAAAGGTGAAGAGCTTCGCAAAGACGACGTTGTCATCGAAAAAGGTACGCTGATCACCCCGTCAGAAATCGGCGTTTTAGCAACCTTTGGTAGGGCAGAAGTCAATGTCGCTAAACCACCAGGAATTGCCATCATCAGTACAGGAAGTGAATTATCTGAGCCTGGAGAGTCGCTAAAACCCGGTGAAATCTATAATTCAAATCTAAGCGTATTATCATCGCTTGCGGCTTGTGTTGGGGGTACGCTCGAATTTACCGCTGCTGTTCGCGATATCGCTCGCGACTTAAAAGCAACGCTGAACCAGGCATTTTCATGCGCTGATATTGTTATAACAACCGGAGGGATTTCCGAAGGAAAGTACGATTTGGTTGAATCGATTCTTCAGGATTTGGGCGTTCAAAAATGCTTTGCAAAAGTGGCTCAAAAACCAGGCTTACCGCTATACTTTGGCACAAAACCCAATCAACTTGTCTTTGGTTTGCCCGGCAATCCGGTTTCGGCATTCATCACCTTTTTGATTTATGTTGCTCCGGCAATTCATCAGGCTCTGAGGCTAAAACCCGAACCTAAATTGCAGGCAACGCTTGCAAAACCCTTTAAACGCGATAAGAAAAAACATCGCTTTTTATTCGGCCATATTTATGAACAGGATGGCAAACTCATGGCAAAACCTTCCGAAAAGCTGGGCTCGCATATGCTCAGTTCGGCGTTAGGCAAGAATGCCATTTTGGAAAGCCCTGCCGGAAACGAACCACTTGAAGCCGGTTCGGCAATTACCGCTACACCGCTTCCCTGGCTAAAACCATTTTAAACTGATCATGGAAGAAACCATTACCATAACCGTGCGACTGTTTTCAAGTGTCAAAGATGCCCTTGGAGCTTCTGAAGTAAGATTAACATTGCCAAAAGGCAGTTTTGCCAAAGAGGCCTTGGCACATATCCGATCTAAGAATCGCCATGTGCTTGAACGCTTACCAATACGCCTGGCGCTTAATCATGAATATATTACGGAAGATAGTGTGCTTCAAAACAATGATGAGCTGGCCCTTATACCACCGGTATCGGGTGGGTAATTTTATTTTATGTCAACCATTTTTTTATGTCTGTTTGCATTACACCCGATCCGATACCTCCATTAGAGAACAACGACGCCAAAACCACATTGGGTTCGGAACTTATTTTTCATGGAAGGGTTCGCGATCAGGAAAATGGAAAATCCATTAATGGGATTTTTTATGAGCATTACCCCGAAATGGCTGAAAAAGAGTTGAAAAAATTAGCTACTGCTGCCAAACAAAAATTTGATATCTCCGATTTGGACTGCATTCATCGGGTTGGTTTTGTAGAAAACGGGCACATGTCGTTAAGGGTTGTAGTGTGGTCGAAACATCGCCAGGAAGGATTTGAGGCCATGAATTGGTTTATTTCGGAGCTCAAAGTGTATGTGCCGATATGGAAAAATGCGGTTTATACTTAATCCGTAAACCGATACTTTATCAGCGTCCAAACCGCTTGAATGCCATCAGCAATATTTAGCTTCTTTCCGTCTTTAACCGATCTGGGATAATACTTCATAGGCAGTTCAACAATACGATGCCCAAGCTTGCTAACTTTTGCGGTTACTTCCGGGCAAAACTCAAACCGTTGGCATTTCAAATTCATGGAAGTGATCAATTCTGCCTCGAAGACTTTATAACAGGTTGGCTCATCGGTGATCTTTTGGTTATAAAGCATATTCGCAACAAATGTCACAAACCGTCCGCCAAAATAAAACGTGTTAAACGAGTTATGATTTTGTCCCAAAATTCGCGAGCCATATACCACTTTGGTTTTTCCTTGAACGATCGGTTCAACCAAATGGACGTAATCATTGGGATCGGTTTCCAAGTCACCATCCTGAATTATGACAATATCACCTTCAATATGCTTTAATCCGGTTACAATTGCGCTGCCTTTTCCTTTATTTTCCGGTTGATGAATAATCTTGATATGGGCCTGGCCTTGGAATTCATCAATTATTTTAGCGGTTTGGTCCGTTGAACCGTCATTAACAATGATAAGCTCTTTTTGAATATTTACGTCTAAAACTCGGTTTATAATTTCACGAACGGTTTTTTCTTCATTATAAACCGGCATTATTACGGATAAAATCATGAATCAGCGGCTGGTTTTAAAGGATATCGAAGCTGATTGTGAATATACTCAAAGGCTTTTTTCATCAATGCATTATTGGAGAGATAAAAACACATTACGATGATCGGCCCGAAGAAAAAACGCTTTGCGGAATATTTCAGGATGTTATCAACACTATCGTATCGAAGCTGAAGCTGGTTGATCAGGCCTAAGTAAAAGACAATAATTAACGCAATGGCAAGGATCAATCCAACATTGTCCAAGTTTTTGATAATGAATTTTACATTTAGAACCACAACTAATAAAAACCCATAAATCACCAACCCATAATAGGTTTCACTCAATAAATTGTATTTACTAATGCCAACGATTTTGGAAAGCTTCTCCCCATCAAAAAGAGGCATTTTTATGATTTCCACCTGCAAAAACGGATCCATAAGTTCATGATTTAGCCTTAAGTAAAGCTGCCAAATCAAAAAAGGCGCTATCGAAAGCACAGTAAAGACGGCCAGTTTTTTATAATCCCTGGTTTTCAAGGTATCGTAGCTTAAAAGCAAAAATACAACGGTAATAAAAACAATGCCTTCGCTCCGTATCCACCCATTAAACGCCAAAAGAACACCGGAAAGAATCAAATACCCGTTTTCCTTATTGGATAACCACGTAAAGAAGGCAATGACACCCAAAGCGCCGTAAGCAGATTGCGGCACGCTTGTAATGTTTATTGCGCTTTGAGCCAGCATTTCTGGCACCGTGATCATAACCAGGGTAAATAAAATGGCATTGGTTGAATTGGTGTTTTGTTTAACCAACGCATAAAACCCTACCGTTAGCGAAATAAAAAACAGTACAGGGATAATTTTAGTGAGCTTAAACCCGAACATCATTGCGTAAGCCAAACTCAAACTGTATAAAGGTGGATAGGCCGCACCGCCGCCAACATGCTGATTGAGCACCAGGCTATTTTGCAACGTGCCTTCGCGTGCGATGGCTTTAGCGTAAAGATTAAACGATGTCAGGGCATCGGTAGCAAAGGTAGGCCAAAAAAGCGATTTTTTTGAAATGCCATATAAAACAAAAACGATGATTGCAGCGCACCCTAACCAAACAACATTCAAATCTTTAATACTCGCGTTTAACTCGAACCGCTTAGCCGAAATTTGGGTTAATTGTTCTTTATGGACGAAGAACACATAAACCCCAATCCCGATACATGCACTCACAATACTGATAGAGGTGTTTAACACATTAATTTTAAGCCCCAAAACATCAAGTGCAAACATCAATAGCGTTATTGTGCCTATCCCGATTGGAAACGAAAATCCTATCAATTCCATTAGTTTGGCTTTGGGATGGAAGGCATAAAGAAGCATCAAGCCCAAAAGAAAAGCAAACAAAAGCGCAAGGATAGTCATTTTTAATTTTGATTCCGGATAGGTAAAATAGCTAACGGTTGCTTTTTTTGAACCGGGTAGTTTAAATGCTCGTAGCCCCAATTATTCACAATAGCAACATGAGTAGCTTCTTGGTTATCTTTGGTCTGATCAAACACAATCTGACGCGGATATAAAAAGTACGTGCAATAAAACTTGTTTTTCAAATATTTCATTTTATACTTTTCAGGAATGCCGTCGACAACGTTTTCCGGCGGAAGCAAGATAACGGCATTTTCGGGCGTGTTTTGTTTTATGTGTTGAAGGTATTTTGCAAACAGGCCATATTTGATCTCCATTTTAATCTCGTCGGTCATTGATGCATTTTTATTGACCATCTCCAAATTCTTTTTTATCAAGCTGTTCCAAAGCCAATTGTAACCCGGCCGGGTTAATGCCAAATTCAATACAAGCGCTAAAACCAATAAAGCGGCTGCGTTTTTTAAAACAAATGACAACGCGCTTGTTTGCGTTGATTTGCTTTTATCTTGTTTTTTTTTAGCCTCTTTTTTTTGCTGAGGTTTGGTTTTTGGCATGTAATATGATTACTCTTTGTTTAACTTGATTTTAGGAGTAGCGGCTTGAACCTGACATTGAAACTCCGCCAAATATAACGAATAAATTGTTATCGCGAAATGCTGAACATTGCCTTACTAGCTCCCACACTGAATTCCGTGGAGCATCAGCTAACTGAAAGCGCTCTTCAAAATTTATCGCATCATTTAAGCCAAAAAATAAACCTTAAGGTTTTCAATTTATCCGGTTCGGGTGAAACTGGCGATAATACCACTGCGTTGCTTTCGATGGCCAAACTTTTTGAGCAAGCAAACGAATTTGATCTGATCCATAACTTGGCCGGCGCCAAGCCGATGGTTTTTTCACCATTTACTTACACACCGGTTTTAACCACGCTTTTTCAGCCCATTGATTCTCAAGACCTCAGCGTCTTAAAAACCTACCAATCTACGGGATTTTATGTAGGAGTAAAACGAGGATTTTCTCATCCCGAATTGCATTGCTTTGGATCATTCGATCATGACTTTACATCCGAAAAGATTGCCGATACCGCTAAAACGTATCTCGATCTTTATGAGAAAATCGTTAAACAAACCCAGCGCGAAGATCATCGTCCCTGGGGTTTTTATGAGATTTTATCGGACTCGCCCACGCATAAAGTCAAACGCATTACTGTTTTCCCGGATAAACGCCTCAGTTACCAGCGCCATTTCAAACGGGCCGAGCATTGGTACATCGTTCATGGAAAAGCAACAGTTACACGCGATGGAGAGGAAATTCGTTTATCAGCCGGTCAAGCGATTGATTTGCCCCTAAAAGCTTGGCACAGAATTCAAAATTCCGGCGACGAAAACATGGTGTTTATCGAAGTGCAAACCGGTGATTATTTTGGGGAAGACGACATTGAACGTGCACAAGATGATTTCGGAAGAGTTTAAGTTCATATGAAAACAATTTGTATTGTCGGACAAAAAAATGCCGGGAAAACCACGTTTATTTCCGGTTTCATTCACTGGCTAACCTTTCAAAACTACAAGGTTGGTTCTATAAAGTTTTCGCCGCACCGCCATAACCTGGATGAAGAAGGAAAAGACTCTTACAAGCATCGGAAATCAGGTGCGCTAAAATCGGCGTTTATTACCCCTAAAGGCTATGCGCTTTTTGAAGAGACCGCCGATATTTCAACATCTAAAGCGTTTATTCTATCGCAATATCAGGATTTGGATATTGTCATTATAGAAGGCAACCTTTCATTGCAAGGCAAAAAGCTTGAAGTGTTTGAATATAACACCGAAAACCGCCAACCTTATGCTTTAGAAAATACATCGATCCACGCGCTGATTTCATCCTCGTTTCAACAAGCCTCATGCCCGATCATTCACCCTTCAAACTTCACGGAAATCCTGGCTTTTGCCGAGAGCATATCATGAACGCCTATATTTTAACAGGGGGCTTAAGCCGCAGATTCGGAAGCGATAAGGCCAAAGCATCCATATACAGTACCTCGTTTACCGAGCATTTGTTTGAGCTTTTATCAAAACAATTTCAGACGGTGAAGCTTGTTGGGAAAACACCGCCAATGCAACATTTGCCATTTGTTAAAGACGCAATAGATATTCAATGCCCATTGGTTGGTTTGTATTCAGGACTTATGGATGCAAACACAGCATGGAATTTCTTCCTTAGCGTTGATACGCCCTTAATTCAAAAGAATTTAATTGAATTTCTTAAAACGCGTTTAACTCATGAGGCTGGCTGCGTTGTGGCAAAAACCGGACAGCAAATTCATCCCTTATGCGGGTTTTATCATACATCTCTTATACCCAAAATAACCCAAGAGATCAATCAAAAAAATTATCGGATGAAGGATTTTCTGGATAAAGTTAAAACCACGTTTGTTGATGTTTCTAAAATGGAGGGCCAATTACTTAATATTAATACGGTAGAAGATCACAAACAGATGTTAAAGCAAATTGAAGAAAAAAAGAGTTAGATGCGTCGCTCTCATGCGCCACCTTCGTCTATAAGATATTTGGCAAATTTTTGATCTTCATTTTTGATGTGTGAAAGCGTCCATTCATTCAAATCAAAACATAAGGAAAGGTTTGCCAATGTTTTTGAATCAATCCGCTCTTTTTCAAAGTTGTCTAACATGGCAATAAAGTCTCTGTGTTGCTGCACATGGATCATAGTATCAGGATATTGAAACTCTTCCATGTATTTTTCTTCCATTTCGAAATGATTCTTCGTGTAATCATAGAGAAACGCAACAATTTTTTGAACAACCTCTTCGGGTTGTCTTGAAGCTATTGCCTTATACAATTTGTGAATGGCCTGAACCAATTCACGATGCTGCATATCCTGCCAAATAACGCCATTTTCAAATTCAGCGGACCATACGGTTAATCCATTATCCATTGCCACTATACAAGCAAGTGTTTTGTTGTTATACCTTTTTTAAAAAGCCCTTGATCAAAAATTGTACTCAAAAAATTAAACCCATAGCTTTTAAGTTAACACTCTTATCATTCTTCACCCAATTCTTAAACTAGAAAAGCGGTTAATGATTTGAAAATTACGATGAGACGCAATAAAACGCTCACGAAACCATTTCGGGATTATCCGTCTTTAATGCATGAGATCTTCCAATGACGCATTTACGTTATTGGTCACCCTGAATTAATTTCAGGGTCTCAGAAAATGCCAATTGCGTTGAGATGCTGAAAACAAGTTCAGCATGA
>JANQGG010000034.1 GCA_028277445.1 Chloroherpetonaceae bacterium | reverse complement strand
GCCGAAATGCATGTGCTGAGCGTAGCCGAAGCGCCGATTTTGAAGATCATGTTCCCTTCGGCACGCTCAGGGAACACTAATTTTGTCATTAGTAACTTGTTTCAGCATCTCTAATCGCTCTCCTTTACCTGAGCCCCTGAAACAATGATCTCAGGCAAGGTAACGGTAAAAAAAAGAAAAGAGTCAGTGTATATAGATTCCGAAACAAGTTCGGAATGACCGTATATGGATGATTTTATTCTGTCATTAATTCAACGTTCATCAACCAACTAGGTCATGCCTGCGCAGGCAGGCATCTATAGGCTCCTGCTTTCGCAGGAGCGACAAAAAAACCTCGTCATTGGAAGCGCAGCGAAGAAGCACTCCAGACTTGTTTTCTGGATCGCCACACGCCTTACAGACGTTTCCAATGACGAATTTACGTTATTGGTCACCCTGAATTTATTTCAGGGTCTCAGATAATACCAATTTGGTTGAGATGCTGAAACAAGTTCAGCATGACCAGGTTTATTAATCGTCATTACCTATTTGTATTTGGCTATTCACGCCAAAAATTTCCGGTTGCTAATGACCTGTTTAGAAACTTATGATTAAAAGTATCCACCTTGGTCATGCCACGATTTAGTCGGGGTATCCAGTAGCTGTAATATTTTTTTTGCCATCGTTATGGATCACCCGGATAAGCCGGGTGATGACATTAAGGTAGATGAAATGACCTTTCACTTAAGAAAACATCATGTTTTTCAAACCAGCTTATTATTAACCCGGTGTTTTTATAATCGTATTATTTTCTTTTCTGAGTTGGTTACCAGGCAGCTTGCTGATTGCCTGCCGAAACACCAACGAAAGGAACACTATAGACAAAATCGGCATTTCGGCTACGCTCAATGACCGATTTTGGCATGCTGATTCCCAACTATACACACCGGATCAATAACCGGGGATAATGAGTAGAGGGCTTTAAACCATTATTTTGAATTAAACTTGGCCTTAAGATCATCCAGGGTAAATGTCTTTTGTTTTGGCGGCTGTTTTGATTTGCGCTTGTCTTTTGAAGACTTTCGCTTTGAGCCTTTGGCCGGTTCAGACCTCATAGAAAGGCTGATACGCTGCAACTCCAAATTCACATCCAACACCCTTACTTTAACAATCTGCCCGACTTTGACGGCTTCTTTAGGGTCTTTCACATACTGGTTGGCAAGTTCAGAGACATGTACAAGGCCATCATGGTGAACGCCGATATCAACAAATGCGCCAAAATCCGTAACATTGGTCACCACACCTTCCAGAATCATGCCGGGCGATAAATCATTCATGGTTTTGACGTTATCATCAAACTCAGCGTAACGGAATTCTTCGCGAGGATCGCGTCCGGGTTTCTTAAGTTCTTCCAAAATATCAAGCAATGTCGGCTCGCCAACCGTATCGGTGACATATTTTTTAACATCTACCGAAGAGAGTTTTGAAGCATTTGCAGTGATTTGATCAAGCGGCAGACTCAGATCGGAAGTAATAGACTCTACAATGGCGTAACTTTCGGGATGAACGGCTGTGTTATCAAGGGGATTTTCGCCATTTCTAATGCGTAAAAATCCGGCCGATTGCTCAAAGGTTTTCGGGCCGTACTTTTCAACCGCCAAAAGCTCCTGGCGGTTTTTAAATTCGCCATGTTTTTCGCGATAAGCCACCACATTTTTAGCGATCGTGGCATTAACGCCCGAAACATAACCCAGGAGTTCTTTGGATGCCGTGTTCAAATCAACACCAACGTAATTTACACAGCTTTCAACGGTTTCTTCCAGCTTTTTCTTTAAGAGCTTTTGATCCACATCGTGCTGATATTGGCCAACGCCAATGGATTTAGGCTCAATTTTGACGAGTTCAGCTAGCGGATCCTGCAGCCTTCGGGCAATGCTTATAGCGCCTCGGATGGTAACATCCAATTCCGGGAACTCTTCGATAGCGACTTTGCTTGCCGAATACACCGAAGCGCCGGATTCATTCACCATTACTTTAATTAACTTTCGCTCCAATTTTGCGATAGCCTGTTTAGCAAACTCGTCGGTTTCTCTGCCAGCAGTGCCGTTGCCAATAGCAATCAACTCAATGCCATATTTATTGCACAGATCAACCAGCGTTTTTTCTGCCTCTTGCTGGGCGCTTTCTCCATTGTGCGGGTAAATGGTTTGATGCTCAAGCATAGTTCCGGTTTTTGAGATCACCACCACTTTGCATCCGGTTCTAAACCCAGGATCAATACCAAGTGTGGGTTTCATGCCGGCTGGACTTGATAAAAGCAGCTCTTTTAAATTTGCTTCAAATGTTTTGATGGATTCTTCATCAGCTTTTAAACGTTGTTCGAAACGGACTTCACCTGTCAGGGCGGTTTTCATCAACCGATCAAATGCATCGCGGAGCATGTCGGATAAAAACGATACCAGGCTTTCGTTCGTTGTTTTGATCACCTGTTTTTTGAGGTATGCCTCAACCACATCCGCTTCAAACTCAAGGGTGAAATTCAAAACGCCTTCCGATTCACCGCGACGGATCGCCAACATATTGTGGGGTTTAATGTCGCTCACCTTACAGGAATAATTGCGGTACATTTCAAATTTGGTGCTGCCTTCCTGAAACTCATCTTTGACTTTGGTAACAAACACCCCTTCCCGGCTGAAATAGTCACGTAAATACGCTCGATAATCCGCATTTTCCGCAATTTCTTCAGCTAAAATATCGCTGGCGCCTTTTAAAGCCGCTTCGGCATCCTGAACGCCTTTTTCTTCGGAGACATACTTTGCCGCTTCGGTAATTAGATCAACATCCGCTACATTGGGTTTGTTTAAAGATTTGATCGTTTCACTTAGCGGCTGCAAGCCCTTATCGATGGCTTGAGTGGCGCGGGTTTTCTTTTTAGGCTTGTACGGCAGGTATAAATCTTCAAGCTCGTTTTTTTTCAGGCAGCGCTCGATCTTTTCTTTGAGTTCCTCGCTAAGTTTGCCTTGTTCATCAATAGACTTAAGAATCGTTTCCTTACGCTCTTCTAACTCCGTTAAATACGTGTATCGGTCCGAAATATCCCTCAACTGAATTTCATTCAACCCACCCGTACGCTCTTTTCGATACCTGGCTACAAACGGTACGGTTGCCCCTTCATTAAATAACTCGAGGGCGTTTTGAACCTGGTTAAGTTTTATAGAAAATTCTTCAGCTAAAACATTTGAGATAGTTAACATGTCTGAATCCTATTAATTGGTGAACATCGCTGTGAAAAAGGCTTTAAAATAACTTTCCCGCATAAAGCCGCAAATAAATTTTTCGACAATTAGCAATTTTTTTATGGTGATTTTTTACGGATGAAATACAACACGCTTGAGGCTTTTGAAGGGTTAAACCCATCAACGGCGGCCTCAAAACCAATCCAGAGGGCTTTTAATAACGTCAGTGGTGAAATGGACTTTTCTTGAAGCTTAGCCTTGAGCTGCTCGCTAAGGATGGTATTGTAAAAGCTATCAATGGGCAGGCTTTCCATATCCACAATTTCAAATCCATGCTGTTTGAGGAGCTTTCCGAAAGTAATCGGCGAAAAATGATACAAATGCCGTGGCGCATCGTAAGCCACCCAATGTTCACAGTAATGTTGGGCATCCAGGCTTTGTAAGTTTGGCATAGCGACACATAATAGCCCGTCCTCTTTAAGGATTCGATGAATCTTTTGGAGCGTATCGTTGATGTTGTGAATGTGCTCCAATGAATGCCACATTAAAATCAAATCCATGGGTTTGGGGATTTCAACGCTGAGCAGTTCGCCTTGCAGCACATTCAAATCATAGGTTTCTTTTGCGAACTGAACGGCTTTTTCCGAAGGCTCTACGCCCCAACATTTTAAGATAGAGGGCTCGGCGGCGTTTTGCAATTCCACTAAAAACTCGCCGGTTGCGCACCCGATTTCCAAAACGTTATAAACGCCTCGTTCGGGGAGTTTTGCCTGCGCTAAAACCTTGGTTGCTTTGGATCGCAGGGAAATAAACCGTCTTAGCGCTTCGTAACTATTCTGAAACAAGGATCGTGAGCTGCTGGCTGAAACAAACGGATCGTACGCTTCATTCTCATAATATTTAACTATTTCCTGCTTATCGGGGCGCGGGTTTAAAAATACCAGCCCGCTTTCTTTGGATCGTTGAATCTGCCAACTGTAACCGCTTTCCGGTTCAAATCGATCGGGCACACTGAATACATCTTCGGTTTGATCGGAACCCGAAATCGGACATCTGATAAATTCCATGAAACTAATAAATGTGTTGATTAAAAGCGCTGAAACCATTTCAACGCTCGATGAAACAGAACACGTGAAGCGTTGCCATGCGAGCCTTCACGAGAGGTATCGATTTGAATATGCGTTGCGCCGTTCATCAAAAAACGGTTGTAGGCTTTGATAGTATTTAAATACGTAACTTGGTCATCATCCTTAGAATGCAATAAAAACATGGGCGCGTGTGGTCGCCAATCATATACATCATTTTCCTGAAGCTTTTTCACAAATGGATGGTCGTTATCCGATAAGACCACCTCAACATATGATTCATGAAACATTTCACGAGGCGATTCAGGCAATTCCGGGTTAATCTCCCCTATCGATAGCTTTCCATCATACAGTCCTGGTAATCTCGTTGCATACGGCTCTTTAAACACGTCCGAAAGCTCTTGGTTGAAGGAATAAATGTCATTGTAGGCCAAAACCACGTAAGGTACATAACCCGGCGAAGGGTGCGGCTGGCCGGAAAGCAATGTTTCTCTCATTAATCCTGAAAGATCATAAGGGCCTGCCATTGGTGCGGATGCCACAAGATTGAATTCGTTGGGGTAATTGGTTTCTATTTCACGATGAAGCGCCATAGTCGCATAACCGCCTTCCGAATAGCCTAACAAAAACAACGCATTTTTTAAAGCCACTGATTTTTGTTTGGCAAGTTCCCGTGCAGCACAAATCATATCCAACGATGCCGAAGCCAACGATGAGGCATGAACGTAAGGATGCATGCCATCGGAAATCCCGAAACCAAGGTAATCGGGAACGCACAGGGCATACCCCATCGAAGCAATTTCAAGCGCCAGTATATCCTTTCCAACTTGCGAAGGCGCAGACTCCTTTTTTAAGATGGTACCATGTTGATAACTGAGTAACGGCACGTTTTCTTTGTTGTGGATCGGAAATATCACTAACCCGCTCGCTCTTGTACAATTACCCTTTGTATCAATGGTTTCATAAACAATTTTATATAAATCAACCGGATATTGTATAGCGAGATCATAATCAATATCCGCTAATAAATTAGAAATCTCAGCAAGACTATAGTGATCCGGTTTTTCCAGGGATAGCAATCGTCCCCGGCAAGGCTCTACCGGCTTTCCAATGATTGAAGATGTAACAGCACAAACCATAGCAGAAATGATGAAATAAGGGAGTAAAAAGAAGAGTTGCCTTTGCCTATTTCTTTTAAGAATACTCATAAAAACATGAGCATCATTTAAAAGTTTTTGTTTTCATGATCTCCTCAATAGCTTTTTTTAAATCCTTGTAGGCTTTATGCATATCGTTTGAAATTACTTTGGTGTCGCCAAGTATCGGCATAAAATTGGTATCGCCTTCCCAACGTGGCACTACATGAAAATGCAGGTGCGAGTCCACACTGCCGCCGGCAACCTGACCTAAATTAGCGCCCATGTTAAACCCATGCGGATGCATCACCTTTTGCAGCGCTTCCATGCCCACCTCAACCAGTTGCATAATCTCTAAACGGGTCTCGTTATCCAAATCCGACATAAACGGGCTTTGTTTGTATGGAATGATCATCATATGCCCGCAATTGTATGGATAGAGGTTCATAATGATAAACGAGGTTTTGCCTCGATACAGAACCATGCGTTTTTCATCATCTTCAGGAGGAATATCCGAAAAAATCGATTTACCGTCTTTTGATTTGTTTTTAGGTTCTTCCTCTTGAAACGAATTCATATAGATTTGCCGCCAAGGCGAGTGCATTTTATCCATAATTCCTGGAAAAATTAGTGTGAAAGCTCCGAGGGAAGATAAAAAAAAATTGGGGTTTGGAACAACGCGCTTGAAAAGTTCGGAAAAGGAGAATTCTAACTGAGAAAAAACTGATGGAGATATCACCCATAGTTAATACATTTATTTGAAAGTATATGCATCTCCTAACCTGAATTACATATTATTCTATATACTAATAATGATAAATAAAGGATTAGAATTTAGTGATAATTTGCCTATTAAACTATAATAAATAGCTGACCATTACTAGGATTTCTATTACATTGTTTTATACTAACCCAGCTATTATAATGTCAAAAACTCCTCATTTGTACTTTTATTAATGGATTTAGGTTTAAATACTTTCATATATTTAAAAAATTTTTGGACAAACTTAATAATCATCTCTCAGATTTAAACCTATAAATTAGTTATTATTCTTTATCACTCTTAAAAACAGTTGATTCATGAGTTTTCCTTTAATGTTTTTATAAACTACTTTTAAATGATAAATCTTTAGGTTGTAATTTCTGATATATCCATATCTTTTAACTTAAGCAAGTAATGCTGAACTTGTTTCAGCACCAATATTCAACTGATTATATTTCGCCCTGAAAATTACTTGATTAATAACATCTTCCTTACCTGAAAAGGTCTACCATTTATAATCAATTGATAAAAATATACCCCACTGCTGAAATTTGTGGCATCCCATGAGGTATAGTATTTACCAGCTTCCTGATGTTTGTTTACAATAGTTTTTACCTTTTGTCCTAGTACATTATAAATATGTAGTTGAACCTTAGAAAGTTCTTTTAACTTGTAACCAATAGTTGTAATCGGATTAAACGGATTTGGATAATTTTGCAATAAATCAAACTTATCTTGCATATACTGTGTACTATTATCAGCTATGAATTTTTCCGTCCCAACAATAAGTTTAAAAGGGTGGCTACTTAAAGTGGAATAATATTCATATTGTTTTCGATCTGCAAGCTCAATCAAATTGGTATTCAGACTATCAACCAATATAACTTTATATTTGCCGGGAACATTATCAAAATTAAACTTTAATGTTGCTGTGCCTGAAGAATTATCCACTGAAAATTCCCATATTTCTCCATCTTCAAACTCAGGCTTTATATCAGAAGAAAACTTATAATACTTATTATCCCATTCAGGTCGATAAAATACTACATACCCTTGATCTTCAAACATAGGTGGTTTGTATGAATCATATTTATCAAGTTCTTTTGAAGCTAATGCATTAACACCAATAAAATTGTAATTATCTTGGTTAAATTGAGTTTTCAATTCAATTTGGATCTGCCAATTCTCTTTTGAGGTTAAAACAGTTTTAGAATTTTCACTAAATATTGTATAACCTGGATAAGGAATAATTAGATTTAACCCATTAGTTTCATAATAATAATAACCTTTGTATGGTTCCAACTTAGTAGCTTGAACATATCCAGAACTAGTATATTCCCAAAAAGTCCCCAAATTATAATTGTATTCTTGTAAGCTTACTAAAAGTACTTCTTGATTGAAAGGGTTTCCAATTATATTCCAGGAATATGAATTAACTTCAATTTCTAAGCAATTATCATAAAGTTCATATTGGCTAATAATTGAAGGCACAGTTAGACCCCCTGATTTTATAAGCCAAAATCCTTCACCAGTATTTGTCAATTGTATATGTGGGTCTAAAGATTCTTTATAATAGTTGCTTAGTCCATTATCCCTATAAATAACCCATTCTTTTCCATGTATGCCATCTTGAATAAAATCAGAAACAACTGGTGGATTTTTTATTTCACCATTTATTATAGATGAATTCATATTACAAGGAAAACTAACCAACCTATAATCTAAAGATGAAGTTTTACTTGGTTGAGTGGGTACGAAAGCTAGTGTTTGTGTTTCATTAACCACTTCAATGTTGGAATTATTAGTTGTATAGAATTCATATACAGTTGAAAAACTTTCATAATGTTCATTTTTAGCTCTTATTCTCCAATAATATTTTCGACTAGGTATTAATCCATTTAATAAATAACTAGTTTCAGTTAAGTCACTAATAGTTATCAAATTTTCAATCAAATCGTATGATGTTGATAGTTCTAAATCATATTTTAGAGCTCCGTTAACTTGATTCCAATTAAAATTAATACCAAGTGGCAGATCATATGATGTATTACTTGGGTATATTAACTCTGGAGAAGTAAGTGGAAAAGATTTTGATGGTACATTTATAAACAAATTTGAACCTATTAAAATATCTATATTACTATCATTATTAAAATCCATAATATTAACTTGCGCATCAGATTGATTATAAATAAATCTTCTTTCAGTAGTTATATTTTCAACATTTCTACACCACCAATATCCAGATGTAAGACTTCTTATAATTAAATCCACATATCCATCACCATCGATATCAGATAAACTTTTCGGAAACATTATGCCATTACAAATTTCTTTTTTATCAAGAAAAATATTTCCAGTATTTTCATACCAAAATACAGAATGTTGAAATTGACTGTAGATAATTATATCAATATCCCCATCTGATTCTATATCAATTCCGTTTACTAATTGAAAATCATTAAATTTGTTATCAATTATTATTTTTGTAAAATGATCCCCATTTTGATTCTTGTACCAAAACAACTGATTATTATTACTTGAAAGCAGATCATAAAATCCATCATTATCGATATCAATACACAAATTAATATTAGTACTTTCTGATTGAATCAAAGATTTATTAAACGAAAACAAATTATCATGCTCAAGAAGATATAACCCATGAGCATCTTTAACAATCATATCCATATCATTATCTAAATCCACATCAAAAATATTTATATTTTGTATATGAGTTTGGTTATCATATAATTCTTTATAAATAAATCTTTCTTTGCCATCATTTTCCAATAGAGTTAATTTTGAAAATTCAACAAGAAATATATCTTGATCACCATCTCCTTCAAAATCATTTACAATAATAACACTTGGCTTATATTCTAAAACCTTTAAATCATGCTCTTCAAACTCTAAATAATTAACACTTTCTAAATATTTAATATGATAACCAGATGTCTCTGTTTGATTTATAGATGGCCATATAATTGCCGGCTCAACATATTCGTAAAAAATGATATCCAAATCTTTATCATTATCTAAATCCTTAAATATACCTGTATGAAAATTTATATCATTTCTTTCAAAAACAGGTATCATTTGAGATTCTCTAGTAGTAAATTCATAAACTTGTGAAAAATCACTAAAATCATTTTCATTCTTAATACCCTTAACTCGCCAATAGTAAGTTTTGCCATAATCCAAACCTGAGATTTTTTTATCCGTTTGGCCTCTTATGGTATCATTAAATACTAGATTAGCTTTGTTAAAATCCTTATGTGTAGCAACTTGAATTTCATATTTTACATCACCTGTTGCACCACTTGGTTGGAACCAACTTAAAACTGGACTTAAAGGTAAGTTTTTGCTTTGATGATGAGGAGATAAAAGAGATATTATTCCTACTTTCATATTCTTAGTAGTAAAATGCCAGTTCTCTTTATCAATTAACTTAGTTGCAGAATTCCCATAAATATCTGTTATAGCTGCTCCATCAATTTGAACATACATATGAACATTGTCTCTTAAATCACTTGGAGGGTCAATCGAAATGGATTGAGTTCCAATACCACTTATATAATCATCATATAGATAAAATTGATCTAAATACTCATCATTGTTGTATTTTTTAAAAGTTAAAACTCCTCCGTAAAAATCAACTTGATCATTAAATTCAATGATTAAATTTCCGTCATTTGAGACATCAATTGAACCTTTTATTGGTGAAATAGATTTGATAGTAGGGCTTGTCAAATCAGTAATCAACGCTTGCTCACCATCCTGCCAACTTAAAATAGGATAATGATTGCCATCTTGATTCATATCCCAATAATTATTATCTCCATTTCCTTCTAATCCACCAGCACTTCCATTGTCATTTCCATTTTCATCTTCAACAAAATCCCATCCGACTTCATAAAAAGTCCTAGCAATCTTTAATTCTTCTGTTTTTAATCCTAAACCACCTTGGCTTAAACCTATTCCAGAAGAATCAACATCCCAGAAAGAATTAATAACTTCGGAGTTATTGTTTGAACCAATCAGTCCTCCTTTAAAATCAGCATCTCCAATTAATAAACCCGTAGAATAACAGTTCTCAATTCTTGCATTCCAGTTAGTTCCAACCAATCCGCCAAAAAACTGTTTATACCAATTAACCATACCATATCTTTCAATAATAACATCAGACAAGCTGTAACAATTAGATATTGTAGATTCATCATTATTACCAACTAATCCACCCATACTTTTACCTTTATTGGAAATACACTCTATAGTCCCTGATGAAAAACAAGATATTAATAAACTATTTTTTGTATGATAACCAACTATAGCACCAATATTAAAATCACCTTTAATAGTTACATTTGTTAATCCTAAGTTACTAATTGTGGCATTTCTTGTAACTCCAAAAAAAGCTTGATTTCCTTCAGAACGATTTATAAACAAGCTATCAATAATGTGACCATTACCATCATACGTACCTGAAAATTTCGTTTCATTATTACCCAAAGGCTTGAACCCTTCTCTTTCTCGACCATCACCATCATCCCAATTTTTAGTATCCGATGCATTAATGTCTATAGTTTGTTTGTAATTTTTATCCCATTTCGAACTATTTTGTGCAATCCAATATAAATTCTCTAAGGAAGATATTAAATAGGGCTTTTCAATTGATCCTTCGCCATATGGTATAATAGCAACTTGTGAAAATGATGGGCATGATATGATAAAGAATAAAAGCGAAAGAAGATATGATTTTAAGTTAATACTCATTGTAACATGTTTCATTTATAACTTAACTTAGATTCTTATTGCATTTAGGGCCTATCTGGTGGGGGTGGAAATACTGTTCCTCCACCATTTCCATTTCCACTACTGACTTCAAAATCACTTCCACCACTATTAATTATTGAAAATATGCCTACACCTATTACTGCAGCCAGGCCAATGATTAACCAAACAATATTTGTCTTACCATCTATTTTATGTGAAGGAATACCCTCTTTTTTGAATTTATAGAATTGATTCAGCTGTTGACTTTTTTGAATAATAAAATAATTGTTAGTTTGTGTATTAATTAGATTTTCCGTTTTCAAAATTGACTCGTATAATATCAAACTGTTTAATTCATTTGATACTTTTAGCTTTTCAACTTGATTATTTGAAACACGAATTTCCTGAGCAAATACAACCCTTGTGATTAATAGTAGAAAAAAAAATAGGAAGTAAGTTTTTGTCATGTATATAGAATTTGATGATATTACCTTTCAAAAATGAAAATAACCTATCTAATGAACTACCCTGGGGCAGAGCCCAGATGAATTCTTTAGATTAAGAAAAACAGCTATCTATTTAATTTATAATCCTGTTATGAAATTTAACTTTAATTTAATATGAACAAATTTAACCTTAAACTTAAAAATTTTCTGCCAATTTTTTAAAAATTCTCACAAACATTTGTCCAAAACAAGTTATAACTTTATTTTATCATTTAACTATCATATAAACCCATTTATAAATCCATACTTACTCTCATTATATAAATTGTTATTTTTATGAAGTTAATTCATTTATTATTTGTTTTTCCTCTACTAGTCATTTTTATGTTGTCTTGCGCTCCAAGCGTTTCAAGAACTTTTATAAAAAAATATCCCCCTTTGGACTATAATGAACAAGTTATTGTTTATGGTTTAAATTATCAAGAACCTTCAAACGCAGAAATTTTAGGTCAAATAAAAATTGGAGATACTGGTTTAACAATTGACTGCAGTTATAAAACTGTGATTGAAAAGGCTATATTTGAAGCCGGGAAAATTGGCGGAAATGCAATTAAAATCATAGAACACCAAACACCTGATTTTTGGAGTAGCTGCCATCGAATTACTGCTAAAATTCTAAAAGTAAACCATAATTTAAATTCTCCTCAAAATGAAATTTCAATTTAATTTCTTTATTAGCATCTTATCTATAATCATATTTTTAAGTTTTTCATTTAAAGAAGCATATACTCAAGACTTAATTATTACTAAAGACAAAGATTCCATTCACTGCAAAATTAAAAACTTAGATTCCGACTTTATATATTTTCTAGCTAATCAAAATGACCCTTATCCTACATTATTACCTCTAACTTCAATAATTAATTATCAATATGGTTATTATACAGATTCAAATTTAAATTACGAAAATGTACCATATAAGGAATACAAGAAAATAAGATTTAACATTAACGGTGGATATAGTTATCGCACTGCAAGTATATCCGATAATGTTAACTCAGACTTTAAGGACTATCTTAATGAGCTAAAATCAGGAATTCAGTTTGGTGGATCTGCTTGTTATTTTGTATCTGATGTTTCAGGAATTGGAATTACTTACCACTTATTTAAGACTTCAAACGAAATAGGTGTGTATGTTGAAGATATGGATGGTAACATAACTTATGGTTTAATGAAAGATGATATTAAGGTGTTATTTATAGGACCATCATATTTTAGTAGAATCATAACAGATAATAAATTAAACTCATGGATATTTGGATTTTCTATTGGTTACGTTAAATATGATAATGACGCCAGATTAATTGACAATTTTAAAATAACTTCATCGTCTGTAGGTTTTGAAATGGATATTGGATATGATCTTGGGTTAAACGAGAATATATCAATGGGGTTCCGTTTGTCATATTTTGCTTCAACACTGAGCTCTATTACAATGGATGATGGAGACTCTAAAGAGACCATCAACCTAAATGAAGATCAAAAAGAAAGCTTGAATAGAATTGATTTTTCAATTGGCCTCAGTGTAACCCCATAAATAATTTTAGAAGTTTTTGAATTAGTATTTGTGGAGATGGCGGGACTCGAACCCGCGTCCAAAACACAGCCCGAAGTGGCTACCACACTCATCTTCGATGAATAAGATTCACAACCTACGACACCACCGACAGCGGTCAGATTGCTAGCCCGATTATGTATTCAAAACGGCCACCGAACATACCGCTTTGAAGCTTACATGCGCGAGCAATGGCTCAAGCGCGGGTTTATTCCACCAAGGTGATTTCAGTGTAAGCGCCTCCCTCACCAGGTGTGACTGGTTAATTAACTGTTGTGCTAATTAGGCAGCCATTGCATACGAATGATCGTCTGCACTTAAATTTGCATAGACTTCTTTAACGAGTCCATCCATGCTGAAACTCGGAGTGCAACCAAATCTCACTCATGCCTTGTCGATACCTGTCATCCCCAAATTTTAAAGAACATAAGCAGATGTCTATGATCTAAACTCTGCAAAAGCAATCTATTTACTTAAAATTTTTTCAAAAAGTTTCAAAATGAATTGACTTAATTGAACAGGGCATCTTCCAGTGTATTGGCATAAATTAAGTTACGCATAAGCGCCAACTTTATCTTCTTGCGCTTCAATCAATTTTTTTGCAACATCTTTTGCAATTTCAAGGGTTTCGGCTACTGTTCGTCCCTGAGCCACCAAGCCCTGTAAAGAGTCTGAAGTAGCTAAGTAATACCCTTCAGAGAGCTTTTCCAAATGTATATTTATAAACTTTTCCATATAGTTTAAATCTGTAATTAATTTAAACGCACATCTTCGGGAGTATTGGCAATAATAGCGTAATCCCCGCCTTTTCGGCGCAACACATTGGACCACATTTTCTCAGGTAATGTATTAAACGCCAAATCGTTTGTTATCGAAGATTGATACCAGGAATCTTCCTGCATTTCATCTTCAAGCTGACCAATGCCCCAACCCGAATAACCCAGGAAAAATCTGAATTCCTCGGCATTGATTTGACCGGTGTTTACCAAGGATTGAATTTCTTCATAATTGCCTCCCCAAAACACGCCATCATCAATTTCGAGCGAATCGGAAATTAAATCGCCACGGCGATGCAATACATGAATGGTATTATTTTGAACCGGCCCACCAATATTCAACGGCAAATCCCAATCGGCAAGGTCTTCAACAGCATCGCTGATTTTTATATTCAACGGTTTATTTAAAATCAACCCAAATGATCCTTCGCTGTTATGCTCACACAATAAGACCACCGAGCGCTTGAAATTCGGATCCAGCAAATCCGGTGAGGCAATCAATACCATACCTTTATGTGGGAGAGAATATTCGTCATTCTTAGCCATACAGATTAAATAATTTCATTAAAAAACCTTTGAAGGAATTACTCACACGGAAAGTTGAAAAAAAACATTCAATGCACCAAACCTTTTATCGGTTTATTCCTCGTAAAAACATTCTTTACCGGTTTTGGATTGATAAGTTGAAAGGGAGATGAGCCATGTCTGTAAGACCCATCTCTATTTGGTTAAGCATTTATATCCTGTAGAATTTCTTCGGCGTGCTTTTCGGGTTTAACCTTAGGATATACTTTCATGATTTTGCCGTTTTCATCAATGATATAGGTGACGCGATTGGTACCCATATACTCGCGGCCCATCATTTTCTTTAGCCCCCAAACTTTATATTTCTGTACAATTATCTTTTCTTCATCAACCAACAGTTTAAACGACAATTCATATTTATCGGCAAACTTTTTGTGTTTTTTCTGATTATCCACACTTACGCCCAATACTTCAATATTAAGCTTGTCAAATTTGGGTAAATTGTCCCGAAATGCGCAAGCTTCTTTCGTACATCCCGGCGTATCATCTTTGGGGTAAAAATAAAGGACAACTTTTTTTCCCTTAAAATCATCCAGTTTAACGGGATTTCCATCCTGATCGATGGTTTCAAAGCTTGGGGCTTTAGCCCCAACTTCAAGTAAATCTAATTTAGCCATAGGTTTTTGCTATTTAATTTAAAGGAGATGAAATCAATCAATCTTAAAATCAATTTTTTACGTTAAGACGTTTCATAAACTCAATTTTCAGATTGCAACTGCTAAATAATATCCTTAAGCTTTCTTATATTCCCATCGGAGAGAGCCCAAGTCTATAATGTTTAAACCAGTTTAAAAAAACCAGCTTTTCTTGTTCATGAAAAAATCGCCGCTTTTTGTTTTATTCTTTACCATGTTTATTGACCTGGTAGGCTTTGGTATTGTGCTTCCTCTGCTTCCGACCTATTCAAAAGATATTGGCGCATCACCGTTAATGATCGGTCTTATTGCCGCCAGTTTCTCCATCATGCAGTTTTTCTTTGCGCCTATTTGGGGTACAATTAGCGATAAAATTGGACGTCGTCCCATTTTACTTGTCAGTATTGCCACGTCATCCATTTCGTATTTGATTTTCTCACAAGCCGATACGATCATTCTTTTAATTATATCACGTGTACTTGCCGGTATTGGATCAGCTAATATTTCAACCACCCAAGCTTATATCACGGATATTACCGATAGCTCGAACCGATCAAAAGCCATGGGCATTATTGGCGCGGCGTTTGGCCTGGGTTTTGTTCTAGGTCCGCCTTTAGGTGGATTTTTAAAAACAAATTATGGCATTGAATGGGTCGGTTATGTCGCCGCAGCGCTCACCTTGTTGGATTTGATTATGGCCTATTTTCTACTCCCTGAATCCATAAAGAAAAAAAACCCGAACGCCAAAGTTCAGTTCTTTAATCTGGCAAAAATGGTGGAAGCGTTCCAACGACCTGCGGTTTCACGGATTATGATCGTCACGTTTTTATTCCTGTTTGCCTTTGTCAATATGCAGGTTTCAGCGGCTTTGTTATGGAAAGAATTTTATTACGCCACCGATCAAAGCATCGGGTATTTGTTTGCCTATGTGGGGATTGTTTCAGTGGTTGTCCAAGGATTTTTAATCGGAAAGCTCACCAAATCGTTGGGCGAGCGTAAGGTATTTTTGATCGGTACTGTCATTGTTGCCATTGGTTTGGTATTTATTCCATACCTGCCCAGCGATTCGCTATTCACATATGGATTGATCTTTTTAGCCATGCTTGCTGCAGGAAATGGCCTGATCATCCCGATTGGCTCATCTTTGATTTCGATGTATACTCCTGAGCATGAGCAAGGCGAAATTCTGGGCATAAATCAATCCGTTGGGTCGATGGCCCGGATTCTTGGCCCATTTAGCGGAAGCGTGCTCTATGGCTTTGATATACATGCCCCGTATTTAATGGGCGGATTTTTGGTGTTTTTTTCCTGCATGATCGCATACACTCTGTTTAATTATGAAATAGAAGTGGCGCCCTCTTCTGTTGGGAGTTAATCAATCAATTAAAAAAAATGCTCACACATTGGATGGCCCGGCTATTTTTTAAGTTATCGCCGTGGCGTTTTTCCGGCAATTTACCCTTACCTCCGAAAATGGTTGCTATAGCAGCGCCGCATACCTCCAACTGGGATTTCTTTTTTATGCTCATGATCGCATGGTACTTGAAGCGAAAAGTCAATTGGATCGGCAAACACACGTTATTTAAACCTCCGTTTGGATTTATCATGCGATTCTTAGGCGGCATTCCGGTTGATCGACGCGCCAGACAACATACGGTTCAGCAAATTCTGGAAGAGATAAATACAAGACCCGAATTTTTTCTGGTTGTCACACCCGAAGGCACTCGAAAACGCGTGGATTATTGGAAAAGTGGTTTTTACCACATTGCACGTCAAGCGCATATACCTATTTTAATGGGATTTGCTGATTACGAAAAAAAGTGTTGCGGTATTGGTCCAAGCTTCATACCCAATGGCGATATAAACGCCGATTTTGAGCGTATCAGACTATTTTATGAGCCAATTCATGCTAAATATCCCAAAAAGTTTAACTCAAATGGCGTACGGCCAAAAGCCTCTTCACATTAAGTTTTATCTATTCCCAGGTAAAACATAACCCCTCATTTTCTTACATTAACTCTCACTGAAACTAAACCACATTTAGAATGACAGAAAAAACAGTCTTAAACATTGCCGTTGTTGGCGTAGGCAAACTCGGCGAATTTCATACCAAATTGCTCAGAGAAATCAGCAAGGAACAGACCGATATTTCACTTTCCGGTGTGTTTGACTTAAATGAAACCCACGCCAAAGAAATCTCAAATAAGTACAATACCCGGGTATTAAGCTCATTGGAAGAGGTTGCTAACCAGTCCAACGCTGCCATCATTGCAACAACAACCAGTTCTCATCACCAAATCGCAAAATTTTTGCTGGAACACAACCTTCATGTATTTATTGAAAAACCGATTACGCGTACTGTTTCTGAAGCCGATGAATTAATAGACATTGCAACAAAACAAAACCGTCTGATACAAGTTGGACACATTGAACGCTTTAATCCGGCTATTCAGGCTATTGAATCGGAAATTGGCACACCCATCTTTATAACGGCCGAACGCCTTTCCGGATTTTCCAAACGCGTAACGGATGTTTCGGTGATTTTGGATCTGATGATCCATGATATAGATTTGGTGCTCTCACTGGTTAAAGCGCCTGTAAAATCCATTTCTGCTTCGGGCATATCGGTATTCTCGGATGAATTGGATATGGCCAATGCTCGGTTAGAGTTTGATAATGGAGCAGTTGCTAATGTAAGCGCAAGCCGGATTAGTCGTAAAAAAGAACGTAAAATTCGCTTTTTCTGCAACCATCCCAAAAGTTATGCTTCACTGGATTTAACCGTAGGCAAAGCCGAGGTGTTTCGAATTGTAGATGAACCGATGAAAACCCAAAGTTCGCTCAAGGAATTTGCAACCGAGAAAATTATTGCCTTGTTTGGGGATATTCAGGATGCGCTTGGTGAGAAAAAGCTTGAATTTTTAAGCCCCGATATTCCAAAGATCAATGCCCTGAAATGCGAACTGGAGTCGTTTATTAAATCGATTCAAACCGGCACGCCGGCTGTGGTTTCGGCCCAGGAAGGTCGCCAGGCGCTGGATGTAGCCATTCAAATCACGGAAAAGATCAAAGAAAGTCAGGCGCTCTTTAAGGCTTAAGTGAAAACTGTTTTCAATAGATTTTAAAAATGCTTAAAAATTAATTGACAACGTGTCAAGAATGAACTAAATTGTTAGAAATTCAATTTATAGTCCATATAAGTTGCACAAGTTAAAAAATTAATTCACGATCAAATCATGAAAGCACTAACCGTTGCTCACTTAAAAGCAAATTTTTCTGATGTTATTACTTCTGTAAAGAAGGGAGAAGAAATTATCATCGAATATGGAAAAAAACATGAAAAGATTGCTGTTATTGTACCTTATAAAAAATATGAACAGAAAAAGCGAAAAGTAGGACTATTAAAAGGTAAGGCCTCATTTACAATCAATGATGATTTTAAAATCAGTGATGAAGACTTATTAACACTATGAACGTTTTGATTGATACCCATATTTTACTTTATCTATTATTTGACGATTCTAAATTATCAAAAAAAGAAATTGAATTAATTAAAGATGAAAAAAATGAAATTATCATTAGCAGTATTTCATTCTTTGAAATCAGTCTAAAATATTCACTTAATAAACTACAATTAAAAAACATCACCCCTGATAAATTACCTGACATACTCATAAACTCTGGGTATACTATTGAAGATATTGATCATACCTCGTATGCCACCTTTTATAAATTACCTAACACAATTCACAAAGACCCGTTTGATCGTTTGCTCATTTGGGAAGCCATCCGAAAAGATTATGCTATGCTCACTCAGGACAAACGGTTTAAAAACTACGAAACATATGGCTTAAAACTGCTAAATGGGTAAATCCTCAAAAAATCATCTATAATGCTTTAAGTTTAAGGAAATTAGTCCGTTGCCTGTTTTAAACAATACCCTCACTTTATATAATGATTATGAAAGCCTTGCACCTGCTCTTATGTCTGATGGTAACCTTGCCACTTTACGGACAACACCATAAATCTGCATATGCCATTTATACCAGTAAGGGAGAGCCAAGCTCATATGAAGCCATGTTAAATGCTTTGAAACACAAAGAGCTTGTCCTTTTTGGCGAACTCCATGACAATCCCATCGCCCATTGGCTTCAGTTGGAGTTGGCCAAAGATATCTCCAAACACACGTCTCTGATCCTTGGCGCAGAAATGATTGAAAGGGACAACCAAGAAGCCCTTAATGCCTATTTAAACGGCCAAATAGATATAAAAGGCCTGGATTCATTAGCACGGCTTTGGAAAAATTTTAAGACGGATTATGTCCCGCTGGTGGATTTCGCCAAATCCAAAGGGATTCTTTTTATTGGAACCAGCATCCCAAGGAGGTTTGCAAATAAAGTCTTCAAAGAAGGCGGTTTAAAAGCGCTGGATAGTTTAACCAACGAAGAAAAAGCCTGGATAGCGCCTCTGCCAATTGCTTTTGATCCTGATCTGCCCCAATACAAAAAAATCCTCAAAATGGCTCATAGCCACGGTTCACCTGAGTTTGTTCAGGCACAAGCTATTAAAGACGCCACTATGGCGCATTTTATTTTAAACCATCTAAACGAAGATTGCTTATTTTTGCATCTTAATGGCCGCTATCACTCCGATTTCTTTGAAGGCATTGTATGGCACTTGAACCAACATGATAAACAGCTAAATCTAGCTACAATATCAACCGTTAATCAGGAAAACATCCATGAATTGGAACCTGAGCATATTGGAAGGGCTGATTTTATCATTTGTGTGGATAAGGATATGACCAAAACCTACTAAACTCAATCGCATAAGTTATTGTTGAGTTGTTACAATAAAATCGAAGCAGTTATAAAATCTTGGCCACTTAAAACGGCACCAACAATTTTTATCAGCTAAACTTTTATATTATATAAGTTTATGATTTTTATTAGGCTGAAAGTTAATCGTACATGAACACACAGTTCACACAAAACTTGAAACAGAATCCCCTTTTTTCAACACTTGGCAAAATCGCCGATGACCTTAATTTGGAATGCTATTGCGTGGGTGGATATGTTCGCGATTTATACTTAAATCGTCCCAACAAAGACATTGATGTTATGGTGGTTGGCAATCCTCTCCCCTATGCTAAAGCCGTTCAAAAAAAGTTTCATGGCGCCAATTTTGTTTTCTTTGAGCGTTTCCGAACTGCCCGCCTTACTCTAATGGATACAGAAAACGATTTGTTAGAGCTTGAATTTGTCGGCGCTCGCAAAGAAAGCTACAATCCCGATTCACGTAAACCTATTACTGAGATTGGCACGTTGGAAGACGACCTTTGCCGCCGCGATTTTACAATCAATGCCCTGGCTTTGTCGCTCAATGCCTCATCATTTGGCCGTATTGTGGATTTGTTCGATGCGACTGCCGACCTACAAAATAAACTCATACGAACGCCGCTATGCCCCGATCAAACCTTTTCGGATGATCCGTTACGCATGATGCGTGCAGCGCGGTTTGCCTCGCAATTGGGATTTGAAATCCAAAACGATGTTTTTCAAGCCATTAAAACCATGCATAGCCGCCTTCAGATTGTTTCCAAAGAACGCATCCGCGATGAACTCTATAAAATCATGCTGTCCCCAACGCCTTCAATCGGTTTGGGATTACTCCATGAAACCGGTCTGTTGGGTGAATTTTTGCCGGAGCTTTCGCTGATGGCCGGCGTTGAACAGGTTGATGGTGTGGGCCATAAAGATACATTTTATCACACCCTGAAAGTTGTGGATAATATTTCATTGGTTTCCGACGACCTTTGGCTCAGGTTTGCCGCCCTGTTCCACGATGTTGGCAAACCGCGAACCAAACGATTCCGCCAGAGTGCGGGCTGGACATTTCACGGCCACGATGCCGTTGGCGCCGGCATGCTTCCTAAATTATTTAAGCGAATGGCATTTCCTTTAACCCATCTGGAGTATGTTCAAAAACTTGTTCGTCTGCATTTGCGCCCGATCCCGCTTTCGCATGAAGAGATTACCGATTCTGCAGTTCGTAGGTTAATGTTTGAAGCGGGCGAACACCTGGACGACCTGATGAAACTCTGCCGAGCCGATGTAACCAGCAAAAATCCTAAAAAGGTTCAGAAAATCATGGCTAACTTTGCTAGTGTAGAGGAAAAAATTTCGTTGGTTTCCGAAAAAGACCTTTTAGCCAAATGGCGTCCTCCGGTTAATGGCAATGAAATTATGACTATGTTCAATATTCCTGAAGGCAAACTAGTGGGCATGCTCAAAAAGAACATGGAAAATGCCATCATTGACGGCCTAATCCCTTACGATCGGGAAAAAGCCATCGTTTTTTTAAAAGAGGATTATGAACGCTTGATTCAAAAAAGTAAAACCGTTTAAGCATCATTTTTTGTATCTTGCAATGGCTCTATAAGTTGTCAATTATGCCTTATTGTTAGTATGAACAATGAACAAAATACACTCTTGTGGGAAATTATTTGCCGCGAAGTACGCGAGCAGGTTCAAAACGAACCGATTCTTGCAAAATTTCTTGAAGAAACAGTTTTAAAGCACAACTCTCTTCGTGATGCATTGATTTTTCATCTCGCACATAAACTTTCTAATTCAATTCTTTCTACCGAGCATTTAATTGATATTTTCAGCGAAGCCTATGCCAATATCGAGGATATTGATTGCATTTTACGAGCCGATGTTATTGCGGTTGTTGAACGTGATCCAGCCACGTTTAAAAGCCATATCCCATTGCTGTTTTTTAAAGGTTTTCATTCATTGGAATCGTACCGCGTTGCGCATTGGTTATGGAAGAAAGGCAGGCATACCATGGCATTGTTTTTACAGAGCCGCATTTCGGAGGAATTTGCCGCCGATATTCACCCAGCAGCTCTAATTGGTCGCGGTATTTTTATAGATCATGCCTCGAGTTTGGTTATTGGAGAAACTGCCGTTGTAGAAGATAATGTCTCAATGCTTCACGAAGTCACATTAGGCGGTACAGGTAAGGAAACCGGCGACAGGCACCCTAAAGTTCGTAAAGGCGTGTTGATTGGCGCAGGCGCTAAAATACTTGGAAATGTTGAAGTGGGTGAAGGCTCAAAAATTGCCGCATGCAGCGTTGTACTGAAAGACATTCCGCCGCACTCAACAGCAGCAGGCGTCCCTGCCAAAGTGATTGGCAGCGTTGATGTTGCCGAACCGGCTTTGGAAATGAACCACAATCTTATCGAAGATTGCCCCGAAGCCAAATTGCTGAAAAAGACCCTGAATTCTTGAACTTTTTTATCAATCCAGCGTGTATAGTTTAGGAATCAGAATAGTTGATGTTTTCTAAAAAAATCGGGCATTGAGCGTAGCCGAAATGCTTGTGCTGAGCATAACGAAGTACCGATTTTGCCTATAGTGCTCCTTTCGTTGGCGTTTCGGCATGCGCCAACTCATGAAACACGTTTTTAGAACTATGTAACTAAAAATAGAGTGATAAATTAAAGTTTTCGTCTCAGATCAATCTAACAATACTATTATTACTAACACCGGGTTAATATCAAAGATATTCAAAAACATCCTATTCCGGTTTGGGAAAACCACAACCAATTAAAATATGATTTGGCTGGATTATGGACACGACGAATAGATCGAGAGCACGATTGGTCTATTAAGCTGATAACAACAATAATTTGATCTATGGATGCAAACATCATTATTAAACCATGTCTTTTATTCAACTGAAATTCTATCCTTTTCTTAATCTGTGACAGATTCCAATCAACAGAATTCTAACTCGATAGTTCTTAAAACCCATGACCTTACAAAAATTTATTTGATGGGTGAAGTTGAAGTGCCTGCCCTCAAATCTGTTTCACTTGAATTTATTGAGCATGAACTCACCGTTCTACTTGGCACTTCAGGCAGTGGAAAATCCACCTTATTAAATATCATTGGCGGACTGGATACGGCCACTTCCGGTGATTTTTTTTATCGCAATGAGAATCTTACAAATGCCGATGAAAATACTTTAACGGAGTATCGCCGAAAAACCGTTGGTTTTGTGTTTCAATTCTACAACCTCATTCCCAGTTTAACAGCGCTGGAAAATGTTGAACTTGTCACCGATATCGCCTTAAATCCATTAATGCCTAAAGATGCCTTAGCTCTTGTTGGTTTGTCTGAGCGCCAACACCACTTTCCTTCGCAACTTTCGGGCGGCGAGCAGCAGCGTGTTGCTATTGCGCGTGCCATTGCCAAGCAACCTGAGCTTTTGCTCTGTGACGAACCTACCGGAGCATTAGACTTTAATACCGGAAAAGTCGTTTTGGAAGTGATTGAGCGTATCAATAAAGAATTGGGCGCTACTACGGTTTTGATTACCCATAACGCATCCATATCACAAATGGCCGACCGCGTCGTAAAACTAAGAAGCGGTGAAGTCATTGAAAAAACACACAATACCACAAAGATTTCACCATCAGAACTGACTTGGTAAACAATGAACGCTATAATTATCAACTTATCATTTTTAAGTAAGCGATGCCTTCAAAAGCAAACATCCATGAACGCTTGCAATCTGAGAAGTAACCGATTTAACAAATGATTATTTTTTACTGGATCGTAAAATTTCCACACCGACTAATTCGTCTTGATGCCGTTATCAGTCCTCCATAAAAAGCTTTTACGTGAAGCGCTTCACCTGAAAGGGCAGTTGATTGCCGTAGCTCTCGTGGTAGCTTGCGGGGTGATGGTTTTTGTTTCCATGAGCAGCGTCAAAGAATCGCTGGTTCGCTCCAAAGATCAGTACTATAGCAATTACCGTTTTGCAGATGTGTTTTTGCAGGTTAAACGCGCACCGGCGTATTATCGTGAACGTGTAAAAGCCATTCCGGGCGTTGCCTCTCTTTCTACCAGGCTTGTCTATGATGTATCTCTGGATATCGAGGGACTGGATGAACCGGCCACCGGACAGTTTGTTTCTCTGCCTCCGAATGACGGCCCGATTTTAAATGATCTTTTTATTCGTGATGGTCGCAGGCTTTCACCAACAGCTCATGACGAAATCATTGTGAGTGAGGCCTTTGCCGAAGCTAATGCATTAGAGGTTGGCGATGAAATTCACGCCATTTTGAATGGTCGCAAAGAAGCCTTTCGGATTGTTGGCATTGGCCTTTCACCCGAATACATTTACGAAGTTCAAAGTGGAGCTTTCTTTGCCGATAACAAACGCTTTGGTGTGTTCTGGGTGAGTCAAAAAGCCCTCGAAGCTGCGTTCAACATGTCGGGATCGTTCAATAATTTGGTCTTAACCCTTACCCATGATGCGGTTGAAGCAGAAGTGATCCGGCGACTGGATGATCTATTTAAGCCTTATGGCAGTTTGGGCGCTTATGGGCGAAGCGAGCATGTCTCTCACCAGTTTATCAGCGATGAAATCAAACAGTTTGCATCAATGATCACGGTTGTGCCGTCCATTTTCCTTGGTGTAGCAATTTTCCTGTTGAACATCATCTTGCGTCGTCTCGTCAGCACGCAGCGCGATATCATTGCCATTTTAAAAGCATTTGGCTACAGCAACTGGCAAGTGGGACTGCATTACCTGGGTTTTTCGCTGTTCCCGATTGCACTAGGTGGCGTGTTGGGCACACTTCTTGGGGCTTGGGGCGGTGCCGGGCTTACTGATTATTACACCATTTATTTTCATTTTCCGTCTTTGGACTATGTATTCCGGTTTAACGATGCCATCATGTCCGTTAGCCTAAGCGCTCTGGCAGCGGGATTCGGATCACTTTCTGCGGTGAAACAGGCCATAAAACTCCCGCCTGCCGAAGCCATGCGTCCCGAATCACCGGCTACCTTTAAAGCGTTTTGGCTCGAAAAACTGGGTTTAAAACACTGGGTGACGGTTCCCTGGCGGATCATTGTTCGAAACCTCGAGCGCCGGTGGTGGAAATCAACCTTGTCGGCCATAATGATTGGCTTTGCGGTTTCTATAATGATCTCCGGTCGTTACATGTACGACGCCATGGATCATATGATGTGGGTGGAGTTTGATTTAAAACATCACGAAGACCTGACCCTGGTTTTTACAGAGCCTCTCCCGAAATCGGTGTTGTACGAGCTCCAAAACCTCAATGGTATTCGTCAGGTTGAGCTTGTGCGTACAGAACCGGTTCGCTTGCGTTACAAACAACGCTCAAGACGTATGGGAATCACCGGCTTAAATCCGAATTCCGACCTACGCCCATTGATTGACAGCAAACTACGATTGGTGCCAGTACCAAACAGCGGCCTGCTATTGACAACAAAACTGGCTGAAATCATAGGCGCCAAACCCGGCGATACTTTGACGGTGTCTTTCTTACATGGCCAGCAACGCACCCACCAGGTGATTTTAAGCGCCACCATTGATGAAATGTTTGGCCTTGCCGCTTATATGCAAAAAAGCCTGTTGGATGATCTGTCAGGATCAAAAGGAGCGGCAAATTCCGCCATCCTGACCATTGACTATGCTCAAAAAGATTCGCTTTACGCCGCCTTTAAAGATATGCCCAGTGTCACCGGTTCTATTTTTCTAAAAGCCATGAAAGAGAGATTTTCCGACGATATTACCCAAAGCATGATAGTAACCACCACTATTCTCACATTTTTTGCCTGCACCATTGCCTTTGCCGTTGTTTATAACGGCGCCCGGATTTCCCTTTCGGAGCGTGGGAGAGAACTGGCCAGCCTTAGGGTTTTAGGTCTCAGAAAACAGGAAATTTCAGTAATTTTGCTGGGTGAACAAGCCATCCTTACCGCCTTTGGCATTCCCATCGGATTTTTGCTAGGTACGGGTCTTTCGGCCATGATGCCTGCAGCTTACGATTCAGAAATCTTTCGGATGCCGTTTATACTGAGCAGCGAAAATTTCTTTTTTGCTTTTATTGTGATCGTGATGGTAGCCATTGCTTCGGGATGGATTATTAATCAACGATTGGCGCATTTGGATTTAATTGAAGTGCTCAAAACTCGCGAATAAACAATCATGTTAAACCTTACAAAAAAACAACTCGTTCTTGGCGCTGCCGGTATAGCGCTTTTGATTTTAGTGATCTTGGCCATGCAACCCGACCCGATTTCTGTTCAGACCGTTAAAGTCTCGAAGAGTCCCTTTCAGGTGACATTGGAAGAAGAAGGCACCACACAGGTATGCGAATGTTTCCAAATTGCCGCACCGATTTCCGGCACCCTTCACCGCATTGATTTAAAAGAGGGTGTGGCATTAAAGAAAGGCGATCGGATTGCCACCATGTCTCCCCCACCGCTGAATCCTCGCGAAAAAGAGGAACTCACCCAACGCATACGTGCCGCTGAGAAATCGCTGGCTGCAGCTGAAGCAGAGGTGGAAGAGATCACTGAGCACTTGCAACTGGCCAGGCAAACCAAATCGCGATTTGAAAAGCTGATAGCCGGACGCGCCATTTCTCAGGAAGCCTTCGACGAGCAACAAACCCAAGTCGAGGTTTTGGAAAAACAGCGCAAAAGCGCCGAACTCAGCGCCAGCGCAGCCCTATACGAGCTTGAGGCCTTAAAGGCAGCGCGCACAAACAGACGCCAATTATTATCTATCAAAGCTCCGGTAACGGGCACTCTCTTGCGTGTGCATGAAAAAAGCGAGCGCGTGGTAGAAGCCGGAACGCTCATTGCCGCCATCGGCGACAAAACCGAAATGGAAATTGTGGTGGATGTGCTTTCGAACGATGCCGTAAAAGTCAAAACCGGGCAAACCGTTATGATTGAAAACTGGGGTGGTGAAACCGCGCTCAAGGCTTATGTGGATCGCATTGAGCCCGCGGCTTTTACCAAAGTTTCGGCGCTAGGCATAGAAGAAAAACGTGTCAATATTATTGCCAAACTCTGTCAGCCTGAACCGCGTCTTGGCGACAACTTCCGTATTGAAGCTAAAATCATTTTATGGGAAAATGATGCGGTGTTGCAAATCCCTCAAAACGCGCTCTTTCGGGCAAATTCGGGATGGGCCGTCTTTA
This sequence comes from Chloroherpetonaceae bacterium, assembly GCA_028277445.1. Classification (GTDB taxonomy): domain Bacteria; phylum Bacteroidota; class Chlorobiia; order Chlorobiales; family Chloroherpetonaceae; genus JANQGG01. The sequence continues at coordinate 112,744 of JANQGG010000034.1, read as the reverse complement.
AAGTTGATGGAAGTCAAGCCAAGCAAACCAAGGTGAAACTTGGCAAACGCTCCCGGTTTCATGCTGAGATTGTGGAAGGGCTTTCCGAAGGCGATCTTGTCATTTCCCACCCACCAAACAATATGGAAGATGGTAGTACGGTTGAAATTGGAGAGAAATAAATTTGTTGTTTCTTCATCTATTAATCGATACTTTTCGTGATAAACGTAATTTCATTTATCCCGACGTTGTGCGAAAGAGCGAGCAAAGAAAAGAGAATAGTAAATGAAATCTATCGAAGAAAGCGTTGTAATCGCAATGGATGGTTCTAATAAAGAACTATTCCCATTCTTACCTTATATATTACAAGATATTTGGGAAATAGGCTCAGATCCAGAAGCTATAATTAAACTGATAGGTAAACATTTCAATAGATATGACAATTTGGAAGTTCTTGATTTAGGTTGTGGAAAAGGAGCAGTTTCCATAAAAGTTGCCCATCAATTCAGCTGTAAATGTTATGGCATTGACGCAATACCTGAATTTATTTCGTATGCTCAAGGGAAAGCAATTGAATATGATGTAGAACATTTTTGTAAATTTGAAATAGGCGATATCAGAGAAAAAATAAAAGATTTAAAAACATATGACATTATTATTCTTGGTGCCATAGGACCTGTTTTTGGAAATTATTATTCAACATTGTCAACATTATCTAAACACCTCAATAATTCAGGAATAATTATAATTGACGATGGGTACATAGAAGATAATAGCGATTATACCCATCCCTTGATGTTAAATAAGCAAGAACTTCTTCATCAGATAAATGAAGCGGGAATGAATTTAATCGAAGATGATATAATGCAAAGTGATAGAATTAAAGACTCTGATAACTATATTTTTGATGATTTGAAAAAGCGATGTATGGAGTTAATTGATAAACACCCAGATAAAAAAGACTTATTCGAGAATTATATACAAAAACAAGAAGAAGAAAATGAAGTGCTTGAAAATAAAGTGGTATGTACAACTTTGGTAATAAAAAGAAGATGAGATGAATGGCTCGCTCCATCGCACAACAGCGATTACCCGGTTCCGTTCCTTCGTCGCTTCACCCGAAGTTGGCTCCCGATGGTCGCCAACTTCGGGTAGCCGCAAACGTTGTACATAACGTTTGAGAAACCATGGAAAACTGGTTAAATCTTTTAAAATACGATCCTGTAGAGCCTTTACTTAAGGCTAGTGATATAGCAATACAATATTTTGCTAAGAGAGACTTGCTTCAATTAAATGAAGGCGGCATAGAGGAAATCTGGGTGCTCAAAGAACCACAGAACAGAAAATCAACCCGAATTCGAAATTAAGTGTGATTTACATGCAGAGTTACCGAAAGTTTCTCGTATTGGAAGAGAGTTATATCCAATCACTGTTTATCCAGCTTTTTGTCCTGGGGAAATATGACCCGAACCTGTTTGAACCTGTCATATTGAATCCGTTGGCCAAAGTTTTTAAATTGAAGATATAAGAAACCTATGTGTGGTATCGCCGGTTCGATCAATGATTCAGGTAAGGAAACCAACTATATAGACAGGCTTGTGCATCGTGGACCGGATGCGCAGCATGTGTATACGGATGCCCGGAACAGGGTTACACTGGCGCATACGCGTCTTTCCATTATCGATCTGGAACATGCTCACCAGCCGATGCACTACAACGCGTTTTCCCTGGTGTTTAACGGTGAAATCTACAACTATGCCGAACTGAAACACGAGCTGCGTGAATTTACGTTTCAGACCAGTTCCGATACGGAAGTGCTGCTTTATCTGTATGTGAAATACCGTGAAGCGATGTTTGAGATGCTGGATGGGATGTTTGCGTTTGCCATGCTGGACCGGGATCAGAACCGTTTATTCCTCGCACGTGACCGGGCGGGTAAAAAGCCCCTCTATTATACCCAAAAAGGTGGGGCGTTCTATTTTGCCAGTGAGTTGAATGCACTGGGTTCATTGATAGACCTTGAAGCCGATGAAGAGGCGCTTGCAGGGTATGTGCGCAGCGGCCTCTTTTGGAAAAACCATACGGCCTATAAAGGGGTTGAAGCACTTGAAAACGGCCATTGGCTGGGGGTTGACCTTGATTCGCTGGAAATTTCGAAAAACAGTTACTGGTCGATTGAAAAACAGTATGCCTTACCCGCAATGGCGGGGTCGGAATCCGAGTTGTTGGAGAGGCTGGATTCGCATCTTGAAAAAAGTGTCAAAGACCGTCTGCTCAGTTCGGATCTGGAGGTGGGTGCGTTTTTGTCTGGTGGGATTGATTCCTCACTGGTGGTCGCGATGGCGTCCAAATACCGTGAACGGCTAAAAACCTTCACGGTAAGTTTTGACGGGACGTATGACGAAGCCCCGCTGGCAAGGTTGATGGCGGACAAGTACCAGACCGAACACCATGAGTTGAAAGTGTCGATGAACCTGAAAGAGGATATTGAAACGATTTTGCTCAATTACGGACAGCCTTTTTTTGATTCAAGTAGCATACCGAGTTATTATGTGAGTCAGGCGGCCAAAGAGCATGTGACAGTGATTTTAAATGGTGATGGAGCGGATGAACTGTTTGGAGGATACCGGCGGTACGTACCGTTTGCCAACGGTATGATGGGGATGGCCAAAACCCTTTCGTTTCTCGCGCCGCTGCTTCCCAAGCCCCGGAATAAAAAGAGCCGATACAACTTCGCCTACCGTTTGTTGCAAATGGGTGCGTCCAAGTCTTCGCTTTCGCTCTATCTACGGGCAACCAATGATATCTGGGAACAGTATGAACAGATGCTGTTGAAGCCCGAACCATTCTACTTTGAAGCAATGGTTTCTGAGACAATGTCCGGCAGGTATTCGGAGCTTTCCAAAATGCTGATGTTGGATTTCGGGTTGATTCTGTTCGGTGACCTGCTGCCCAAGATGGATATTGCGACGATGGCCCATTCGCTGGAAGGGCGTAGTCCGTTTTTATCCAAATACATGTTGGAGTTCGCACCCCGGCTTTCTGATTCGATGAAAATCAATAAAACCACGACCAAGTACGCTTTGCGGAAGCTGGCGGAGAAATATCTCCCATCCGAACTCATCAGTCAGCCCAAACGCGGATTCGAAATCCCGCTTAAAACGTGGGTGGATTCTGAACTTAAAGAGAATATTCACGATTCGCTGCAAAAAGGATGCTATTCGGAATTCTATGTCGAGAGGGCATTTATCGATTTGCTTTTGGCGAACAAGGCGGATGTTCCGGCGGAAAAGCGGGCCAAGATGCTTTGGAACCTCTATGCCCTTGAAGTATGGTATCGGGGGAAGAAGTGAGCAGGTTTCTCACTGGCAAGGCTACATGGACCTGCTGTGAAAGCTTGTTTGGCGTAAGCGTCGTGTTTGGCGCTTTGCTCCAAAAGGGGGAATAATATAATGAAAATCGCCTACCTCTCTGTGACTAATTTATAAATTGGTTTTTCTCTGCCTGATGAAGGACCGGTCTAGCCCTTCATCCCTCCGAATACCTCTTTAAGGCCGGGGTTCTTTTTAACATTTGTGTAGATGTTTGGGAAAAGACACACAAGAAACCATCTGTCCATTTCAATGATTTTAAACTGATTATCAAAATAGCAAAACAATACCCTGTACTATCAAATGAAATTGCTTATCTCACTCAAGAGCAATATTTAGATTCGCTATCACCCACTGCAAGTAAATCAATTCTAAGAATGAGAGATTCACTGAAAAATAAAATTGACTAAATTTGAAAAGAGCTAAAAGGGCAGCACACACAATGTAAATACAAAATAGGCGTGATAGTAGTAAATTCAAGGGCTGTAGCCCGCTTAAAAATTGTAACGGTGATAGGTGATTCGCCCGTAAACGGCTACTTTGCATATACTCAGCGTTGGCTGCAAGGCTCAAAAACCTAATAAACCAATGAATCATTGGACTAAACTTAGCATAGAATACGCTAATCAAAGATCGTATTTGGACGATTTATTTCAAGTTTACCCGACAATCCCAGAGGGAATAAGAGATATTGATGAAACTATTTGGGCCGAAATTGAAAAAGCCTTTAAGCACAAAAACAAACCCTATTTGGAATGAACCAAGAGAGAAATACTCTGAAAAAGATCTGGAGAAACTTTTTTCAAAATTTGATAAAGAAGGAAGAAGATACACTACGGTTCCAATTCATGCACCTTGGTGAAACCGAAAATGGGAATTCTAATAAACCGTTTAAAGGGATTTTACCACCTAAAGGCAGACACTGGAGAACTGATATTGAGACATTGGAGCAATGGGACAAAGAAGGCCTTATTGAATGGTCTACAAATGGCAATCCAAGAAAAATCATCTATTCAGATGAAAGAGAAGGTAAAAGAGTACAGGACATCTGGGAATTTAAAGACCCTCAGTATCCTTCCTACCCGACAGAAAAAAATTCTGATTTGCTTGACCTAATAATCAAGACTTCATCAAATCCCAAAAGTATTATTTTAGACTGTTTTTGTGGCTCAGGTACAACATTAAAATCTGCTCAAATAAACAACAGACGATGGATTGGAATAGACCAATCAGATGTAGCAATTAAAGCAACTTTAAAAAAAATTGAAACAGTCGATGTAAGTTTGTTTATAGAAAAACCTGAATATGACTTTATAAATTTTGAGAATACACCCAGCAGCCAACAAAAGCTATAGGCAATGACGGTTATAGTGGTTAGCAAATAACAACCTGTTTTATAACCAAATGAAAGATTAGCATCAATTAAGCTAAATGTACCGGATAATCTTGATTTGAAAGATTACGATTTTTCAATGATTGTTGCTTCTAAACTTTATGAAGAAGCAAAACTATCAGCAAGTCAAGCGGCTTAAATGGTTGGACTTTCAAAAAGGGCTTTTATCGAGATGCTTGGAAAATATGGGTTTCAGTATTTAGCACTTCAATTTCTGATTTACATTCCAATATAGCCAATGCCTAAGACTGTTATTACAGATACTAGCACATTGATACTTTTTCATAAGATTGATGAGTTCAACCTATTGTGAAAGATATATGGTAACTTACTCACAACTCAAGAGATTACAGAAGAATTTGGCGATCTTTTGCCCGATTGGATCAAAATTCAAGCTGCATCTGATAAAAAATATCAAATCACTTCTTTTCCCCAACCACCCTGTACCCTGTTTTTTTGATCGCTTCGGCCAAGGCTACTTCTGAGGTTTCGTTAGCATTAAATTCCACCACGGTATTCTGTTCAACATGGCTGGCTTTGACGGTTTTTACGCCTGGTAGTTTTTGAACCGCTTTTTGAATGGCGTTTTCACAGCCTTCACATGTCATGCCTTGCACCTGAAACGTCGCAGTTTGAAACTCTGGGGTTTCAACAATGGATTTCTCTTTTCCAGTCTTATCAGCCTGGCAGCCCATAAACACAAAAAAGAGTCCGAGAACAACGATAAGATATTTCATAGTTGTGAGAGTTAAGCGATTAAAGCGTCAAAAAAAATGGTTAAAAGTAAACCTAATGCAAATATGTTAATGGCTACAAACGGTTTTTTTTCTTTGAAATCCAGCCCCTGTGTTTCTTGAATTATTCCATAATATACTACCAGCGATATGCATAAGATGTAAATCACGATCTCACCGCCACCAAGCGCCATCAGCTCAAAAACAGGGAAAGCGATTGCTGCGCAGAGCATGAGTGCAATGCCGGTTAGGATGAATCCATGAACGACCTTGGGTGAAAAACGCGCCGTGATGATTGGCAGGCCGGCTCGCTGAAAATCGCTGGTTTTTTGCACCAAAAGCATCCAGAAATGCGGGATTTGCCACAAAAACATAAATGCGCCAAGCAACAGTGCATGTTTTTCGTACCACTGTCCGCCCGCGCCAACCCAGCCAACAATTGGGGGCACGGCGCCAATTAATGCACCGGGAACAACCGCCAAAGCCGTCGCACGTTTTAACGGGGTATAAACCGCATTGTACCAAAACAAAGCAAACCACCCTAAAATTACTGCCGTAAGGTTTGCGCCGAAATAAAGCAAAATCGAACCAAGCGAAAACCACACCACGATCAAACCAAGCACGGCATTTTCGGAAATCCGAGCTTTAGGTAATGGCCGGTCTTGGGTTCGGATCATCATAGCATCAATATCCTGATCCTGAACATGGTTTAATGCTGCAGAAGCGCTGGCTATAAAAAACAATCCAACCGTGGTGAGCAACAAAGACACATCAAATGCTGTTGTTTTCAAAAAGTATCCAAGAAATGTAGTGGCAGCTACCGGAAAGGTAATTTTGATCTTACCAAGCTCAAGGAGGATTGTAATAAACTTGTATATCTTATTTTTCATCCAACGATTTAATGTATTCAATCACTTGCTCCACTTCTTCATCCGTCATACTCCCTTTATAGGAAGGCATAGAGCCTTTCGTATAACCCTGAACCACTTCAGCATTCGGTTCTAGCATCGCACGTGTTAAATAGCCTTCATCAGCAGCCACATCTTTTTTTTCATCATTTTCAAGAAAAACCGTGCGTTTGGATTGGTATAGGCCTTTGAATGTCGGCCCGTACATTTTTGAACCGTCGCTGGAGTGGCATCCCAAACACCCATATTCCTGGGAGACTTGAAACCCAACGGACGTCAGTTCCATATGGATATCTTTTTCTTCGGATGTATACCATTCCAAAAAATTGCGTTCATCCTTTACCACGACTTTGCTGATCATATACGAATGGCGTTCGCCGCAATACTCCGCGCACAGAATATCATAATCACCGATCAACGTGGCCGTAAACCACATGTAATTATCTACTTTCGGCACCACATCCTCTTTAACCCGGAATGCCGGAACATAAAAGCTGTGCAGGATATCCGGCGAGTACAAATTCAGGCGAACCGGTTTATCTTTCGGCACAATCAGCACATTGCTTTTTTTGCCGTTCTCATACTCAAAAAACCACGACCACATCATGCCCGTTACTTTCACCTCAAGTGCGCCGCTGGGTACTTCACGCATCGGCACGTACCCAATAAACCCGTAATAAAACATCAACAGGAAAATAATGGTCGGAATTACCGTCCAGATGATCTCAAGGGTGTAATTGTCTTTTACATCAACCGGTTTGGGATGCCTATTTTTATTGTATTTGAAGAGAAAAACAATGATAACTGTTGTAATACCGATCAAGAATACAACGGAAATGCCGATAGTCACCCAAAAGGCCAGATCAACCCCTTCAACAAAATTAGAAGCGCCGGTATTCATTATCTCGTCCAGTAATCAATAAAGGTTAGTAAAATAAACGAGCCGAAAATCAAGAGCGTAAATAAAACCATCACAATAAACAGCTTGCTCTCGAACTTTAAATGCATGAAATACATGGCTACAATCGTTGCTTTAGCCGAAGCTAGTAACAATGCAACGGCAACGGTAAGATTCTGCAGGTCGAACTCAGCCACTTTTACTGTGACAAAGGTAAGCACAATCAAAATAGCCCATACCCAAATATTTGCGCTGTAGCTCATGCTATGCTCGTTTTCTTGCTTCAAATGTCTCGTGTTAATGAATTAAGTAGAATAACGGAAATAAATAAATCCAGATTAAATCAACCAGGTGCCAATACAATGCGCCATTTTCCTGAAAGACATAGTTTTCCGATGTGATTTTGCCATCCAAAACACGCTCTATGACAAAACCTAGTAATATGGCGCCGATGATGACATGCACGCCATGCAAGCCGGTCATAAAATAATAGAGCAGAAAAAACAAACCTTCACCGGCCGGAAGCGTTCTGAATGTTTCTGTTCCCGGATACAGCCCAACATGATATTTATGCGACCATTCAAAGTATTTATTCACTAGGAACACAAGCGCCAAAACAATAGTAATCCATAACAAGATCACAGCCATTCGTTTGTTGTTTTTTTGAATGGCCGTTATCGACATGGCAACGCTCAAACTGCTGGTTAACAAAATCACTGTGTTGATGGCCCCGATATACATATCCAGCTCGCTGCCCCCCCGTGCAAAATCATCCTGATTCAAGTATCGATAAATGGAATAGACCAGAAACAAACCGCCAAACAAAAGCAGCTCGGTAAATAAAAAGAGCCACATACCAAATTTGGAGGCTTGTTCATCCAAGTGATGCTCGACAATATGTGTTGCAGTGTCGCTCAAAATGGTTACGGTTTTTAGTCTTTGTATTCGTATGGCCGCTCGGTAACGCTGGGAATTTGCTCAAAATTTTCGGTAATCGGCGGCGTTTGGGTTTGCCACTCCAAGGTTAAACCTCGCCATGGATTTTGCCCGACTTTCGGCCCTTTCATTGACCCTCGGATAATATTAACGAGCATGATCACAATGCCTACGATCAGAATCCATGATCCGACGGTTGAAACGATGTTAGGCCAATGAAATTCCGGGAGATAATCGTAATAACGCCTCGGCATCCCCATCATGCCAACGATGAACATGGGGAAATAAAGAATGTTGAATCCTACAAATATGATCCAAAATCCGATATTGGCCCATTTGATATCGTACATGCGGCCATAAATTTTCGGAAACCAATAGTACATGGCTGCAAAAAACGAAAAGCCTGTTCCGCCAAACATCACATAATGAAAATGCCCGACGATAAAATAGGTATCATGCACATGGACATCTGTGGCCAGAGCGCCGTTGACCAAGCCCGTCAGGCCGCCGATCATAAAATTAAAGATAAACGCCAGCACATAAAGCATGGGCGGTTTTAGATCGATAGAGCCTTTATAGAGCGTTGTCACCCAGTTGAACACTTTAATGGCCGAGGGAACCGCCACCAAAAATGTAAGAAATGAAAAGATAATCCGCGCCGGGCCGCTCATACCCGATGTAAACATGTGATGCCCCCATACGAGGTAACCGATAAAAGCAATGGCAAGGCTGGTGACGGCCATGGCGTTGTAGCCAAAAATTCGCCGGCGGGCAAACACCGGCAAAATTTCACTCACGATGCCCATAGCCGGCAGCACCATAATATAAACCGCCGGGTGTGAATAAATCCAGAACAAATGCTGATAGAGAATCGGATCGCCGCCAAGGGATGGATCAAACAAGCCTATGCCCAAGTAGCGCTCCGCCGCAATCATCAACAATGTAATTCCGACAACCGGTGTGGCTAAAAGCTGAATCCATGCCGTGGCATACAATGCCCATGAAAAAAGCGGCATTTTAAACCAGCTCATTCCCGGTGCGCGGAGCCAATGAATGGTGGTGATAAAATTTAGCCCGGTGAGAATGGATGAAAATCCTAAAATAAACGCGGCAAGCACGGCCTGCATAACATAGGTGTTGGATTTGATGCTGTATGGGGCGTAAAATGTCCAACCGGTATCGGGCAGTTTATCGGCGCCCATTAATGTGGTTAAGGCCAGCATTGCGCCGATGATATAAATCCACAGGGATAGTAAATTGAGCCGGGGAAAGGCCACATCTTTTGCGCCAATCATGATCGGGAGCATCAGGTTTCCAAACACAGCCGGGATTCCGGGAATGATAAAGAGAAAAATCATGATCACCCCATGCACGGTAAAAAGCCCGTTATAGAGTTGGGGGTCCATGATATCTTTACCCGGTGCAATGAGTTCCAAACGCATTAAAAACCCAAAAAACACCGCAACAATAAAAAATATCCCGATCAGGTAAAGGTAAATCAATCCAATACGCTTGTGATCGGTTGAAAACAACCACGAAAGAACGACGTTCTTACCTTCTGAGTTTTCTAAAAAACTTTTATGATGGGTTACTTCCGACATGAAGTCAAATTACAGTTAGGTTAATTTTTTTCGTTAGGCGCGTTGCCGGTTTTTGTGCCGCGTTTTTTGAAAACCAGCGTTAAAAAGAAAATCAGTGCGCCTGAGAGCACCACTGCCCCGGTAATTTTATTGATGTTAAACACGTAACGCCGGCCTTTGGCGTCGTAATTGAAACAAAACCGCAACACCTTGTTGATGGTTGGCGATGAGCGACCTTCAGAGGCTTCGATCGCCGCCATTTTTACATCAAATGGTAAAAAATAAGTGCCGTAAAGATAGCGCGTGATCTTTCCTTCAGGACTCAAAAACATAATTGCTGCGGCATGTGCAAACTCTTTACCTTCGCGTTTGTAATGAAAACCCATCGCTTGCGTAATCGTGTAAATCGTTGCGCTATCAGCCGTTAACCAAATCCAATGGTCTCGCGTATTTGCGTCTTTCGTGATCTGTGCCGTGTAATTTTTCTTTTTGGAGCGTCCTAAACTTGGGGTATCTTCGGGGTTAAAACTAATGGTAAGAACTTGATAATCAGCGCCAAGCTCCAAATCAGTTTTTTCGATCATTTCGGCAATTCCATCCAAGAGCGGACTGCACAACCCTGGGCAATTGTAATACACAAAAGAAATAACGGTCGGTTTATTAATTAAATCCGCTAATTGAACCTGAGAAGAATCCCGATCAATCAAGGCTACATCAGGCACAAACCGATCCAAATGTTCCGAGATTCCAACTTCCGGTGTTTTTTCATCACGTTCATTAATTTGGCAATATGAACGACATGGCAATAGCGCCGCGATGACAGTCATCAAAAATAAAACAGGTAGCGGGGTATTTTTGGATCGTGTAAAAACCATGTTCAACAGATTTTGGTATAATTTACAAACTTTCTGTATTGATTAAAATTATTAATAACAATTAGTTTTATTCTGAAGCGGGTTCACTTCCCTGCAGCTTGCTGCGAATAGACAATCCTGAACAGGTGAGAATTTTAATATTAACCCGGTGTTATAATAAAAGCATTATTAGATAAATCTGAGACGAAACCTTTAATTTATCACTCTATTTTAGTTACATAGTTCTAAAAACGTGTGTTCGGAGCGCTTGCTGAGAGGTATGCTGAGCGGAGCCGAAGCATTGCCTATACACAATTGATGAGAGCATAACCTTCAAAATCGGCATTTCGGCTACGCTCAATGACCGATTTTTTTAGAAAACATCAACTATTCTGATTCCTAAACTATACACACCGGATTAACAAAAGACCAAAGATTATCTTTCAGGATGCCGGATCAAGTCCGGCATAACTTCTGATACCTCATTGCTTGCCACGGGGGTGTTCATTGGATTTGTATTTAAACCCATAATAGCATAGGTTTATAACCATACCTATTCACGGCACACTAAAAATTTCTTGCATCTCATAAGCTTCTGTGAACCATATCCTGATTTTTAACCTCACCAAATTTTCGATTATGAAGACACTTACAGAGCATTGGGATGAGATTTTCCACAATACCGAGCATCAACAATTAGGTTGGTACGAAAAAAATTTTTCTCAAACATTAAAATTTCTGGATCAAATACCGGACTGGGAAAACAAAACGCTTTTCGTTCCGGGAATTGGCACTTCAGGATTGTTGGATGTTCTTTTGGGCGCTAATGCAAAACTTGTACTCAACGATTTAAGCCCCAAAGCCATTGAAAAAGCAAAGTTAAGGCATCCGGATGCCGAAAATCGGGTTCATTGGATATGCCAGGATATTTCACAACCGCTGCCCATAGAACCGGATTCTATTGATATTTGGCTGGATCGCGCCGTATTGCATTTTTTAACCGATCCGTCATCCATACGAGGGTATTTTCAAAATCTCAAAACAACCCTTAAAAAAGGTGGTTATGCCGTTTTTGCTGAGTTTTCAAAAACCGGCGCCACCAAATGCGCCGGCTTGAATGTTAAACAATACGACGCTCAAGATTTGCATGTTGAACTTTCAACGTTCAAACTGATCCAAAGCGAAGATTACATCTATGTAAATCCTAAAGGGGATGACCGGCCCTATATTTATGCCCTGTTTCAGGAAAATGACTCCTGAATCTTTAAATTGATCTGGGTTGATTGAGCCATTGCCGGCATGCTTTGCCGTAAAAAAACGCGATCCATTTGACTGGCTATATTGGGGCTAGAAGGTCAGGAACCAATAAAAACACCCTGGTTCTGATTCTATCGCCAAGAAAACGAAATGATATGCATGACAAATGGGTTTAATTTTTAATTAGATTCACTGCTTTAATACAAATTTCAAGCATCATAACTTTACAACCCATGAAACTTTATCTCTCACTTCTCATATCTGGTTTTCTCTTAACGGTTTTGCCTTCTGCCGCTCATGCTCAGGGATGCAGCGATGCCGGCGCTTGCACCATGGCAAGCTTTCAGCCTCACTCCGCTGAGCATTATGAAAGAAAAACCCAACTCAGTATTGGCTCAACATTTGGCAGCGCCGATAACTCAATTTCAACGCTTAGCAATTCTCTTACTTTGTCGCATCGGCTTACCGAGACGCTTGGTTTCGAAACCAAACTTACCGCAATCACTCAAAGCGGTAACGATATCTCAGAGTTCGGATTCTCGGATATCTATGCCACGGCAAGCTATAGGGTTTCCGATCAGGTGATGTTAACATTGGGCACAAAAATCCCCCTGAGCGATGGCAATGCTAAAAAAGACGGATTGTCGCTGCCTATGGATTACCAGTCGAGTCTGGGCACCTTTGATCTTATCGTTGGTTTTGGTTTTAGTGTGGAGAAGCTACAAGTTGCTTTGGCGCTTCAACAGCCCTTGTCTCAAAACAGCAATGAATTCCTGGCAGAAAATTACCCCCAGGGCTCCAAATTACGGGAATTTCAATCCACCAATAACTACGAGCGGCAGGGAGATGTGATCCTGAGGCTCTCCTACCCATTTGCACTTAACGAGGCTTTGAAGCTTACGCCAAGCCTTTTGCCTGTCTATCACCTTTCAAACGACACTTATACCGATGCACAGGGTGAAGAAAAGGATATAGATGGCTCACAGGGGCTAACCCTGAATTTGAATGCATTTTTGGACTACGAACTAAATCCAGGCAATACCTTACGTTTTAATGCGGCCTTGCCCCTGATCATTCGTGATGAACGGCCTGACGGCCTGACGCGAGGGTTTGTTTTAGCCATTGAGTATAAAATTCTCTTGTAGTCTTTAACATTTGATCTGCTACATGTGTTAACTTTTTTCATGTTCTGCTATGAATGTTTGGTCAAATATTGTGTGTTCCGAAAGTGATCCTGAAATCCTGGCAATCAATGCGTTTGAAAAAAAACTTGAACCATTACCGGAAAATGCCAAAACTATACGTGAACTGATCACACGTTTTGAAGGGTGTCATTTCAAATATCAGCGTCATTTAAAGCTTATTACGTCCTCTATTGACAATTTATCACCTCGCGTTAAGCCCTCAGGAATTGGCCAATATCATTGCCATAATGGTTATGATGCCTCCAAAAATGATACGACTGGGAGAAGCTCCTTAGGCTTGCAATACCTTGATGCATTGAAGCTTTGGCTTGGAAACGCCCAACGTAGCGCCACAAAATCCGCATCCACTGAAGCCTTAATCGAGCAAGTTCATAAATGGCTCGGTGAAAAAAGCCAAGATAAACAACGCCTTGTTAAGTTGCTGGTAGCTCGTTTAACCTGGGATTGGAAGAGTTGCGAAACGTTGCAAGAAAGCGGCGCTTTAAAAGACCTGGAACTACAAGCGATACGAATGGATATTTGCCACCATAATTTTCCAAAAAATATACATTTGGTTTTAGACGCGATTGGTCGCCAAAAACCCGTTTCAGAGGATAAATTCGAAGGGTGTGGCACTTATAATGATTCTATCAAAGCTTTTCTTAAACGGGAATTTTTCGAATTAAATGATTGGCTCAAGATGTCTCAGCGTTCTAAAACATCACAATCAACGCCATTAATCCGGGTCTGGCTAAACGCCTCGTTAGCCAAAACCATTAAGGAAATAATCGGTTGTTCAGAACCAGTGGCATTGCTGAAAGACTAATAACGTTTTAAAGTGATTGTAACTATCAACATTAAGTGTCAGACATCATGCGGAGTTAATGATTTGGACTGGTCCAACACAAACAGGCAATGACAATAATAAAATCGGAGCGTAGCCGAAATGCCGATTTTGAAGACCAAAACACAAATATGAAATGACGAATTTTTCCTGTGCTAGCGAATGTAACTTCAAAAACAAGGGGTTGCAACCCCTTGTTATAGCTGATTCTAATGCGTGATTGGAAACGCCTAGAAGGCGTGTGGCGATCCAGAGTAACACACCCCTGCCCCCTAAGGATTGGTTTTTTCCGCTAAGTTGATGCTTCGGCAAGCTCAGCATGCATTTCAACAAACATTCAGGCATCAACAAATTTTAGTCATTGGAAGCAACTCAATCCGGCATCCAAGGCGCTTAACGTTTTGGTCAGTCACTTGACTTTGGTCTGCACCCCTAAGACGATTCAGAGTAAGCTGCAGGGTATTGAACCCTGAAACGCACTAAAAATTGTATTTAAATGCTATTTTTAGAATTGAATCAAATCATAGTATTATCATTTTTGTTATTTTCGTTTGCTAAGTTTGATGCAATTATCATAAAAATAAAAATCATTTTCCTCTGAGAAAAAGCCCCATGATGTATCAAAAAATCCCAGGCGTTATACTTTTTATCCTTTTTTGTTTTTATAACACATCATCCTTAGCTATTACCCCACCTATAAAATTTGGCGAAATCCCGATAGAGGATTTAAAAATGACCCATTATCCATCTGATTCATCGGCTGTTGCTGCTGTATTATGTGATTATGGGAATTCTATCTTTTTTGCTGATTACTATGGATTTGTGGTTGATTATCAAAGGATATCTCGAATTAAAATTCTTAATAAGGATGGCTATAAATACGCTAATTTTAAAATACCCATTTTTAATGACTATGAAGAGTTGAATGATCTTGAAGCATTTTCTTATACACTGGAAGATGGTACAATCCATAAACATGAGATTAAAAAATCAGATATCTTCAAACTGCGTTACAATGACAATTGGGATGTTACGAAATTTGAAGTTCCCAATGTAAAGGTTGGCACCGTTATTGAGGTTAAGTACAAGATTCGGATCAAGCGTAGTATCATACGTAACTGGGCGGTTCAATGGGAAATACCGGTGAGGCAAAGCCAGTATGCGGTGGCCATACCTGAATATTTCATGTTTGACATATTTCAAAAAGGGAAACATAAAATCACCAGTACAGTCAGGAAATTTGAAGTTTCAACGATTATCGGTACTTATTGGATCAAATACATTGATTTTAAAGCCACCGACATTCCGGCTTTTCAAAAAGAATCTCATATCACAAGCATCACGAATCATCTTTTGGGCATAGAATTTGAACTTCGATCTTACAAAGGGATCTATGGAGACACAACAGACCTTACAGAATCATGGAAAAGCATTTCCACTAATTTATTCGAACGTGATGAGTTTGGAGATCAATTAGATAACGGAGATGTTCTTGAAAAGGTTATAGAAACTATAAAAGCTAATCATACTAATAATTTTCAGAGGATTAAAGCTTTATATGAACATATCAAAAAAAACATGGCATGGAATGGCAATAAGCGAGTCTTTTCCGAAAGCATTGAAGATGCATGGGAGAAAAAAATAGGTAGTTCAGCTGATATTAATCTGTTACTTATTGCTGGGCTTCGCACCATGGGTTATAAAGCAAATCCTGTTCTTTTAAGCACCCGTTCGAATGGTTTTGTTCATCAAAAATTTTATCTGGTGAGTCAATTCAATTATGTGATTGCTTCGGTTACATTCAACAATAAAAGCATACTTTTGGATGCAACGGATAAGTTCATGCCTGCCGGCATATTACCTTCTCGTTGTTTGAACTACCATGGCCGGTTAATCGATGAAAATGGCGGTGAATGGGTTGATTTATCTCCCAGAGTTAATTTTAATAAAACTTACTATGTTGATCTTACACTTAATCTGGATGGAAATATTTCCGGCAAAATAAAAGAAATCTCAATTGGATACGCAGCTATTGAAATGCAAAAAAAGTTATCAAACCACAATAGTGTTGACGACTATAATAAAGAATACAGCAATCAATATTTCACTGCAAAACTTTCTCTTGATTCTCTTAGACAGATTGATCCATATAAACCATTAACGCTTTACTATCAATTTAAGTATTCAAGCTTGTCCTCTCAATCCATGAATCTACATTTAGTTAATCCCTTTATTTTAGGAAGAATCAAAGAAAATCCATTTAAATTGGAAAAACGTGACTATCCGGTTGAATACACCTACCCAAAAGAACTGAACTATGTTACTCAAATAAAACTACCCGAAGGTTACACGGTTGAAGAATTACCTGCTGAACAATGGATAGTACTTCCTGAAAACGGAGGGTCTTTAATCTTTTCAGTAAAAAATTCTGGCCAGATTTTATTGGTTGTTTTTAAATTCAAAATCAATAAAACAGTATTTACACCTGATGAATATGATCAATTAAAACAGCTATATAACGAAGTTATTAAAATTCATAATGCTGAAATCCTCTTGAAAAAAAGCACTTAACTGGTCTGCATGCACTTTGTTTACTAGTTGACGACTGTTTTGGAATCATGATTAACAACAAGCTACTGGTTTTGAAGCTAAACGATAAAAATTGTCTGTAACATTTAAGCATTAAATGTTATCTTCGTTTGCACTGTTTTACCACCATAGCAAGCAGATAAACCAAATGAATTTCCCCGTGGCAGAGCCTCGAGGAATTCTTTAGAATTAAATGTTCTTAGTTAAAAAACCGTAACCCAAATAACTCCCATGATGTTTTTAAAAACCTTGTCTCTACTTTTCTTTATTGCCTTTACTTTAAATACATCTCTTTCTTTAGCCGACGATGCGCCCATTGAGTTTGGCGAAATCCCGATAGAGGATTTAAAAATGACGCATTATCCGTCTGATTCTTCAGCCGCTGCTGCCGTATTATGTGATTACGGAACCTCACGCATTATTCTAACCTACGATGGTTTTGTGGTTGACTATCACAGAATCACCCGGATTAAAATCCTTAAAAAGGAAGGCTACACTTACGCTAATTTTGAAATTCCCGTTTATTACAAGAATGCCGATATCTATGATATTGAAGCCAGTTCATTTACACTGGAAAATGGCAAAATCATGGAGCAAGAGCTTGACGGTTCAGATACGTATGAAGAACGTTTAAATGATTACTGGAATCTCACAAAATTTGAGGTGCCCAATGTTAAGGTAGGTTCAGTCATTGATGCAGAATACACCATACGGATTAAATACTTGGATATACGTGACTGGGAATTTCAATGGGAAATACCGGTTCGGCACAGCCGGTATGAAGTCGCTATCCCTGAATATTTCAGGTTCAAAGAGCTCGTAAAAGGAAGCTACGATATTCAGAGAAAGGTCAATTCATACCACACATCCCCTTCTTCCGGCTCTTATTCGGTAAAAACCATAGATTTTGAAGTCAAAGACATTCCGGCTTTTCAGAAAGAGTCGCACATGACATGCATGCAAAATTATCTTTCAGGTGTAGAATTTGAATTGCGCTCCTATAGACCCCCTCTTGGTTTTTCGAAAGATCTTAGAGGATCCTGGAAAAGCGTTTCAACCGATTTACTCAAACACTATAATTTTGGCGAGCAATTATATCGTGGCAATGTTCTCGAAGCTGATATAGAAACCATAAAAGCAACATACAACGGCGATTTTGAGCGGATCAAAGCCCTGTACAGACATATTCAAAAAAGCATGGCATGGAATAAAATAAATTGGTTTCTGTCTAAAAGCGTTGAAGATGCCTGGGAGAAAAAAATCGGAAGTAGCGCTGATATTAACCTCCTGCTTGTTGCAGCTATGCGCACAATGGGATATCAGGCCGACCCGGTTCTTTTAAGCACCCGTTCCAATGGATTTATCCATCCATTATTATTTATGGTTGATCAATTCAATTATGTGATTGCTTCAGTAACATTCAACAATAAAACCGTACTTTTGGATGCTACTGATAAGTTTATGCCCGCCGGCATTTTACCGGCACGCTGTCTGAACTATCATGGCCGTTTGATTGATGAAAATGGCGGCAAATGGGTTGAATTATCGCCAAAATTTGACTCCAATAAAACCTATTATACCAAACTCACATTAGATCCGGATGGGAAAATATTCGGGGAAATGAAAGAAACCAGTAAGGGGTACGCTGCTATTGAAAAGCGTAAAGATTTATCGAATCATAAAAGCACAGAAGAATACCTCAATGACTACAGTAACAAATTTACAGATGCCGAGTTATCGCTTGATTCTTTAAATCAGAATACGCCTTATGATCCATTAACGATTTATTATCGTTTCAAATCCAGCGCAATCGCGCAGCAAACCGGAAACCTGCTGTTGTTAAATCCCTTTGTTGATGGCAGGCTCACAGATAATCCTTTTAAACTAGAAAAGCGCGATTACCCGGTTGAATACGCCTACCCTGAAGCCGTAAACTATATTGCTCAAATTCAGATTCCGAAAGGTTATACCGTGGAAGAATTGCCTTCGGAAAAATGGATCGAACTTCCTGAAAAAGGCGCCTCATTGATGTTTTCAGTTAAGAATTTCGGCCAGGCGCTATCCTATCGGTTGTGTTTAAATTCAACATTAATAAAACACTCTTTACTCTTGAAGAATATGAGCAATTAAAACAGCTGTATAATGATGTGATTAAAATTCATAGCGCTCAAATCCTTTTGAAAAAATCCACCTAAACAAGCAAGTTGTATTGAACTTTTTTCGACATAGCATTAAATCTATCATCAACGTATGAGATTTGTATTAACAGTTACACTTTTTCTTTTTAGTTACCATCCATTAAGCGCAACACAAGACCGTATTTATGCGGTAGAAAATATCCCCGGTCACTTGCTTAAAGGCGCTGATGCGGTTATAAGGTACAGTTCAATCAAACAAGAGATCTGGAGCACCGATGAGCAAATTACCAGGTGCAAATATGCCATCACCATTTTAACAAACGGCGCTCAATCTCACGGATATTTCAGGGAATTTTATGATGAGTTCAGCGATATTTACGATTATTCTTTAAAGGCCTACGATGCAGAAGGAAACGAAGTTTATGAGGCCGATGGTTCTGATTTTGAAGACCTGAAAGCCCTTTCCTTTAACCTGTTTGATAAAAACAGGATCATCCGACTGGATTATTCGCTGAGCAGGCTCCCCTATACCATTGAGATTGAATTTTCAAAGTCTGACGAGCATACGATAAACATTGATCCCTGGGTGCCTATTCAGGATTTTGGCATCTCGCTTCAACATGCCGAGTTCAGCCTGAAAACTCCAAAAGATTACGACTGCCGTATTCTGGAAAACAATATCCCAGATAAATCAAAAGTCATCACAACCGATTCTGAAACTATACGATCCTGGACGCTTCAAAATATACAGGCCATCGAAGAACAAATACACATGCCTGATAAATGGGACATCTTTCCAAATATCATGATCTCAGCAAATCAGTTTGAATACGACGGCTATAAAGGGTCATTGAAAACATGGAAAGATTTTGGAGAGTGGAGTGTAAATTTGTTAAAAAACAGGGATGAACTTCCGGCAGAGACAAAACAAAAACTGATCAACTTAACAAAAGATGCAAGTTCTGTTGAAGAGAAAACCCGCATTCTCTATAATTACCTCCAGGAAAACACCCGCTATGTAAGCGTGCAATTAGGGATTGGCGGCTTTCAGCCATTTAAGGCAAGCGTTGTAGATGAGAAAAAGTATGGGGATTGCAAGGCGTTATCCAATTATATGATCAGCATGTTGAAGACAGTCGGTGTAAAATCTCATTATGCTATTATAAATAATGACCGAAAAACGACCGATATTATACCCTCGTTTCCAAGCAATCAATTCAACCATATCATTGTATGCGTACCTGATGCCAAAGACACGCTATGGTTGGAATGCACCAGCCAGTCTAAGCCTTTCGGATATATCGGTTTCGGGAATCACAACCGGCATTGCCTGTTGGTTACTCCGGGAAAAAGCGCGCTGGTTAAAACACCCGACTATTCCGCAGAGCATAATGTTAAAACCAGAAAAGGCTATGCTGAGCTTCGTTCAAACAGTGTCTTAACGTATGAGGGAACAACAACTTACAAGGGCCTTCACTATGAACTCATGTCAGGACTGTTTCGTTTATCGCCTGAAGATCAGAAGAAAGAATTGTATGAGTCTTTGAGACTCAACCATTATAAAATCAACCAATATGATCTGAGCCATAAAAAAGAGATGAGCCCTTCTGCCAAGCTCAACCTAAATATTGAGGTTAATAATTATGCTTCCGGCATTGGAAACCGTTTGTTCATCCCTTTGAACATCCTGAGCAAGTCCAGATTTGTTCCTTCGAAAACTGAGAAACGCAAATACCCCATTCTTATTCGTAATAACCGCTCTGAAATCGATACCACTTTCTTTAAACTCCCAACCGGTTTTACGGTAGAGCACTTGCCAAAAGCTGTATCAATAACCACAGAATTTGGTGATTATCGAAGTCAAATCACTATAGAGGAAGAAAAGATGATCCATATCCGGGAACTCCATTTAAAAAAGGGCACCTATCCAGCGGAAACATATGGCAAATTGAGAGATTTTTTTGTTGATATTAAAACAGCAGATCATGCCAAAGCAGTATTCATCAAACAATAATACTTATACACCGCAATGGCTAAAAAATTTAAAGATTACTACGATGCGGAGTGCGCCAAACTGATCGCAGGGAAACTCTCCGCGGTATGGCCAACGTTTGATGAAAAAGCCTTTATTGAGTTTATCACCAACCAACTGGAAGGTAAAGAATTTACAGATCGCCAGGATTTGTTTGCAAATGCCTTTGAAACATACCTGACCGGAACTTATGAGAACGATCTCTCACTTTTTACCCAAATTTTAGGCCCGGAGCTTCAAACCACAACGGGCATGTTTACATATGGCTGGTGGCTGTGGCCGGTTGGCCGCTATGTTGAGCGACACAGTACAAAGAATATCCCACTTTCAATTGATTTTATTTATGAACTCACCAAACGCTTCACGGGTGAATTTGCCATACGCCCGATCATTGCCGCCGAGCCCAGAAACACGATGGAAATTATCCTGAAATGGAGCAAGGATGAAAATGTCCATGTCAGGCGCCTTGCCAGTGAAGGCCTGCGTCCGCGCTTGCCCTGGGCCAAGAAAAGTATGGTGGCGGTTCAGGAGTTTGATCTCTACAAACACATTCTCACCAACCTAAGACACGATAAAGAAAAGTTTGTGCAAAAGTCCGTGGGCAATAACCTCAACGATTTGATGAAAGAAAAACCCGAGTTAACTAAACTGATTATTTCGGATTGGGAACAGGATCACCCCAGCAAAGAAACCCTGTGGATTATTAAACATGGACTCAGGAGTGAGCGGAAAAAGATGGATAAATAATTTGAAGCTTATGGTTTGAAACTAATTAGGTCTTTATGTAAGTTGCTTAAGTCTTGACTCTAAATACTTGAAGATTAATTATGACGGATATATCATTGTATACAAAAATCACTTCGTTGCCAACAAACCTTAAAAATGAAGTGTTGGATTTTGTGGATTTCCTTATCGCTAAAAAGAAGAACTCCACAAAAAAACAAAAAAAGCAGCGTCAGTTTGGTTATGCTAAAAATGCTATAAAAATTAAACCAGGTTTTGATGATCCAATAGAAGATTTTAAAGACTATATGTAATGAATCTTTTAATTGATACACATGCATTTTTATGGTTTATTACAGGAGATAAACAACTTCCAAATCATATTGTAAATACCATTCAAGATTTTTCAAATCGTTGTTATATCAGTATCGCTAGCATTTGGGAAATTGCAATTAAACTTTCACTGGAAAAATTAGAAATTAAAGGCGGATTCAAAACAATAGAAAATTTTCTCTCAGATAATGATTTTGCAATTTTACCGATTGATTTAAGTGATATAAAAGTATTACTATCTCTTGAGAAATTCCATAAAGATCCTTTTGATAGAATTATTATATCTCAAGCTATATCTTCCAATTTAACAGTTATAACTAAAGACATTCATTTTAAATCATACCCTATTGATACCATTTGGTAAAACTACCTTTGTAAAGCTATTGCAACTCCCAAAAAGATATCCTAATCTTAAATGGCATTCCATAAAAAACCTAAACGCACACCACTATGGCCGGAGATTTTAAAACCTGGGCAAAAGAATCCATCACGTTCAAGTTTATTGTCATTGCGATTTTAACCCTGCTTCTTCTGATTCCGGCTTCGATGATTGAGTCTATCATCTATGAACGCGAAATGACCCGTGATAAAGTTATTCGCGATGTGAGTTCCAAATGGGCCAATGAGCAGCTCTTGACCGGCCCAATCCTTAGTATTCCTTACCTGGTTACGCAAACTATCAAGGAAAAAGATGATGGCAAAAATACCTACAAAGAGCGCAAAGAAGTAGTAAAAAAATATGCGCATTTCCTGCCTTCAGAACTCAGCATTGAAG
This sequence comes from Chloroherpetonaceae bacterium, assembly GCA_028277445.1. GTDB lineage: Bacteria > Bacteroidota > Chlorobiia > Chlorobiales > Chloroherpetonaceae > JANQGG01. The sequence continues at coordinate 90,216 of JANQGG010000034.1, read as the reverse complement.
GCAGCGCCTCGCCCGAAGTGCGCTACAGAAGCATCTATGAGGTGGTGGTGTATTCATCCAAACTAAAGCTGAGCGGCGTGTTTCAAAAACCGGATTTCTCAGTGTGGAAACTCACAGAGAGCCAAATCCTGTATGATGAAACCACCCTGTGTTTCGGGATCACCGATATGCGCGGCATAAATAAACTTATCAACTTCCGGTTTAACGATAGCGCCTACGAAGCAAGTCCCGGCATTCCCTCGCGCGATGTCTTAAGTTCGGGCGTCTCAGCCATGATTGGAAACATCAATAACGCTGTGAACACATTTGAGTTTACCCTGGATGTTAATGGCAGTCAGTCACTGAATTTTATCCCGGTAGGCAAAGAAACCACGGTAAAGCTTAGTTCCAACTGGAAAGACCCCAGCTTTTCCGGTGCATTTCTGCCCGACGAGAGAACGGTTTCAAAGGATGGATTTGAAGCGTCCTGGAACATTTTGGCGTTGAACCGAACCTATCCCCAGCAGTGGTTGGAAAATCAATACCCGGTCATTAACTCCAAGTTTGGTGTGGATTTGATTTTTGCGGTGGATTTGTATCAAAAGTCCGAGCGCTCGGTGAAATACGCGATTATTTTTCTTTCGCTGACCTTTTTGATTTTCATTCTCTCAGAAATCACCCAGAAAAAACGCGTGCATCCCATACAATACTTTTTGATCGGGCTTGCGCTCTGCGTGTTTTACTCGCTGCTGATTTCCCTCGCCGAACACATTGGACTCGACTGGGCATTTCTGATTGCCAGTGGTGCAGTCATAGGACTCATCTCTGCTTATTCCGCGCAGATATTCAGGAACATGAAAGTCACTTTACTGGTGTCGCTGGAGCTTGTGCTACTGTACGTGTTCCTTTACACCATCCTGCAAATGGAAGCTTATTCGTTGCTTATCGGCAGCATTGGGTTATTTGCAGTGATCGCCCTGACGATGTTCCTTTCGCGAAAGATCAACTGGTACGGGTCGATGGATCAGGAGGATTAAAGACTTTGGGGAATATTTCTATAGACTCATATCAATGACTTGGTTTAAAAACAGCCTGAAGCAATATGAAAAGGATTATTAATATTGTTTAAACGGACTTTTTAAGCCAGTCTAATACTTTATTTCATTAAGAAGTCTTGAAAACATGTTTCCAAGTATAGATAATTCGTTACATTTGTGGTATAAGTATGCCGTTATGTAAAATGTTTAAGAACGCCAGGAATTTAATATGAGCAATATTGAACTATATACTGAAATCAGCAAATTACCCAACTCGCTTAAACAAGAGGTAAAAGATTTTGTTGAGTTCCTAAAAATCAAAAAAAAATCAAAGACAAAGATTAAAGAAAGAAAGTTTGGGTGCGCAAAAGGATTATTTATAATGCATGATGATTTTGATGAACCCCTTGAGGATTTTAAAGATTACATGTAATTAAGTAAATATTACTGATTATTTATTAAACTGAAAATTTATGGCTAAACCAAGAATATTCATAAGTTCTACATTTTATGATTTAAGACAAGTTAGAGCTAATATTGATCTTTTTTTAGAACAATTAGGATATGAACCTGTAAGAAATGAAGAAGGTGAAATACCATATGGTAAAGAAAATGCATTAGAAGACTACTGCTATAAAGAGATTAAGGGTGTTGATATACTGGTTTCAATTGTTGGAGGACGTTATGGAAATGAATCTAATAATAAATCTGATTCTATTTCTCAATTAGAATTAAAAACCGCTCTTAAAGAAAATAAACAAGTATATATTTTCATTGATAAAAATGTACTTTCTGAATATGAGACTTATTTAATCAATAAAGACAATCATACTTTGTATAAATATGTTGATGATAAACGTATATATCAATTCATAGAAGAAATTAAATCATTAAGTACAAATAATGCAATATATGGTTTTGAAACTGCCTCAGATATCACAAAATTTCTAAAAGAACAATTCGCAGGTTTATTTCAAAGTTTTTTAGAAGATCAAATAAGAATAAAAGAAGTCAGTTTAATTAAAGGATTAGAAAAAACTGCTCAAACTCTTAATAAATTAGTTAATTATTTAAGTGATGAAAATAAAGATCAATCGGATGAAATTAATCGAATATTAACCATTAATCATCCATTAGTCGAAAGAATTAAAAATGAGTTAGATATACCATATAATTTTTATATTGAAGGGAAAGAAGATTTAGATGGTTTATTGAAAGCTAGAGGTTATGAATTTGAAGGTAATACAGATCGAATGATATCTAGTGATGAAGAAGAACCTCATTATATTTGGTATAAAGAAACCAATAAAAAAAAGTTCACATTACATATATTTAAAAAAATTTTTGATGATGATGATAAATTAAAATTTATTAGAAAATCAGACTGGAATAACGATAATTTTTCTTTAGTTATTGAAGAAAATGCGTGGGTACCCAATAAAGACGATCTTCCATTTTAATTATTAATAATAATCTTAATAATCATTTTATGCCTTCAGAACAAACAACCGCCCCATACATTGGTTCCTGGAAATCTTTTGATGAAAATTCCGGCTAAGAAACCTCCATTGTGGAAATCTTTAACAATATTTCAACATCTCTCAAGAATTACCTTAATCAATACTAAAATTCATCATCACTTTTATTTTTTTAAGCACAAACGATTTCTTAATGCTTGTATAACGAGTTATCAGAAATAAATTGCTATATAATGCCGTGCTCTGAAGCCGGAACTTTAGAGACTGTTTTTAATTCATACCTCACAAAAAATGGCCATAGCGTTCTCGTTTATCCCAATACTTTTGTTGATATGGTTGATGGTCAAGAAAAATGGCATGCCTTCCAGCCGGGCTCTGCCCCTCGTAGCTGTTCTTCTCTATTTCATATCACTCATTGTCTTCGAATACGATCCGAACTTCATCCACGCCAATGTCCTGAAAGGCTTGCTGGTTGCGTGGACGCCCATCTTAATTATTGGCGGAGCGGTTTTTTTGTTCAAAACCATGGAGGAAACCGGAAGTATTGCCACCGTAAAAACATGGCTTAACAGTGTTACGGATAACCAGGTTGCTCAGCTTATGATCGTTGGGTGGGCATTTCCGTTTCTGATTGAAGGCGCAAGCGGATTTGGCACGCCAGCAGCCATTGCCGCACCCGTTTTAGTTGGACTGGGGTACAATCCGATAAAGGTTGCCATTCTGGCATTAATGATGAACTCCGTACCCGTATCCTTTGGCGCGGTTGGAACGCCCACTTGGTTTGGTTTCTCGGCCATAGATTTAACCGAGGCCGAAACCTTAACGATTGCGTTCAAGTCAGCTACCATCCATACGATTGTTGCCCTGTTTATTGTGGTCATGGCGTTACTACAACTGGTGAGTTGGAAAAGCATTTTAAAAAATGGACTTTATGTTGTGTTAAGTGTTGCGTTCACCGTTGTGCCATATCTGATGGTTTCGTCATTTAATTATGAATTTCCGGCGCTCATTGGCGGTGCCGTTGGGCTGGTTGCCTCAGCATTGCTGGCTCAGAAAAAAATAGGCTTATTAAACTCTACTGATTCTCAAGACAACGCTGATAGCAAGGGGCAAATAACCATTCCTCAGCTTGTAAAAGCCACTTTCCCATTATGGGGAACCATTCTTATTCTTGTAGTAACACGTATTCCTCAGCTTGGCATCCAACAATTGTTGATGGCAAAAAGCCCTTCTGCACATTTTTCATTAGGCATGTTGGGTGACTTTTGGATCAGCCTTTCCCTGTTCGTTGGGTTAGAGAACATCTTCCAGACACCAACCGATTGGTCTCATAAAATCCTTTATGTGCCTTCCTTTATTCCATTTGGCGTGATTTCGCTTTTCGCATTTTGGATCTATAAGTCACCCAAACAACGCATAGCCTCAGTTTTTTCCATAACGGTTAAACAAATGCAAAATCCCACATATGCCTTATTAGGCGCATTGATCTTTGTAAACCTCATGATGATGGGTGGTGAAAGATCGGCTGTAAATACGATAGGCAATGTGCTGGCAGATCTGGCAGGAAATAATTGGACATTTTTCGCAGCATTTCTTGGAGCTGTCGGTTCTTTCTTTTCAGGTTCTGCCACAATTTCCAATCTGACATTTGCCGGTATTCAGAATTCTATTTCGCTTGAAATTGGTCTGGATCGGACAACCACCCTTGCCTTGCAATCGGTGGGTGGGGCATTTGGCAATATGGTGTGTATTAATAATATTGTTGCAGTAACATCCGTGCTCGCTCTATCTAATCAGGAAGGATTTATTTTAAAACGAACCGTACTCCCCATGCTCATTTATGGTGTCTTAGCCGGAGTGATTGCTTTAGCTTTTTTTTGAACATCGTCCCGTCTCAACTGAACGACGACAATGAAAAATCAATCTGTGGTAATAGCACTAAATGTAAACATCCGAACTCAATTTCAATGTTTTTTTACCTGCTTACCATTATATTATCCTGCATTTAAACATTAATCAATCTCAACTTTTCTTGGTTATGGATAATCCTTCAACTCAGCAAAACACAACAAACCCCTACATTGGATCATGGAAATCTTTTGATGAAGATTCGGGTGAAGAAACCTCAATTGTGGACATATTTCAAAAAGAAGGCAAATATTTTGGAAAAATCATTCAACTTTTTCCCAAACCCGATGAGGATCCTGATCCTATTTGCGACAAATGCCCCGATGATCGAAAAAATCAAAAAATGCTCGGCATGGAAATTATCCGGGACATGGTAATGGATGATGGTGAACTTAAAAATGGTACTATCTTAGATCCAGAAAAAGGCGATATCTATGATTGCAAGCTCTGGATTGAAAATGGGGATTTGTATGTTCGTGGTTATCTATGGTTATTTTACCGAACACAAATTTGGAAGCGAGTGGGTTGAGCCAAGCTATGAAGCTTGCAGCTTCTCCCTCATTGCTTTTGACAGGCTTTTCACAACCAGGTTATAGGAATCCGTAGTCCAGGTCTTAACCAGGTCATCAGGAATGGCGCCATCCATAGCGACCGTGTTCCAATGTTTTTTATTCATATGGTAGCCTGGGGTGACTGCCGGGTACCGTTCCCGTAATTCAATGGCTTTCTCGGGATCGCATTTTATGTTGATACTTTCAAAGGCGTTCAATTCAGCCAAGGCAAACATCTTCCCTTCCACTTTAAACACCAGGGCACTATCACCAAATGGAGTGCCTTCAGTGACGCCTTTAAACGAGAGGCAAAACAGTCGGTAAGTTTCCAGATCCATCGTTGTAAAATTATAATCCCATGTTGGCAAGGCTATCCAGCACATGCTTCATGGCAATGACGAGATTCGGGTGCGACTCTTCATACTCATCAATAGCATCGCGAAGTTTATCGCTAAGACTTTGATGATCCTCTTCTCCGGTTTCCTGCTCTTCATCCAGAATCACGTCCAGATCGCCCTGGATATCCAAAAGCAATTCTTTGGAACTCTCATCCAGAGATTTGGTTGAAGAAAGCTCCTGGTGAAGTTTTTGAAGCATCTCGTTTAACTCTTGTTGCTGCATAAGACCAATATTGAATGGTTAATCCTTTATCAAACAATAAAATATACAGTTTACGCCACAATTTTCATGCAACAATGAAGGAAAGTTAGGCTCGAACGCATTATATTTTAAGCTAAGATCAGGAAGAAAATGAGATGATGACAAAACAAATTTTGGTACATATGTGCTGCGCGCCATGTGCTTCGGCTTCAGGGGAACGACTCATGCTGGACGGCTACGAGGTGGCGCTCTATTTCAGCAATTCAAATATCTATCCTCGGGAAGAATATCAAAAACGGCTGGCCTATGCTCATAAACTTGCCAACCACTGGCAAGTGGTGATAGAAGAAGATACGTATGATCATGATACCTGGCGCGAAAAAGTGAGAGGATTGGAACATGAGCCTGAAAAGGGTGCGCGCTGCCCGGTATGTTTTAATTATAGCCTGGAACGCACCGCCATGCTTGCAGATCGCCTGAATTTTCCGACATTTACCACCACACTTACTTTAAGCCCGCATAAAGTATCCCGAATGATCTTTGAACTTGGGAAAGCTTTCCCCAAATATGTGCCTTACGATTTTAAAAAGAAGCACGGCTTTTTGCGGAGCTTGCAGCTCAGTGAAGAGCTGGATCTATACCGCCAATCTTATTGCGGATGCGAATTCAGCCTGGCCGAAACCCAACAGCCTAAGCGCGTCGCCTGCAATCTTTAACCCATAGTTATGCCAAGAACTTTAATCGTAAATGCCGTCATGGTAAATGAAGGCAGCTTAACCCCCGGCGATATTCTCATAGAAAACCAACGCATTGAAAAAATTGCCGCCGAAATCACCCCAGAATATGGCGATACGGTTCTGGATGCCAATGGAAAATACCTTTTTCCAGGCATGATTGATGATCAGGTTCATTTCCGCGAGCCTGGCCAACCCCATAAAGCCAATATGCGAAGCGAATCCATAGCGGCCGTGGCCGGTGGGATCACCTCGGTGATGGATATGCCGAACAACAATCCGCCCATCACTACCCTGAATGCACTGGAAGAAAAATTCAAACTGGCTCAGGGAAGAATGGCTGCCAATTACTCGTTCTATCTGGGTGCCACGAATGATAATTTAACAGAGCTTCAATCTTTGGATCCAACTTCGGCTTGCGGCATTAAAGTGTTTATGGGCAGCTCTACGGGTAACATGCTGGTGGATCGTCCTGAGACACTGGACGCTATTTTTAAAACCGCTCCCACCCTTATAGCCACGCATTGCGAGGACTCGCCCACCATTTTGGAAAATGAAGCAAAGTTTCGTGAAAAGTATGGCGAAGATGTACCCATCCGTTGCCATGCTGATATCCGCAGCGCTGAGGCGTGTTACAAATCCAGTTCAATGGCTGTGGAACTTGCCAAAACTCATGGCGCTAAGCTTCATGTCCTGCATATTACCACCGAAAAGGAATTAGAGCTTTTTACCAAAGGCGCGGTTGAAAACAAGCAAATCTCGCTGGAAGTGTGCGCGCACCATTTGTTTTTTGATCAGGAGGATTATGACACGAAAGGCACGCTTATCAAATGCAATCCGGCAATTAAAACCACTGCAGACCGCGCAGCGCTCATCAAAGCGGTTCAAACCGATGTGATTGATATTATTGCCACCGACCACGCCCCGCACACGCTTGAAGAAAAAAGCAACACTTACTTTAAGGCACCCTCCGGTTTGCCATTGATGCAACATGCCTTCCAATCCATTTTGGAGCACTTCCACCGAGGTTTGTTTTCATTGGAACGCATCGCAGAAAAAACCAGCCATGCTGTAGCGAAAAGATATAATATCACTGATCGCGGATATCTTCGTGAAGGCTATTTTGCCGATCTGGTTTTGGTTGATCTTGACAAGCCCGATGTCGTAACGAGTGATAAGGCGCTTTACAAATGCGGCTGGTCGCCGTTCGAGGGGTATACCTTTAAATCCAGCATCGTGGCAACGCTTGTTAATGGAGAGATTGTCTATGAAAACGGCGAGATTAAACCGCTACTAAACGGGCAAAAGTTGGTTTTTGATAGGTAGATACATTAAATAACAGTATTAAATATGCCTACTATTTCTATGTTTTATGGTATCATCATTAGAATGTATTTTGCACCCAGTGAACATAATCCACCACATATCCATGCTTATTATCAAAATAATAAAGCATCTTTTAGCATTGGTGACTTTGAATTATTAGGAGGTAAAATGCCTTTAAAACAAACCAGATTAATTCAAGCATGGATGGAAATACATAAAGAAGAATTGCTGGCTGATTGGGAATTATGTCAAAACGGAGAAACGCCTTTCAAAATTGAACCTTTAAAATAACAATTATGTATCTTGCTGTAAAACAAGTCGCCCCTAAAGAAGATTACAAACTATTGCTTACATTTGAGAATGGGGAAAAACGACTGTTCGATATGAAGCCATATCTAGATATTGGCTTGTTTAAGCAGCTTAAAGACATCAAATTATTTAATACTGTTAAGATAAGCTTTGATACAGTCGAATGGGCAAATCATGCTGATATCGATCCTGAAGTGCTTTATGAGCAAAGTGAGCCAGCAGACTCAAAACTTGTTCATGACTAATCCCGCAAACCCACCATCTCCAGGCTTTTATCCCATAATTCTCTGGCGGCTTCATCATCCTGAGCGTATTTGGAAGGCGTGGCCGGCATTTTCTTAATGAAATACTTTCCGGTTACATTCTCAAGTTCCGGTGAGCTCGCGCAATACACCGAAGTTTCAGCGCCTTCTTCCAATCCAACGCCTTCAATACTAAATCCAGCCCAAAGAAGCTTGGTAGTTACCACTCCCGGATGCAGTGAATTAGCGGTGATCCCGGTGCCTTCCAACTCCAAAACAAGCTGCCGGGTAAAGAGAATATTAGCCAGTTTTGAGAGACAATATGCCCTGTACCCATCAAAATGATGTTTGCTGTTTAAAGTATCATAATCTATTCCGCCGCCCTGGTGAGCAATAGAACTTACATTGATGATGCGTGAAGGGGCGCTTTTTTGAAGCAACGGCAACAGTTCGAGCGTGAGTAAAAAATGCGCCAGATGATTGACGGCGAAAGTCATCTCGTAGCCATCTTCAGATTCCTCAAACTCATTCATAAACACGCCGGCATTGTTGATAAGCACATCCAAACGATCCAGCGACTGATTCACGTCTTCGGCCAGTTTTCTAGTTTGTGCAAAGCTGCTAAAATCAGCTTGGCATGAGCCGTGCTGGCCATTAGGGGCAATGTTTTTAAGTTCAGACAAAACATTTTCCAGACGTTCCGGATTTCGGCCATGTATCCAAACATTTGCGCCAAGTCCAGCTAAATCGTAAGCCGTTTGCATGCCAATGCCGTCGGTAGCTCCTGTGATCAAAACGGTTTTTCCAGTCATGATTTTTTTAATGCGTTTTTTAATTTACTTTAGTTAAAACAATCGAAGGTTTATCACAAATAGGCAAATTTTTATTAAAATATAATATGATCGTAGAACGACAAAACAATGAGATATTGGTCAGGTTTAAAGCAGGAAATAATGCAACCCGGATTCAATCAATTCTTGATTACCTTAGCTATGAAGAATTGACATCAAATTCCGAAGCAACTCAGCAGGACTTTGATAATTTAATCAAAGATGTTAAAAAAGATCGTTGGGCCAGAATAAAAAAAGATATTGGTTTTAATGACTAAAATTATTGTTGACTCCAATATTCTATTTAGTGCAATTCTAAATATTAATAGTAGAATCGCTCAAATAATAATCAACGGATCAAAATACTTTCATTTCTTCGCTCCAGAATATATTCGTTATGAAATCTTAAATCATAAAAATAAAATATATTGCTTATCTCACCGAAAACGAGTTCCTTGAAACTTATGAACTCATTCTAAGAAATGTCACCGTGGTTAATCATTCCATTGTCCCCCACCGTTTTCATAAAAAAGCTTATTACAGGACTAAAAAATTCGGGATTCAAAAGACTAATAACAACTAACGAATTATTTGAAATATTGATTAAAAAAGAGTCCAATAAATAAAGGCATATCTCCCTTTTTCTTACATTCGAAATTTCTTTCATGTATCCAGGTATTTGCGCCAAGCCCGGCTAAATCGTAAGCCGTTTGCTTGCCAATGCCGCCGGTAGCTCCTGTGATCAAAACGGTTTTTCCAGTCATGATTTTTTTAATGCATTTTTGAAAAATAATAAATTGTATATATCTTGAGTTAACTCTAAACATTAAATGTATTAAATGTTATAACCCCTCTATCTTACGGGTTAATTTGCGTGATAAACGAACATTTCTATAGCATATAGTCCCGATAAACGGAATGCGCTTATCCCGATGTTACCTGCAAGTTTTTGAAAGACATAAATGAATAGACAAAGTATTATAAATGAAATAATAAAGTATTCTTCGAGATTTACAGAAGAAGTGAAATCGTATAATGCACAAGGGTTATACGATATTAATATTCATGCTGAGAATTTTTTAATCCCAATTCTAAATAAAGTTCTTGATTTAGACCTAGAAAACCTAAACATTACATCCCATAAAAACTATCCATCAATAGATCTGGCTGATTTTCATAATCGTGTTGGAATACAAGTTTCTTCAACAGCTACATCACAAAAAGTTATTGAGTCTTTAACAAAATTCATTGAGCATTCTCAAACAGACTATTTTGATGTTATATATTTCTTTTTTATTGCTGGAAAGAATAAAAATTATCCTATTTCTAAAATATCATCGCTTATTGATAATAAATTTCAATTTGATGTTACAGAACATATCCTCGACACTAATGACTTAATAAAGCGACTTAGTAATCAATCACTTGAAAAACTAACCTACATATCGAGAATATTTAAACATGAGTTTTCTGATATCCAAATTGAATCAAGAGAGAAAAAGTTTAAATCTGGTTATTTAAAAAGTGAATATGAGAATCTATATTGTAATTTGTTAAAAATAAATGTACCAGAAAAGCTTTATTCAGCAGATTTGTTTTTAGACGAAGAAGTTATTACAACTAGAATAAATATATATAGAGAATCAAAAGGCTGGAAACGAATAAGGAAAATAAAAGATAAGGGAAGGCTGTTAAAAAACCAATTGATACATCAAGAAATCTATTTTAACGACTGGGTATTAAGAAACAATAGAATATATACCTTTCGAAACCTTTATAATAGCAATGAACCTTTACGCAGTGCAGTTGATAAAGGTACAATCGAAGAAAATGATAGTTCTGAATACTATTTAGCAGATGAAGACAAACTAAAAATATTTAAAAATATACTTAGAAACAGTCTAATTCAGGATTGTTATTTCAAAGATTTAGAATGGGTTAATAAAAAAGGGATTATTAGATTCAAAATTGACAAGAAAAACAAAGGTCCCAAAGCAGTTTCATGGGTAGCAATAAACAAAGCTAAAAAAACTGTAATTTTTGAATTGAGGAATAAAATAGAGAATCATGTTATTTGTTACAAACATTTAGCCTTCAAACCTAGTTTTGAATTATTAAATAATGATTGGTTTTTAGTAATAAACTCAACTTGGAGTTTTACAAATCCAGGTGGAAGGAAGAGAAGCAGGTTTGAGGAATCATACTTGTCTGGGATTAAGCGCTTAGAAAGTAATAAGTCTGTCTATTACTTCTACAGATTTTGGAGTTATTATTTGAGGTATGAGGATTTATTTTCTAATAAAAATATAATTCTCAAACTAAATGAGTTTAAACCAATTGCATTCACACCAAAGTTGAACGATGAAAAATGGCTACCAGTTAAAGAAGTACAGACTGAGAATATTAATGGGTTGTTAACTGAGGATACAGAATTAACACAAACTTTATTCGATTGATGAATATAAAATTCATAGAAGAACCGAGTCTGCAATTTGGAACAGATCAGCATATTTGTCCCAGACAAGGTATATATTCTTTTAATCCATATGATATTGAACTTGTTCGGCCTGAAAAAATAAATATTGGTATTATTGGAAAGTCCGAAAGCACTGACCAGATACTTGAATGGCTGGAAAACTCAAAAATACATATTGAAGGAAAACAAAGTAAAAATCCACATCCAAACCTGTTTATGAATTTTTGTGGATTTAATAGAAGTATAGGTTTTAAATCTGAAATAGTTTACGATGAAGGGTATATTAGAAACATCAATAATTCTGACTTCCTAGACATAATTAATAATTGTGATAAACTTAGCGAAAGAATTGAACTAATTGCTGAATTATATCTAACAGAGATAAAATACTTATCAAATAATAAAAAGCCTGATGTAATACTATGTGTTTTAAGCGATAAGTTTCTAACCTCCATAAAAGAAAATATAGATGAAGAATTAGAAGAGGATGAAAACTATGAAAGTGATCCCTATGAATATGAAGAAACTAATTATTTAGAACAAAATTTTAGACGATTATTAAAAGCAAAGGCAATGAAGCACAAAATTCCTTTGCAATTAATGAGGGATAAAATTTCAAATCCAAATGCAACAATGCAGGATCCTGCAACAATTGCATGGAATTTTTTTACTGCAATTTATTACAAAGCATCAGGCACACCATGGGCTTTGATTAGAAAAGATTTTTCGGAAACTACATGTTATGCAGGTATAAGTTTTTACAGAAGCCGAGATAGGAAAAGTACACAAACAAGCATTGCTCAAATTTTCAATGAATTAGGTAAAGGTGTAATTCTAAGAGGAGAAGAAATTCGAACTAATAAAAACAATAGAATTCCACATCTTTCTGAAGAACAAGCTTTTAATCTACTATCACTTTCACTAAAAGAATATTACGATTCTGTTAAAATTTATCCAAAAAGATTAGTGCTTCATAAAACATCTAATTTTAACTCAGATGAGATTTATGGATTTAAACAGGCTGCAAAAAAATCAAATATTTACCAAGTTGACCTAATTGCAATCCAACCTTCTCCCGTTAGACTATATCGTACAGAACAATATCCACCATTAAGAGGTACTCACTTAAAACTTACTGAAGATAGACATTTGTTGTATACTAGAGGCTCAATTCCACATTACGAAACATATACAGGTAAATATATTCCAAGTCCAATAGAAGTTAGATTATTTGAATATGATGAGTCTCCATATCTTATTTGTGAAGAAATTATTGGCTTGACAAAAATGAATTGGAATAATACCCAGTTTGACAGGAAATATCCCATTACAATTGAATGTGCACGAAATGTTGGAGAAATTCTCAAATACTTGGGCCCAGGTGATCCGATGGAACTGAAATATAGTTTTTATATGTAAGAAAACTCGCAGGTAACATTGTATAAACGTAATGCCGGAGAAGCGCTTAAAATGAACGAATTAAAAATAGATAAACATCGGTACAAACTTGAAAGTGAAGTGCTTTGAAACCCGCACTACGCTTATACTGATCCGTTAGCATTAATTAAAACAAAACACGAATATGAAAAACTTAATTAAAACTCTGATTGTACTGATAGCAGTTATCGGAAATTTAAATGCACAAGAACTAAAAATTTCTAGTTTTAAAATTTTTGATAATAAAATAGAGGTTATTGCACTAAATAACTCTGGACAAATAATTGTAAATAAAGATATTATTGGCACAGTAACAAGTACGGGCATTGTAAGAAATAAAAATCAAAAAATAATAGCTCAATTTCTAGATAATTATTCCCTGTCAGATGCAAGTGGAAAAAAATTAGTCCAGATTAAAAAAAACGGTGAAGTAGATAACGGGTCTGTCGTAAATTTGAATTGGTCTAAAAAAGGAACACTTTTAAAAGGAACAGAAATTACTGGAATATCGATTTCACCAGTAAATGAAGAATTATTTAGAGTCGCTTCAACATTAATTTATTTAAATTATTTTTTCACAATTGAAGAAGATGGAATAACTAAAGAGTATGAAGCACCAAAAGAATTAATAATTCCACAAAAATTGACTTCTGACTTTATTGTTAAAAATTCAAATGAAACTGATAAAGTAAAGAACATGGAATCCCTTGTGACAAATTGTAATACGAATAACCCTAAAAGATGTCTATCCCTCTACAAGGTCTATAATACTGATGGATTTATTTGGAAATTAAAATCAAACAATAATTCTAGTGGAAGAATTGGGGTTACTTATGGTCAAAGGTTAGGATTAAATACGAGTTATTCGACAAATACAATTACAATTGCCCCAGGTCAAATAAAAGGTTTAGGATATGGCCGTTTTGGACCAGGAGACACAAGACATGTATGGATAATATCAGCTTGGTGGGAATGAACTACCCCGGGGCAAGCCTCGCGGTATTCTTTAAACTAAAAAAAAACTAATGCTAATCGAGTAGACGGCTGGCGGACGAATGACTGCCAGTACGCCTCCTCACACCGCCGCGTCCTTCGGCTTCGCTCAAGACAAACCAAGCGGGTCTTCCCGAATCAAGTTCGGAACAGGTTATATCCAGCAGTTCACTAACCTTTGGCAACTTCTTTTTTAGTTACTGTGTACCTCTTCATGAAGGACTTAACCGGGACTATGGCACTATCTTTATATCCTCGATCATCCCAAATTAATTTGGAACGGTTAATCTTCTGCCTTTCTCCTGGTCTACCAATAATCAGAATACTATGGCTTCAGCTGACTTCTCAACATGGCTGCCGAGATATCCCCTGGTAAGCTGCTTATCCTTAAAGTCTGTTGTGTGTGATTTTCAAATTACTTGGGTATTAATTCTAGTACATTGGAAAATAGATTAATTTACTTCTCTAAATATTTTTTAAGATTGAACGTTAAGAACCTATCCCATGTATTTGAACAAAAATCATAACAAATGAAATCCGGCGCTAACCCTTCGTGTTTAAAAATAAGTTCAATCTCATTTTCGTTTAATTGACTGATTGTCCATTGAAGTTGTGTACCCACCCATTCTTTTTCTACACCTTCAAGGTCTCCAATAATTTGTTTGGAGTCTATACATTCCCAAGTAATCTTTTCATGAGTTATATACTCTACGATCTTAAACTGATACCATGGTTCCCCCCAAGACATTGTGAATACATCACCTAATTGATTTGCAGGTTTATCTTGATCACCCCACCAATCGCCAATTTTGATTGATAATGCGTCAAAAGCAGCACTTGGACTGCAATTTATTTTAACTGTTTTTGAATAACTCTTTTGATTTGAAGTCATATTTAATAAATTTAACTGATTGTAAAATGAAATCAGTTTCAAATATAACTAACTAATTGTAAATTGCAAGCGGTTTTAATAATTTTATTTTGAAAGAACCTAAATCATATTGTCCCCAAAATTTGACACTTGAAGTAATTGGCGATAAGTGGACGATGCTTATTATTAGAGATATGATGCTTAATAACAAAAGATACTTTCGCGAGTTTCTGCAATCCAAAGAAAAAATAGCATCAAATATTCTATCCAATCGATTAAAATTCTTAGAAGAAGAAGGTATAATATTCAAACAAAGTGATGAGCAACACAAACAAAAAATTCGCTACTCTTTAACAGAAAAGGGAATTGATTTATTGCCGATTTTAATAGAAAATGCACGTTGGAGTTTAAAATATAAGCCCGTTGATAAAGAAGATGCTTTGATTGCTAAAAAGATAATGGATGGAGGGCAGAAAAACATTCAATCCATAATTGACAATTTAAAACAACAACACTTGAAGAAATAAAAAAACTACACACAACATTGGTACATTGATGTTTGACGCGAACGTTAAAAGAAGTCTGTTAAGCAGCAATCAGCTTTGTTAAAGCATCGGGTGGAAGCCGAGCAGGCCTGGTTTGGGAAACAGGAAATTTTTAAACCTGAAATTATTGTTTTACCAGAAAATGATCCATGGGTAGTTACAGCATCGTTTTTCCAAAAACGATATGTAAGAAAGACTATATTATGATAACAATGGATAAGAATAAAAGTAGAGTCTCACACATACTTCTTAGAAAAGACAAGATTAATCTGAAAATATTTTAATCCGGCTTTAAAAATGTATCTTTACAAATGATAAAAAAAAGTCTATCACATAGAATTACAGCTATTTCAATGGCCTTGTTGTTGCTTGTGTCTTCAACAGGATTTTCTATGGATGTACACTATTGCCAGGATCAACTCAAAAAAATTAGCTTTTTTGGCAAAGCCACAAGTTGTCACGAAAAACAATCAACCCCAGCTTGCCACAAAACTAAAAAGACATGTCACCATAAAGCCAATAACTTAGCAGAAGCTGATGAAGATAATTGCTGCCACAATGAAACGATTGTTATCGAAAAGTCAGATGTTGAAGCGCCAAGCCCACAGTTGGCAATGCTTCAAGACACTAAGTTAGAATTTGTAGCTCTAGTCTTGGCCGCTTACATTTTTAACTACAATGTAGAATCAGATTTTCACCCCGATAAATTCTATAAACAACCCGTACCGGATAGGGATATTCAAGTCCTGTATCAGACCTTCCTTACTTGATTTATTCATTTTCATTCACACCCCAAACCTTAGGTTAGCAGCTTGGGGCTTTTTCTAATTGTCAAATTTTTAGAATGAAAATGAATAATGTTAAACCAAATAATCAAATTTTTTATAGACAATAAGCTTGTCGCTTGGCTCTTATTATTACTATTTGTGGGATGGGGTTTTGTTACAATCCCCTTCAATTTAGGCATCAATAGCTTACCAAGAGACCCGGTAGCTGTGGATGCAATACCCGATATTGGTGAGAACCAACAAATCGTATTTACCAAGTGGATGGGGCGGTCTCCACAAGATGTAGAAGATCAAATCACTTATCCGTTAACCACTTCATTGTTGGGGATACCCGGAGTAAAAAGCATCCGCAGCAACTCAATGTTTGGCTTATCGAGTATCTATGTCATTTTTGATGAAAGCGTAGAGTTCTATTGGAGTAGAAGCCGAATTCTCGAAAAACTCAACTCACTACCTGGCAATCTTCTGCCCGATGATGTAAAACCAACATTAGGCCCAGATGCAACAGCATTAGGACAAATTTTTTGGTACACATTAGAAGGCAGAGACAAACAAGGAAACCCAACAGGCGGTTGGGATTTGCACGAGCTACGATCCATTCAAGACTTCTATGTACGCTTTGGTTTATCCTCCGCTTCAGGAGTTTCAGAAGTCGCCTCAATTGGCGGGTTTGTTCGGGAATATCAGGTTGATGTCAATGCGGACAAAATGCGCGTTTATGGCATTACACTCAATCAAGTTATGAAAGCCATAAAGGAAAGCAACTTGGATATTGGCGCTCAGACCTTAGAAATAAATCTGGTTGAATACTTTGTCAGGGGCTTAGGCTATGTAAAGTCTATTGAAGATATCGAAAATGCTGTTATAAAAGCTACGGACAACGTCCCGATCCGAATAAAGGATGTGGCTGTAGTTAATATCGGTCCGGCTGCTCGCAGGGGTGTTTTGGACAAATCGGGTGCAGAAGCCGTAGGTGGTGTGGTGGTTGCGCGCTATGGAGCCAATCCTCTGGAAGTCATTAACAATGTAAAAGAAAAGATTAACGAGATAGCGCCCGGACTGCCTACTAAAACATTGACGGATGGTACTATATCGCAAGTTACGATTGTCCCATTTTACGACCGTACCGATTTAATCAATGAAACCTTAGGTACACTTCAGGAAGCATTAGGATTAGAAATACTGATTACCATAATCGTAGTCATTCTAATGCTGCTCAATCTTAGATCCTCTTTATTGGTGGCAGGTTCTTTACCCGTTGCTGTATTAATGTGCTTTATTGCCATGCGATACTTCGGCGTAGATGCCAATATTGTAGCGCTATCAGGTATTGCTATTGCTATCGGAACTATGGTGGATATGGGCATCGTGCTCATAGAAAGCATGGTAGCGCATATAAAATCAGCGCCGCCCAAGCAAGCTCTTTCGGTTACAATTTATAATGCCACTACCCAGGTCGCATCAGCAGTGATTACTGCGGTTGCTACCACTCTGGTCAGTTTCTTACCTGTATTTACAATGGTCGCCGCCGAAGGCAAATTATTCAAACCGTTGGCCTTTACAAAAACCTTTGCATTAATAGCTTCAACAGTGGTTGCCATTACGATTATACCGCCTTTGGCCACACAATTATTTGGCATAAAAGCAAAGTCAAAATGGATGTCCATTGCTTACAATATTGCATTAATGGCATTGAGCGTCTTCTTACTATTCGGGCAATTTTATGACTTGGGCATTATTGGTCTAGCGGTAGGCTTAACGGGAATCATCAGCCATTGGTTGAAATCATTTAACGATGGGAAATTCCATTCCTTTTTTGAAACAGCCAGAAATGTCGTTTATGCCTTATTGGTGGCTTGGCTTTTGGCTAAAATTTGGATGCCGCTTGGCGTTACTCAAACCGTATTTACAAACTTCCTTTTCTTTGCGGTCATATCTGGCGT
Organism: Chloroherpetonaceae bacterium; assembly: GCA_028277445.1. Taxonomy (GTDB): domain Bacteria; phylum Bacteroidota; class Chlorobiia; order Chlorobiales; family Chloroherpetonaceae; genus JANQGG01. Next base: position 72,169 of record JANQGG010000034.1, on the reverse strand, counting down.
ATTAATTGGCGGTTTTTATCTGATCATTCATTTTTATGAAACCATATTACGCTTCTTGTTAAAGGTAAAGTTGCTATTTCTACTGCTCGTTGCCGCATTAATTTTCTTTGGCATTCAAATAGCCAAAAACACCGGGCAAGAGTTTATGCCTGCTTTAGATGAAGGTTCATTTTTATTGATGCCAACTTCGATGCCACATTCAGGTATGGAGATGAATGGTGCAAACCTTAGAGCGCTAGATATGGCCGTAACCGCCATTCCGGAGGTAGAAACTGTAGTCGGAAAAGCAGGGCGCGTAGAAAGCGCTTTAGACCCCGCGCCAATGTCAATGTATGAAAATGTTATTCTGTACAAATCAGAATATATGACAGATGCAAATGGCCGCCGGCTACGCTTCAAAAAAAATAAAGATGGAAACTATGTTTTAGCCAGTGGCGATGCTATCGAACATAACAACGCGCTATTCAGAGGACTAAAAATTCGTGATTTAGTTCAAGATGAAAATGGATCATATTTCCGCCAATGGCGCGAGCATATCCATTCACCCGATGATATTTGGAATGAAATCGTAGCTGCAACCAATATTCCCGGCGTTACTTCCGCTCCCAAATTACAGCCTATTGAAACGCGGTTGATAATGCTTCAAACTGGCATGAGAGCGCCAATGGGCATTAAGGTTAAAGGATCTGATTTAGAAACACTAGAAGCTTTTGGCTTGGAACTGGAAAAACACCTAAAACAAGTAAAGGGTGTAAAAGCGCCAGCTGTTTTTGCCGAGCGAATAGTCGGCAAACCTTATATGCTTTTTGATATTGACCGTGAAAAAATAAGTCGCTATGGACTTTCAATCGTTGATGTCCAAAAACAAATTCAGGCTGCTGTTGGTGGTTTGGTAATGACGACTACGGTAGAAGGCCGGGAGCGATATGGCATTCGCCTACGCTACCCAAGAGAGCTAAGAGACAACCCAAATAGTTTGAAAAACATTTTAGTAGCCGCTCCAAATGGCCTTCAACTACCATTAGGTGATCTGGTAGAGATTAAATATGAACAAGGACCGCAAGCCATAAAAAGTGAGGACGGATTTCTGGTCGGGTATGTATTATTTGATAAAGAAGCTGGCTTTGCTGAAGTTGAAGTGGTCAATAATGCACAGAAATACTTGCTTGACAAAATTGAAAAAGGTGAATTGATTTTACCGGCTGGAATCAATTACAAGTTCGCTGGAAATTATGAGCAACAAGTAAGAGCTAATAAAAGACTATCCATAATCATTCCAATAGCCTTAGCCCTCATTTTTCTAATTCTTTATTTCCAGTTTAGTTCTGTTACAACATCATTAATGGTTTTTTCGGGAGTGTTTGTGGCTTTCTCAGGTGGCTTTATAATGATTTGGTTATACGCTCAGCCCTGGTTCATGGATTTTGATCTCTTGGGAACAAATATGAGAGACCTCTTTCAAATGAAATCCATTAACCTAAGTGTAGCCGTTTGGGTTGGCTTCTTAGCGTTATTCGGTATTGCTACAGATGATGGGGTTTTGGTCGCCACATTCTTAAAAGACAGTTTCACACGTAATTCACCGCAGACTATTGATGGGATAAGAGATGCTGTTGTAGAAGGCGGCTTGCGTAGGATAAAACCAGCAATGATGACCACAGCCACAACCATTTTGGCATTACTTCCTGTGCTCACATCAACAGGACGTGGGGCCGATATTATGCTTCCCATGGCCATTCCTTCCTTTGGCGGGATGACTTTGCAGGTCATCACAATATTCACCGTTCCGGTGCTTTATGCCCTTTGGAAAGAGAGTGGTTTAAAATATTCCAAGAATGTAAAAACGACTGGCAATGAAAACTAAATGTATCCTCATATTACTTGGCTTCTTTGCAATTACCAATACACTGCCAGGGCAGTCATTGGAGAGCCTTCTAAGCAAAGCCTATTCAAACAATCCCGAATTAAAAGCTGTACAGTTAGAACACGAAGCTGCCCTACAAAAAGCGCCACAAGTCACTCAATTACCTGACCCAACAGTTGGAGTTGGCGTGCCTATACTAAGGCCTGAAACAAGATTGGGCAGTCAAGTACTGAGTGTTTCAATAAGCCAAATGTTCCCTTGGTTTGGCACCCTAAAAGCCAGGGAAGATGTGGCGGTGACTATGGCAAAATCAAAATATGAGCGGATTGCAGCGGTAAGATTAAACATAGATTATAACATAAAATCGGCTTATTACAATCTCTACTTGCTTCAAGCCAAGCAAGCCATTCTTCGTAAGAATATCCGCATTTTCGAAACCATAGAAAGGGTGGCGCTGGCAAAAGTTGAAAGTGGAAAATCCATTGCTTCGGATGTGCTTACAGTTCGATTAAAAATTGAAGAACTCGACAAGCAAATACAACTACTTGAAGAACAAAAAGAGAGATTTAGGGCTACTATAAATGAAGCATTGAATAATCCAACAAACGCCATAATTCAAGTCTATACAAATCAGGTAACGCCGGCTGACTTAGCCTATGATTTGGTGCAATACAAAAAGAAAATCCAAGCCAACCACCCATTAATTAAGCAACTGGATTGGAATATAGAGACAGCTAATAAAGAGATTGCTTTAAATGCTTTATCAGGGAAACCCACTTTTGGAGTTGGTTTGGATTATAGCCTTGTCACTGGCAGAACCGATGCCTTTCCTGCTGACAACGGCAGAGATATTCTAATACCTAAAATTGTGGTTTCTATTCCAATTTATCGGAAAAAGTATGCTGCTGTAGAACAGGAACAGCAACTTAAAAAACAAGTCTACGGCCTTCAAAAAGAAGAATTGACCAATAGAATGCTTCGCAATATTCAAACCTACAAATCAGATTATGAAAGCGCTAAGTTGATCTACGAACTGGCTAAAAAACAAATAGAACTATCAAACAGCGCTTACAACATATTATTGGCCGAATACAGCGGCAAGGGCCGAAGGTTTGATGAATTGATGACATTGCAAAGCAATATAAACAGGTATGAATTAGAAGCAATAAAAGCCGTTACGCAAACTCACCTGGCAAAATTTAATATTGAAAGATTAACGGACTACTAAAATTATTGGAAATGAAAAAATATAAATCATATATCATCGCAAGCATTGCATTAGCAATAGGGTTATTACTCGGTTGGATGTTGTTTAAAGAAAGCAACAGTCACTCACATGACCAACCGAATTATATAAAATCAACAAAAGCAGACGAACAATGGACATGTTCAATGCATCCTCAAATCCGCCAAAACGAGCCGGGCGATTGCCCGATTTGTGGAATGGATTTAATACGTGTAGGCCAAACCAGTAATGATCATGAAACAGGCTTTCAAATGACTGCCGAAGCTATCAAATTAGCCAATATTCAAACAACCATAGTCGGTAATGGTGTGGCTTCGGATGGTGCGACCCTTAAACTTAATGGTAAAATCCAGGCAGATGAAACCAGGTCAGCAAGCTTGGTTACACATATCCCGGGTAGAATTGAAAAGCTGTTTGTTAGCTACACCGGTGAGCAGGTGAATAAAGGCCAAACGGTAGCTACAATTTATTCACCGGAATTAATCACCGCACAAAAAGAATTATTAGAAGCTCAAAAAATAAAAGACATAAGCCCGAAGCTATTAACCGCGGCCAAAAACAAATTGAAATACTGGAAAATAGGAAGCCAAACTGTGTCGGATATTTTACGAACGGGAGCCATTCGTGAAACCTTTAACATTTATGCAGACCATTCCGGAATAGTCACTCAAAAAAGAGTTTCCGTCGGCGATTATTTAACCACAGGCCAGGTGTTATTTCATATTCAGAACTTAAACACTCTTTGGGCATTGTTTGATGTCTATGAAAATGATTTGCCCAAGATACGAGCAGGTAGAAAAATTAGCTTTATTACGCCTTCGATACCAAATAAAACCTTTACTGGCAACATCACCTTTGTAAATCCTGTCATTAATCCACAAACCAGAGTAGCCACAATTAGAGCAGAAGTCACAAATACAGGCGGAAAGTTAAAGCCTGAAATGTTCATAAGCGGCCAGCTGAATACCGCTAAGAAATCGACTGATCTTACTGTTCCCAAATCAAGCGTACTATGGACCGGTGAGCGCTCTGTTGTATATGTGAAAATGCCAGATACCGAAATTCCTTCTTTCCAGTACAGAGAAATAGAAATTGGCGATGCCACAAAAACGGGCTATACGGTTATAAACGGACTAGCATTTGGAGAAGAAGTCGTCACAAACGGTGCATTTGTCATTGATGCTTCGGCACAGTTGAATAATCAAGCCAGTATGATGAATAAACATGTCATGGCAAAAAACGCCGTTCATTCCCATCATCTACCCGATTATACAAGCCATACGCCTTTGGAGTTTAAAAAGCAACTCACCAATGTGGCTAATGCATATTTACCCGTGAAAGACGCTTTGGTGGAGAGCAATGCCGAGCAAGCAGCCATGAAATCTAAAGACTTGTTAGAGGCTGTGAATAACGTAGATATGAGCTTAGTAAAGGACAAAGCCCATATCTATTGGATGGAACAATTAAAAGCGCTCCAATTGCATGGTGGAAAGATCATTCAACTAAGCGGTATTGAAGAGCAACGAAAACAATTTGATTTTCTATCACAGGCTCTCATAAAATCATTAAACGTTTTTGGTGTGGTGAGCGATATATTCTTTGTGCAGCATTGCCCAATGGCATTTGATAATCATGGAGCGGAATGGATCAGCAAACACGAGAAAATACTTAATCCTTATTTCGGAGAAAAAATGCTCACTTGCGGAATAGTGCAGGATACCATACATAGAAATTTCAAAAACGCACCAATACATAAGTAATGAACTGCCGCGCAGCAAACCACAGGGCACCAGAAGTGAAGAATAATCTTTGGTCTTTCACTATGATTTTGATCTAGGTTGTCTCTTCACTGCAAGCTGCGGGTATTGAAACCACATCAGAATAAAATTGGTAAATCAATCCACATAATCATTTATTATTAATTCACATTTTAAATTTTATAACAATGACAAAATCAAAATTCAACTTCGTATTAATAGCATTATTAGCTATGGGATTAACGCTCACTTCGTGCAGTAATACGTCGAACAAGACAACTAAAACTGAACAAACGGGTAATCAAACTGAATTCACGTCAGATTATGTGTGCCCAATGCATTGCATAGGTAGTGGGAGTGATAACGCAGGCAAATGCCCTGTTTGTGGAATGGACTATGTGAAAAATGAAGACCATAAAAAAGATGGACATACCCATGAAGAGCACAATCATTAGAAATGAATTATCGGTCGCACCGAGATATACTCTTTGTTAGTAATTGATAGTTCTTCCAATGACACATTTACGTTATCGGTCACCCTGAATTAATTTCAGGGTCTCAGAAAATGCCTATTTGGTTGAGATGCTGAAACAAGTTACTAATGACAAAATTAGTGTTCCCTGAGCGTGCCGAAGGGAACATGATCTTCAAAATCGGCATTTCGGCAGGCTCAATGCACGATTTTATTCTTGTCATTACCTGTTTGTTTATCGCCAAATATTTTAGCTCGCAATGAGAAAGATTACAAACATTCTGATATACCGGTCATGACACCATTTGAATATCTGCAGCGTTTAAAAGCAAACTAAAAATCTAATGGCTTTCGCTAAGTTATAAGCGACATCTAATTTGCTATGAGAGAAGTGATTTTATACAGTGCAGCCAGCCTTGATAATTTTATCGCTCGGTCGGATGGCGGTATTGATTGGCTGCACTATCCTGAGTATGAGACGCCTGGCGAAGATTACGGCTACCATGACTTTTATAATACCATTGATACCACCTTAATGGGCAACAACACCTATAAAATGGTACTTGGGTTTGATGTCCCGTTTCCTTACCCTGAAAAGACCAATTATGTCTTCACTCATTCAAAAGAGTACCAAAACACCGAGTATGTATCATTCATATCGGAAGATATTGCGGGCTTTGTAAAAGAGCTTAAAACTAAGCGCGGCAAAGATATCTGGCTGGTTGGCGGCGGTCAAATAAACACACTGCTTCTCAACAACGACCTGATTGATAAAATGATCCTGACCCTTATTCCCATTATCCTTGGAGAAGGCATCCAACTATTTAATGGCGTATCAAAAGAGACGAAGTTTGATTTGGTGGAAAGCAAATCTTACAAGAGCGGACTGGTACAACTTACATTTAAACGAAAGTAATAAAAAAACAATGCTTTGAATAAGAAAGAATTCCCATTTTTGGTTTTGAACACTCTATAAAAGTTTATACTTTTACTTAACTCTAATCATTTCATTAGTTACCCCCGTCTTACGGGTTATTTTTCGTAATAAACGAACAAATTGTATAGCATATACTCCCGATAAACGAAATTTCGTTTATCACGATGTTATCTGTTATAAAATTTAATATCAACCCACATAAATAATAACTAATATGGAAAAAAAAGATTTTAAAGTTAATAGTATTAATGATTTTATCTCATTAATTAGAAATTGGTATAACGCTGATTACTGCAATTTCAGAACAATGTATTTAAAGGCCGTAGAAACCGTAAAACCATTTCCACAAGAGACGGATCCAAGTGTAGAATATGAGTGGAATAAACCTGAAGATGAAGCATTAGATAATTTATGTGACTTCTTCCAAGAATGGTATCAGTGGAATCCTGATCTTGAAACAGGATTACAGTACATCCAAAAATTTAGCTGGCTTTACTACGAAAATCAAAATGGGTTAAATTTTGTAACAGGTGGAATAGGGTATCTTATGACTGCTATTTATGTAGACTTAAATGGTCAGAAAATGGATTCTTCTGAATCCAAAACACTTGTTAAGCATTGGATGACCGAAATTGGCAAAGAGGAAATGTCAAAATATATTATCCCAGAGGGAGGGTATCAAAACTTCAATCAATTTTTCTCAAGAGAATTAATCACACCAAGACCTGTAAGCTCTCCAAATGATGATTCTGTTGTTGTATCTCCAGCAGATGCAATAGTTAATATGATTGATGATAATCTTACTGTAAATAAACCTTTAAGTATTAAAACGCAGGAACTTAGCGTTTATCAGCTTTTAAATGGATCAAAATATACTATTTACTTCGAAGGAGGAACAGCTGTTTCTAATATTTTAATGCCTACAGTTTATCACCGTTACCACTCTCCAGTAAGCGGAAAGGTAATTGAATCAAACGAAGACGTAGCAGGCATTTATTTTGGAATCAAAGATTTTCCTGAACTGATTCATAATGGAGATGTTGGTTATGGATATGACTATAGCATCTTTGAACATTTTAGAAGAGGTTATCTAATAATTCAAACCAAAGAATATGGAAAAGTGGCTATGATTCCTGTTGGGTTAAACACCATTTCATCAGTTATTTTTGATTCAAAATTCAAGAAAATCACTTCGGGAGATACTCCACAGCCAATTGTAAAAGGAGAGGAGGTTGGTTATTTCCAATACGGAGGCTCTTTAAATATACTTTTATTTGAAAAAGGCGTATTCCCTGCAGTAAGGATACCTCAAGGACAAGAGATAGGTACAATGAATAAAAAAACTGCAACTAAAGTACAATTTAACTTTTAATATAAACTATACCAATAGCCGCTATGAGTGGCTATTGGTTTTTTAAAGCTAAGCTAGAAAAGGCTACTTATATGTTGACAAATAACTCTACTCCAGATTTAGTAAGTCAAATACCTGCAAATATCATTGATAATACCTGGATTGATTTAGAAGATCGTTCGTATGCTTGGTATGCAAATGCTAATTTTAATGAAAAAACACCTCAACTATTTATTGGTTTTTCGAAAGCAAACAATTTCGTAATCAACAAAATCGAAATGATGAGAATATTGGAAAAACCCCATTAATAATTTGGCTCAATGGAGCATAAATTCTGCTATTAAATTTTCTAGAAATGTTAATAACTTTATTCAAAATTAAAATAACTTCCCATCTCACAAAAGATGCCCCAACCTTTCAGTCAGAGCTTTTATAAAAAAACTATTAGAACAACCGCTTAAGGCAACTGCGTCTCACCCATTAAATACCGGTCGCATTCGCGGGCGGCGGCGCGGCCTTCGTTAATCGCCCAAACAACCAAGCTTTGTCCCCGACGCATATCACCGGCAACAAAAATGCCATCCACATTGGTTTTAAATTTACCGTAATCGGCTTTAACATTGTTTCTGGCGTCGCGATCAAGATTGAGCGCTTTTGGGATCGTTTCATCCGGTCCGATAAAACCCATCGCTAAAAGCACCAGGTCGGCCGGATACACCTTTTCCGTTCCCGGAATCACTTTAAGTGTTTTGCGGCCGTCTTCGAGTGTAATCCACTTGCCTTTTACGGTGTGCACTTCTTTTACATTACCGTTTCCATCGCCCACAAATTTGTTTGTCATGACGCAATATTCTCTGGGATCATCCCCCTGGATGGCCGCAGCTTCTTCCTGGCCGTAATCCATTTTAAATATCTTGGGCCATTCAGGCCAAGGATTGCTTTGATCGCGCTGGAATGGTGGCTTCGGCATAATTTCGAGCTGAACCACATCCTTACAGTTCTGGCGCAGCGATGTACCTACGCAATCCGTACCGGTATCTCCACCGCCTATCACAATAACATGCTTGCCTTCTGCAGTAAGTTCTGGCTGCGTTTGATTCAATAACGATTTTGTACTGGCGGTTAGAAAATCCATCGCAAAATGGACGCCGTTTAACTCGCGACCGTCAATGGTTAAATCGCGAGGAATTGTAGCGCCACAGCACAACACTATGGCATCCATATCATTTTGAAGGCTTTCAATGGCGATATCTTTACCGACTTCGGTATTAGTGATAAATTCAATGCCTTCGGCCTCCATAAGCTTAACGCGTCGCTGTACAACGGTTTTATCAAGCTTCATGTTGGGAATGCCATACATCAAAAGCCCGCCAACCTGATCGTCGCGTTCATAAACCACAACATGATGTCCGGCTTTATTGAGTTGAGCCGCACAAGCAAGGCCCGCAGGGCCGGAACCCACCACAGCCACCTTTTTTCCTGTGCATAGTTTAGGTTGTTGAGGCTCTACCCACTCTTCTTCAAACGCACGATCAATAATTGAGCACTCAATATTTTTGATGGTTACCGGCGGTTCAATAATACCTAAAACACATGATCCTTCACACGGCGCAGGGCAAACCCTGCCGGTGAATTCAGGAAAATTATTGGTTTTCATTAGCCGTTCGTAAGCATGCCGCCACAAGCCTTTATAGACCAAATCGTTCCATTCCGGGATAAGATTGTTGATCGGGCAACCACTGGCAACGCCCGATAAAATCATGCCGGTATGGCAATATGGCGTGCCACAATCCATGCAACGGGCGCCCTGGTTTTCCAGCTCTTCTCTATACATCGGAAGATGAAATTCTTCCCAGTCGCGTATGCGTTTGGAAGGATCCCTATCCTGAGGAATCTCACGATCGTATTCTAAAAATCCTGTTTGTTTTCCCATAATACCTGTAAGAACTATCTTTTTACTAATTTCCGCTAACCCGCGCTACATCTTTCGCATTTTCTTCAAAAGCCATCATAATGGCATCTTCGCCTTCAACACCCATGCTTTTGACACGCTTCATGGCTTCCATGGCACGTTTGTAATCCCTTGGAATAACTTTGACAAACTTCGGCAAAATCTCTTCCCATAAAGACAACAACTGATTGGCCTTTGTGCTTGAGGTATAGTTAAAGTGTTTTTGAATCATCTCTTTAACCTCGGCAATTTCCTCGGCATCATCCAAGGGATCCAAATCCACCATTTGCTGGTTGCAACGATTTTCAAATTTGCCATCCATATCAAAGACATAAGCCACACCACCGGACATTCCGGCTGCAAAATTTCGTCCGGTATGGCCTAAAATCACCACACGTCCGCCCGTCATGTACTCGCATCCATGATCGCCAACCGATTCCACCACAGCCCGAACGCCGCTGTTTCTTACACAAAAACGCTCGCCTGCCATTCCCCGGATATAAGCTTCGCCACCGGTTGCCCCATAAAACGACACGTTACCGACAATAATATTTTCCTCGGCCACAAACGTGCTTTCATCCGGGGGATAGACGATCACTTTACCGCCCGAAAGACCTTTTCCGGTGTAATCATTTGCATCGCCTTCCAATTCCATCGTCATACCTTTCGGTACAAACGCGGCAAAACTTTGACCTGCCGATCCTTTAAAATGAAGATGAATGGTATCTTCCGGCAAGCCGGCTTCGCCATGATGTTTGGAAATTTCATGCCCTAAAATTGTACCGACAACGCGATCAGTATTTTTAATCGGCAACGTGCTATGAAGCTTCTTACCGTATTTGATGGAGCTATCGGCAATTTTAAGCAAGACATTGACATCCAACGATTTTTCAATGCCATGATTTTGTTTGATGCTGCAATACCGACCAACCGTATCCGGGATATCGGGTTGATAGAGGATTTTTGATAAATCCAACCCTTTGGCTTTCCAATGGTTAATGACACGATCCGGCTCCAATTTATCAACGCGGCCTATCATTTCATCCACTGTTCTAAATCCAAGCTTTGCCATGTACTCACGCATTTCCATGGCCACAAAGCGCATGTAATTTTCAACATGTTCGGGCTTTCCACTAAACTTATGCCTCAAGAGCGGGTCTTGGGTAGCCACGCCCACCGGGCACGTGTTTTTATGACATACGCGCATCATCACGCATCCCATCACAACAAGCGGCGCGGTTGCAAAACCATACTCTTCTGCGCCAAGCAAGGCGGCAATGGCCACATCCCGCCCGGTTTTCATCTGACCATCAGTCTCTACCACAATACGGCTTCGGAGATTGTTCATTACCAGCGTTTGATGCGTCTCTGCCAATCCTAACTCCCAAGGCATACCGGCATTTTTAATGCTCGACATGGGTGAAGCGCCTGTTCCGCCATCGTAACCGCTAATCAGTACCACATCGGCATGAGCTTTGGCCACCCCGGCGGCAATAGTTCCAACGCCAACGCTTGAAACAAGCTTTACACATATTCTGGCGTCACGGTTTGCATTTTTTAAATCGTGGATAAGTTCTGCCAAATCCTCAATCGAGTAAATATCATGATGCGGTGGTGGCGAGATCAATCCAACGCCTGGCGTGGAGTGGCGGACTTTTGCAATCCACGGGAACACTTTACCGCCAGGCAACTGACCTCCCTCGCCGGGCTTAGCCCCCTGGGCCATTTTAATTTGTATTTCTTTGGCCTGGCTCAGGTAATGACTCGTAACGCCAAACCGCCCCGAAGCCACCTGCTTAATGGCGCTGTTTTTGCTATCGCCATTGGTTCCAATCACATAACGCTGTGGATCTTCACCACCTTCGCCCGTATTGCTTTTTCCGCCAACACGATTCATCGCCAAAGCTAGTGTTTCATGAGCTTCTTTGCTGATTGAGCCATACGACATTGCACCGGTTTTGAACCGCTTCATAATCGATTCAATCGGCTCAACTTCATTAATATCAATCGGTTCGTTCTTAAATTTCATCTTCAGCAAACCGCGCAACGTGCTCAATTGTTCGGATTGCTCATTGATGATATTGGCATATTCTGTATAGATTTCGTAATCGCCTTTACGGGTGGATTTTTGAAGCAAATGGATCGACATGGGGTTGAACATATGATGCTCGCCATTGAATCGCCATTTATGCTGGCCGCCAGGCTCTAAATCTTCTTCCGGCATCTCTCTTGGCGGGAAAGCTTTCCGATGGCGTTCCAACACTTCGTTGGCCAGGCCATCTATGTCAATACCTTCGATTCTGGAAGATGTCCAAGTGAAATATTTATCAATGACTTCGGAGTTGAGACCAACGGCTTCAAAAATTTGTGCGCCCCGATAGCTTTGAATGGTTGATATGCCCATTTTGGCCATCGTTTTCACAATACCTTTAACCAAAGCTTTCGTGTAATTTTTTATGGCTTTTTCGTAGCTGATGTCTTTGAGCCGCTCTTCCTCAATCAACTCGCCGATGGATTCAAATGCCAGGTAAGGATTGACTGCCCCAACACCAAAACCGACAAGTAAGGCCATATGATGAACTTCACGCGGTTCTCCCGATTCCAATATTATGCCGACTTTTGTGCGTTTACCTTCGCGAATCAAATGGTGATGCAAACCCGAAACCGCTAAAAGCGCCGGAATAGCCGCATGATCATGAGTAAGCTGGCGTTTATCCGACAGGATAATGATATTTACCCCATCGGCAATAAGTTTATTGGCTTTTTCAAACAGTTTGTTCATCGCTTTTTCCAAAGCCTCTCCGCCGCCATTGACATCAAAGACTATGGGTAATGTTTCGGCTTTAAATCCATCGGAAGTGTAGCGCCTTAATTTTTCAAGCTCTTCATTTGTAATGATCGGCGAACTGAGCTTTATCATTCTGGCGCTTTCAGGCTTTGGATCCAGAAGGTTTCCCTCCGAGCCAATTGTGGTTACGGTAGATGTAATAATTTCTTCACGAATAGAATCGATCGGCGGATTGGTTACCTGTGCAAAAAGCTGCTTAAAATAACTGTAGAGCAACTGAGGGCGTTTGGAAAGCACAGCAAGCGGCGCATCATGACCCATCGCGCCAACCGGCTCAATCCCATGCTGGCACATTGGTAAAATAATGCCATCTAAATCTTCTCGGTAATAGCCAAAGGCTTTTTGCCGGGTGAGCACGGTGTGATGCGGTGGTTGCTCTTGCCATGGAACTTCGGGAAGGTCGTCCAAATCGAGTAAGTTTTCTTTGAGCCATTGATCATAAGGATGCTCCGAAACGATTTTTTCTTTGATTTCCTCATCGGAAATAATGCGTCCTTCTTTGGTATCAACCAGGAACATACGTCCGGGTTGCAAACGTCCTTTGTGCAAAATTCTGCTTGGCGCAACATCACTAACGCCAACTTCGGAGGCCATGATCACCAAATCATCTTTGGTGACATAATATCGCGAAGGTCTGAGTCCGTTTCGATCCAGCACGGCGCCAATTTGAACGCCATCGGTAAAGGCCATAGATGCAGGGCCATCCCACGGTTCCATTAAACAGCTGTGGTATTCATAAAAGGCTTTGCGCTTTTCATCCATGCTTTCATGATTTGTCCATGGTTCGGGAATCATCATCATCGCGGCATGCGCCATCGGTCGGCCCGAAAGGACCAAAAACTCAAAGCAATTATCAAACATCGAAGAGTCGCTACCATCGGTTAAAATAAGCGGCTTTAACTTTTCAATATCCTTCCCGAACAAGTCGGATTTCAACCTAGCTTCACGGGCATACATCCAGTTTATATTTCCGCGAAGCGTATTAATTTCACCATTATGAGAAATAAAACGGAACGGTTGAGCGCGATCCCAGCTTGGAAAGGTATTTGTACTGAAGCGGGAATGAATCATTGCCAGTGCGCTTTTCATATTAGGATCTGAAAGCTCAGGGTAATAGCTCTCTAATTGCTCAGGCATCAACATGCCCTTATAGGTTATGGTTCGGGAGGATAACGAAGAAAAGTAGAAATAATCACTTCCTAACAACCCGGAATAGACAATACTTTTGGTGGTTCGGCGACGAATGACATACAACTTGCGCTCAAACTCCAATGTGCTGTTTACACATTGCCCTTTTGCAATAAAAACCTGGCGGACAACCGGCTCTTGCGATTTGGCCGTTTCACCCAATGAGGAATTATTTGTAGGAACGCTACGCCAACCCAATAATTTCTGACCCTCGGCCTGGATCATTTCCGAACAAATGTCTTCCAATTGCCGCTGTTTCAATCGGTCGGGTGGCAAATACACCATACCAACCGCATACTCGCCGGACTCAGGTAATTCAAACTTTTCTTTACAAGCCTGTTTAAAAAAATCATGAGGAATTTGGATCATTAATCCCGCACCGTCTCCTGTATTTTCTTCACAACCGCAAGCCCCCCTGTGCTTTAAATTCTTTAGAATTTCAAGCCCCTGATGAATGATTTCATTGGATTTATGCCCTTTAATATTGGCTACAAATCCAATACCACATGAATCATGTTCAAACTGAGGATTATATAAACCTTGCTCTTTGTTTCTTTCCATAATGCTAAACCATCAAAATTCTAAAAACAAATTCTCCTTAATGTTTATATGACTATTTGGGCATCAATTGCTGCCCTTAGATTTTTAAATTTAAGAGTATCTTACCTATCAAATAAAAAAAATATTTCAATATAAACAGATCACTGTTTTAATTGGTAGATATGAATGTTGAAAAAACTCTAAACATTCACCGGCTAACCTTAAAGAACATCATCGAGGGTGGTGTGGGCAACGAAAAAAAGAGGGTGGTTGTTTTCTGGACGAGGGGGTAATATCTATAATTTCCATGGCGCATATCACATAAACTTTTTTATCCACCTTTAAACTAGACCGGTAATTTAATGAAATATTTAATTAGGTAAAAAAATCCAGGTGTTATTCCTCTATTTTTTAGGCTTGTTGTCTCTTTTCACAAAATTGCTTCAAAATTCAGACAACAAATGCAAAAGAGTTGCACAAAAAATTATGAATTAATTATGATAAATTACAGAACGCATTAAATTACGGCATTTGTTTACATTTGCTGTATCTATTTTTATCACAGGATCTTTTAATTTGTTTATTAAGGAGTTTTCATGACATCACTTGCCTCACTCAAAGGTATTAATTTTCCTTTAAATCGCCTGTATTTAGAGTACACGAATTTCTGCAATATGGCTTGTACGTTTTGCCCTTATCCTTACCAGACCAGAAAACAAGGCCATCTGGATTATGAATTGCTAAAACGAATTGTTGATGAAGTTGTCGAGCACAATATTACCAAAGAAATTGAAATTACCGGCTATGGTGAGCCCATGATGAATCCAAAATGGGACAAATTAAGCCAATATATCATAGATAGCGGTGTTAATTTAAATATTACAACCAATGGTTTGCTGCTGACAGAAGCTAATTGTAAAAAGCTTGCTGAAATGGATTTTAATTACATCATCATATCCCTGCAAACCCCGGATGAAGAGTCGTTTAAGATCAGAAAAACGTCAATGAAGTTTCAGGCGTATGTAGAGCGTTTAAAAAAGTTTATAGAAATTCTTACTTCGCGTGGTACAAAAAGTCACCTCCGCTTCAGGTTTCTTAATACCTTGGGCACCAAATACATGTCGTTCCCTGAAAAAGTATCGGTATTAAACTCTAAAGATGAGGTGGTTTCCAGCATTAAGGAATGGGTGAAAATCATTTATGATATTACCGGTTATCGTTTTGATGATGAACCGGTTTCAGAGGAACTTCGGAAAGTTGCGAAATTACAACCGACCATGATCCATGTTACCGACAATATCACCCTTGAATCGTATCTATGCAATGATTTTTGGGCTTACGGTGTCAAAGAACAGATCAAGTACCCTACAAAATATGCCCGATGTCGCTCGATGACTTTAGAAAGCTGCTTGGTGTATTGGAATGGCGATGTGAGTTTTTGTTGTGCAGATTTCAACAATTATTTAAATATCGGTTCTTTAGAAAAGAATACCCTGTTAGAAGTTTTTAATTCCGAACAATCTAAATCCCTTATTGAAAGTTTTAGAAATTTTCAGGTTAAACATCCCTATTGCCAGAACTGCCTTGGTGGAAAATCGCTTTTCTTATCCGTAACCAAAGCCATTGCATCAAGTTTGTACGGCTCAAGCTTAAGCGAATTTCAGGAAATTACATTGCATCCTACGCGTATAAAGCAAGAACAGATTTCTGAATCCTTGCCTGAAGAACAAGATGTTGCTTAAAAATCCAAACTAAAAAGGGTGAATTGCCTCACCCTTTTTTCTACTCAGGACTTAATGAAACTGCGTTTAGCGTTTAGCTTTCAACTCCTCTTCTGATTCCTGATGATCCGGATCGGGAACAATTGCATCGTTTGGGCAAATCTCAACGCATTGAGGCGAATTGTAATCTTCAATACATTCCGTGCATAGTTCCGGTTTAATGACATATTGCATATCGCCTTCAACAATTGCCTGATTGGGGCATTCATAAACGCATACCCCGCATGAAATACATTCATCCGTTATTTTTAGAGCCATAGTTTAATCTTTTCGATATACATTTAATGATTACATTGTCGGTTTAAATCACTCTCCAACTGATCCTGCAAATACTTTTCTAACGCTTCATCCGCATCCGTAACAGTTACAATAAAGGGTTTGATACCGGCATCATCGAGATCATACAAAATTCGACGACCCATACCCCGCGATACTGCCGCTTGCACATCTTTCAGCAATCCTAATATCGGACCATGGTCATGCCCATGAGTATGATCGTCATGATGACCTTGCATATGATGGGTATGATTGTTTTGACGATACGTTTTAGAAACGATTTCCCCTTTTTCAGAAATGTCATAGATGATAAATCCTTGCGTTCGTCCAAAGTGTTCAGCTATAGTTTTTCCATCATCCGATGCAACAGCAACTTTCATAATGCGATCCTTTCTTTATTAGTGTTATTTATTTTTATGCTGGGGCTGATTTTCATTTAAACCTGATTTTAACTTTGAAATTTCATGTTTCAGGGCTACGAGATCATTCATTTGCGAGATATATTGCGGATTTTGATTCCCAAAACGATGATTTTGTTCTATGCGACGTCGGAATCCTTGATCCTTTCGATCACCTCGGCTTGATCCAAAACCACACCAAAAACTTCTTTTTTGGCCTGAACCACAACCTTGATTTAAGTGTTGCTTCGTTTCAACTCGTTTTGCCCAATATGGCCCTGTTCCATCTCCTAATGGCATAATGTTCTCCTTTGTTTAATGAGTTAATCACCTCTTCTACGCCTCTTTCGAAACTGTTCCGAGGCTTGATGCTTCAGAAAATGATCCATCATATTTTCCAAGTTTTCAGATCCACATGCCGGACAGTCCTTTAGGTTCACACCCGTATTTTTATCCTGCATACCGCCGCATGTTTTGCAACGATATGTTGTTATCGTAACATCAATATTGCCACCGCCAATGACTAGCTCTTTGCCTTCAACCAAGGCTGAGGCCACATTGTGACGAGCTTTTTCAATAAGCCGAGTGAATGTCGGGCGAGATATGCCCATTTTCGTCGCAGCTTCATGGTGGTCTAACTTTAGAAAATCCGCCAAACGAATTGCTTCGTACTCATCCAATGATAGTATTTGAGTATCAAGATTTCTGGCTGCTTTTCCTGCTGGCTTAAATCCCTGGCATTTTGGAAGTCCTTGGATTCGTCGTCGTCTATATGGACCTGGCATAAAAATTAATGAATCATTTATAATGAACATATGTTCATTAAAAAATAATATAAATGAACATATGTTCATTTCAAACCATATTTAAATTTTTTATTTAAAAATGAACCTTTTACCTAACAAAAGGGTAACAATAGTAAGGACCCATATGCCCAAAATTTATATGAAAAATCCATGCCCAAATACACCATTACACTTATTCCGGGAGATGGCATAGGCCCGGAAATTACCAATTCGGTTCAACGCATTATTGATGCCGCGAAAGTAGAAATATGTTGGGAAAGCTATAAAGCGGGCAAATCAGCTTTGGAAGTGTATGGCGATCCGCTACCAAAGGCACTGTTGCATTCAATTGAAACACACAAAATTGCACTTAAAGGTCCTTTAACCACAGAAGTTGGCAAAGGATTTCAATCTGCAAATGTACAGCTTCGTAAATCCCTGAGACTTTATGCCAATTTACGTCCGGTTAAAACCCTAACGGGAGCCTACTCTAGATATACCGGAATTGATTTAGTAATTGTAAGAGAAAACACAGAAAGTTTGTATGCCGGCATTGAAAATGAAATCGCCCCCGGGGTAATGCAGGCCTCAAAAATTATTACTCGTGAAGCCTCTTTGAACATTGCTAAATTTGCATTTGACTATGCTCAAAAGCATCATCGCAAAAAAGTAACCGCTGTGCATAAAGCCAACATCATGAAACTGGCCGACGGGCTTTTTCTAGATTGCTGTCGCGAAGTTTCTAAATCGTATCCCGATATTATTTACGATGAAATTATTGTAGATAATTGCTCGATGCAGCTCGTAATGAATCCCAAACGGTTCGATATGTTGGTTATGGAAAATCTTTATGGAGATATCATTTCCGACCTGTGTGCCGGATTGGTCGGCGGTCTGGGCGTTGTTCCTGGCGCTAATATCGGAGAGCATGTCAGTATTTTTGAAGCCGTACATGGTTCTGCACCAGATATTGCCGGACAAGGCATTGCAAACCCAACCGCATTATTGCTTTCAGCCATTATGATGCTTCAATATCTTGGTGAAGAAACTGCTGCTCAACTTATTCTAAATGCGGTTTATCGTGTCTATGGCGAAGCGAAAATTCTAACCAAAGACTTGGGGGGAAATAACACAACTGAGGAATTCACCAATGAAATTATCAAGTATGTTGTTAAGTGAACGCGCGCTAGTCTTCGGAATCACCTAAATATTTGTATCGCAAATCTTTCCACTCCGGTTTTGAAATAAGTTCCAGCAATTCCCGATTAATCGGCTCACGAAAAATGCTCCCACTTTTCAAAGCAAATGCATAGTATTGTTTTTCGAAACTAACATCCAACACATGCAAATCAGGCTTAAATTTACGGGAAACCTGAAAGCTTAAAATGGGTTTATCATGAACCACTGCCTGAATCTTCTTTTGTTTTAAGGCCTTTAACGCTTCTTCTAAATTTTCAAAACTTACAAATTCATATCGTTTTTTTTGTAAGTAAGCCTGGCTGGTCGATCCTTCTACAGCGCCCGAAACCACATACACCAAATCTTTGGGTGAATTAATTTTATTGCTCAGTTCATCTACAGTTAAAGCGGTTGTAATAGCAGCAGTAAACGACGAAATGAAAATTAATCCGGCAAACATCCAGATTAAGCCCATTAAACGCCCGCCAATGCTTTGCGGGGCTTTATCGCCATAACCAACAGTTGTCATGGTTACGGCAGACCACCACAAACCTGCGCCAATGCCTTGCAAGGGATTATCTGGAAACTGATCCGGATTTTTCTTACGTTCAAACAACCAAATCAAGAAACCTGTTAAGAGTAAAATTCCAATCAACACAACAATGATCTTCAGAAAATCTTCCGAAATAAATCGGCTTAAAACCACAAGCCAACCGCCTTCCATTTTGGAACCGACGGCTATTCCCAAACCTGATACAAAAAACGGGTGCGTAAAATCAACTTGCTCTTCGCGTTCTCTTGTCACTGTTAACGCTGCAACGGCTATATCAATCTTCCCATCGCTTAACTCCTCGATCAACTCGCTCAGGTTTAACGCTTCATAACGACTACTGTACCCTAACCTGCCCGCTATCTTTTCCCAAAGCTCAATACTTAATCCTTCCCATTGTTGATCCTGCGATTGAATAGAAAACGGTGGGGCTGTTTTTGTACCAACAACCAAAGGCGATTGTTCTTGCGCCCATAGATTAAAACTTAATTGAGCGCATAACACCAGACAAATGAGAGCAACTCGCATACCAATGAGGTTTAAAATGAAAAAGCGGAGAGCAGGCTCGCACCAACTTCCGCTTTAAAAGAAACGACAACATCCGTTAATTAAGCTTTAGCTTTCCCCTGATTAGCAACTGAGGCCATGGCTTTTTCAACTTCGGCCTGATCGCCTAAATAATAATGCTTGATTGGGGTGAGATTTTCATCCAATTCATACACCAGCGGCATTCCAGTAGGAATATTTAAACCGACGATTTCTTCATCGGAAATGTTATCCAAATACTTAACAAGCGCGCGTAACGAATTACCATGAGCGGCAATAATCAATCGTTTTCCTGACTTAATAATTGGCGCGAGTTCATTGTGCCATAATGGCAAGAATCGATCAACCGTATCTTTCAAACATTCGGTTAAAGGCAGATCGGTTTTTGAAAGGTCTTCGTATCGTCGTTCAAAGCCCGGATAACGTTCATCGTTTTTTTCCAACTCGGGTGGTGGCGTATTATAACTTCGACGCCAAATAAGTACCTGCTCATCGCCAAATTTCGCAGCTGTTTCAGCTTTATTTAAACCCTGAAGTCCGCCATAATGTCGTTCATTCAAACGCCATGATTTATATATGGGTAGCCAAAGCAAATCCATTTCGTCCTGAACCAGCCATAATGTACGGATCGCGCGTTTCAAAACCGATGTATAAGCAATATCAAAATCAAACCCTTCTTGCTTTAAAACCTGTCCGGCTTTTTTAGCTTCTTCATATCCTTTTTCGGACAAATCAACATCTGTCCAACCGGTAAAACGGTTTTCTTTATTCCAAATGCTCTCACCATGTCGAAGAAGCACAAGTTTGAACATAACAACCTCCTAAGTTTTACTCAATTTTTTTTATTGTAGCGCCTGCCTTTTTTACAACCTGAGGCAACTAACGACGAAAAATAGAAAATTTATTTTTAAGTGTAACTATAGCCTACAAAAATCACAAATAAATTATTTTTAAAACAGAAACTGTGACAAACATGTAAATAATAGTTAGTGGAAGCCCTAAGTAAAAATAATCTTTAAAAGAATAACCGCCCGGTCCATACACCATCATGTTTGTTTGAAATCCTATAGGCGTTAAAAAATTAGCCGCCGCTGCAAAAGTCATACACAATATTAATGGAATCGGGTTTATATCCATTTGCAGAGATAAGGTTAACACAACTGGAAATAATAAGGCAACTGCAGCTTTATTTAATACCAACGACCCAATTATAGTTGTAAACATGTATATACCAATTAAAACGCCAATATCGCCAAATGGGATCACAATAGTTTCCATAAAATCAGCAATAATTTTAGCAACTCCTGATTTAGTCATACCTATCCCTAAAGCAAGAGACATGGCAATAATCATAACCAAATTATAATCTATACGACGTAAAATTTGCGTTGAAGGCGACACTTTTAGCATTAACAGCATGGCTAAGAGAACCGATGCCGATAAAAACAATGGAACTATTTTAAATGTGGAAAAGAAAATAGCCAATAGCAATCCAACCAATGGCAGAACAGTTTTCCATGCCTGAACTTTTGGCAATTTTTTATTTTCAGACAAAATATAAAAGTCATTTTTTCCCTGAACCGTTCTATCAAAATCTCTACCCGCTATCATAAGCAGTACATCTCCTGCTTTCAGCACAATGGAACCTATTTTTCCTGTAAGTTTTTCACCTCCTCGTAATACTGCAACCACAGCTGCATCGTAATGACTTCTAAATTGACTCGCTTTTATAGATTTATTCTCCAACCAGGAATTATAAGCCACAACGCCTTCAACAAGATGAGTTGAAGCTCGGCTTGCTAATACCATATCAGATTCAACCGCTTCCAAATCTTTATTATTATGCAATAAATCTGCAATTGTTGTTGTATCTCCGGCAAACACCAAGATATCTTTTTGCTGGAGTTTCATATCAGGATTCACTGGAGATATCTCATTTTCACCTCTTATAATTTTTACCAGAAACAAACCTCGTAAATTTCTAAGATTTGCCTCAGAAACCGACTTACCAACTATTTGAGCATGTTCCTTTACCTGAGTTTCAACTAGGTATTGTCGAGCATTCGCTTTGAACTCATCAAAAAAATCTTTGTTTTCAGGTAACAGCCTATAGCTAAATACCAATAAATATATTCCTCCAATTATGATCATTGGTAAGCCAACCCATGCAAATTCAAACATTTCGAGATTTCGGAGCCCTGGAATAATGTCTTGTTCCTCAATCATACTGTTTACTATCAAATTTGTCGAGGTGCCTATTAAAGTAGCGCATCCACCTAGAATTGAGGTATAAGAAAGAGGTATTAAAATTTTTGAAGGCGTAATGTGGCCGCTGTTTTTGCTCCAATTATGAACGTATGGCATCATTACTGCGACTAATGGGGTATTATTCAAAAATGCAGATAAGGTACTAACTACTAAAATAATTCGCCCTAAAAACTGTTTGTATGATTTTGATTGACGAAAAAAAAGATCAAAAATTTGATCTGTCAGGCCAGTCTGTTGAATAATCTCACTTATAAGCAGAAGTAAAATAATAACGGCTATTTGCTCATTAGAAAACCCCGCCAAAATCTCTTTAGGTTCAAGAATTCCTGAAATACCAAGAATCAAAACGCCAACAATAAAAGATAGTGCGGGACTTAACCATTGCTTATAAAGTGAAATAACAATAAAAATGATAACAAAAAAAACTATTGCGGAGGCAAATGTCATATAAATGTTGCTATTTTAGTTTGGGCTATGTATTTAGGACACTTAAAATCAACTACTCCACAATAAAATAAGGATTAAGCAAGTTTTCCTTGTTATAGCTTAATTCCATTAACGAATTGGGTTCATATAATTTTTTCCCAACAGCATTCATAATAGCATGACCCGCAGCTGTATCCCACTCCATAGTCGGCCCAAACCTTGGATAAATATCCGCTTCTCCCGAAGCCACCATGCAGATTTTTAGAGAACTACCTCGTTGAACAATTTCGAGCTTTGGATGCATTTTTCTCAACCCATCAATATAAGCTGAGGTTTGCTTATTCATGTGAGAACGGCTTCCGACAACTTTGTAAACTTCACTACGATGCTCTTTTGGTAAAGCTATTGCTTTTTCCATGGTCATAGATATGTTCTCAGAATAATTTGATGCTCCCACAAGTTGAAATCCGCCATAGCCTTTAGACCCAAAAAATAGTTCATCCAAAACTGGAACGTAAACCACGCCAATTACTGGCTCATTATCTTCAATGAGGGCAATATTTACCGTAAACTCTCCATTTCGGGAAACAAACTCTTTCGTCCCATCCAGCGGATCAACCAACCAAAACCGATCCCACCCACTTCGTTGATGATAAGGTATCTCTTTACCTTCTTCGCTTAATAGCGGGATATTTGTATCAGAAAGCATTTTGGAAATTACAGCATGCGCCTTTTTATCTGCCTTTGTTAAAGGAGAATTGTCTCCCTTGGTTTCAACCTCAATATTCTCCTGATTATAAATGGCTAAAATTTCTTTTCCTGCCTCAATTGCAGCTTTCACTGCAAGATCAAGCTCTTTTTTACTCATCAATATTTTTTTGAATTTACTCAACTTAAAATTAGTGTAACGGGAAAATGCCTTTTTCTTCCAGATAAGCAATCACTTCTGTTGGCTCAATATTCGCTTCTTGTTGAGCTAGCGTAATCGCTGGATTTTCAGGTTCTTCAAATGGCAAATCCACACCCGGCAAATATTGCAACTGGCCTTGCTCAACTTTTTGATACAAGTCAGGTTCTTGGGCTTTGCAAAATTCTTGATCTGCTTCAACATATATAAGATGAAAACGCTCTTTACCAATAATTTCAGCAACTTGATTGCGAATATCGTCATCCGGAGAAATAAAAGTGCAAATGGTGATCAATCCCTGGTCGTTAAGTAATTGGCAGAGGTGCGCCACACGGCGAAGATGCTCAGCTCTATCGGAAGGTGAATAATCCAGTTCTCGTGATAAACCCGAACGAACAACACTGCCATCTATCAAAACGGTTGTTGCGCCCCGATCAAAAAGTTCACGTTCGGTTTTATACGCCAGTTGGTTTTTACCAGAACCATGACGGCCCATAATCCATATGGTAACTGCTTTTTGATTATAACGTTTTTGTCGTTCCGGTTCTTTTATGAAGCTCTTACCATGTTTTGCCTTACCAAGTTCAGCGCCCGTTATTCGAGTTGGCATGTTTTCTGAGCTTACACGGTCTATAATCATACCAACGGCAACCGTATTGAATGAGATCGGATCAATCAGAATAAATGAACCTGTTGTTTTATTTTTTTGATATGAATCAAAAAACAACGGTTTGTTGGTTGTAAATACAGCACGGCCAATATCGTTAAGTTCAAAAGCATTACAATCAGTTTTATTCAACGTATTGACATCAATTCGATAACGAATTTTATCGATTCGTACTTTAGTAGTGTTTGTGGTATGCTTAATGATATAATTTTTATCCGGCCCCATTGCATGTTCATTCATCCAAACCAACATCGCTTCAAAATGGCGCTCTACTTTTGGAACATTGTTTGGGTGAACAATCATATCGCCACGTGAAATGTCAATTTCATCAGCTAAGGTCATAGCAACAGAAAGTGGAGGAAATGCTGAGTCTAATTCACCATCAAATGTTGTAATTGAAGCTACCGTACTTTTTTTCTTTGAAGGAAGCACCATAACTTCATCGCCTTTTCTCAAAATGCCGGCTGCAACTCGCGCAGCAAATCCCCTGTAATTATGTGATGGCCGAAGTACATATTGAACTGGATATCGGAAATCAATGAAATTTTGATCACTGCTTACATGTACGGATTCCAAAAAATGAAGCAATGTTTTTCCATCATACCAAGGCATCTTTTCAGACCGGTCAACTACATTGTCACCTTTTAAAGCCGAAAGTGGTATGCAATGAACATCAGGGATATTTAGACGTGTCACAAAATCTTTGTACTCATAGCAAATCTTTTCAAAAACGTCTTGTTTAAAACCAATCAAATCCATCTTATTAACTGCAAGTACTACATGCTTAATGCCCAATAAAGACGCTAAAAACGTATGACGTTTTGTCTGAGTAATGATACCTGCTGTTGCATCAACTAATATGATCGCCAAATTGGCTGTTGAAGCGCCGGTTACCATATTTCGAGTGTATTGCTCATGGCCAGGGGTATCAGCAATAATAAACTTGCGCTTGTTTGTAGAAAAATACCGATAGGCCACATCAATCGTAATTCCTTGCTCACGCTCAGCTTTTAATCCGTCTAGTAAAAGCGCATAATCCGTATCGTTTTCAGCATGACCTTCACGCAAATTGTCTCGCTCAAGTGCGGCCAATTGATCTTCATAAATCTTTTTTGTATCAAATAAGAGACGACCAATCAAAGTTGATTTGCCATCATCGACGGAACCGGCGGTTAAAAAACGAAGTAAATCCTTGTTTTGATCCTGTTCTAAAAATGCTTCTATAGAGGTTTTTGATAAATCTTTATCCATCAGTTTTTAGGTTTTTAAGTTTCTAAAAGCTTCGAAAGAATAGTGACATTTGGCAGCTTAAAAATAGCCCTCTCGTTTTTTTTGCTCCATTGAGGCCTCTTGATCAAAATCGATAACCCTAGTGGTTCTCTCCGATTTGGTAGCTGTCATCATTTCCTGAACAATTGCTTCAATGGTTGTGGCATTGGATTCAATAGCTCCGGTTAATGGATAACATCCCAGAGTTCTGAATCTAACCATTTTCATTTGGGCTTTCTTACTAAGTTCCTTGGGCATTCTATCATCATCTACCATAACAAGTGTACCATGCAG
This sequence comes from Chloroherpetonaceae bacterium, assembly GCA_028277445.1. Taxonomy (GTDB): domain Bacteria; phylum Bacteroidota; class Chlorobiia; order Chlorobiales; family Chloroherpetonaceae; genus JANQGG01. The sequence continues at coordinate 46,669 of JANQGG010000034.1, read as the reverse complement.
CTCAACTACTGGTCGTTCTTTGGCATAATAAAGTGGAACTATTGGAATTTGCTCGATACGAATATACTCCCAAATGTCAAGCTCTGTCCAATTTGAAATAGGAAATACACGAATGGATTCTCCTTTATGAACTTTTGTATTATAAGTATCCCACAATTCAGGGCGTTGATTTTTCGGATCCCACTGGTGAAACTTATCTCTAAATGAGAAAATTCGCTCTTTAGCACGAGACTTTTCTTCATCTCGACGCGCGCCACCAAAGGCGGCATCAAATTTATACTTGTTCAAGGCTTGGAGCAATGCTTGGGTTTTCATTATATCGGTGTGCACCTGTGAGCCATGTGTAAATGGTCCGACGCCTTCCTCAAATGCTTTCATATTTGAGTGTACAATTAAGTCCCAATTATTTTCTTTCGCATAATTATCACGAAACTCAATCATCTCACGAAACTTCCATTTTGAATCGACATGCAACAGTGGAAATGGTACTTTACCTGGGTAAAACGCTTTTTCAGCAAGCCTTACCATTACCGATGAATCTTTACCTATCGAGTAAAGCATCACAGGATTTTCAAATTCAGCAGCAACTTCACGGATAATGTGAATAGATTCTGCTTCAAGTTGCTTTAAGTGCGAAATTTTATATGAGCTCATTATATCGTCTTTTAATTCTTGGTTTAGAATTTGTTTGTTATCTGTCCCCTTAAAAATCACTTGGTGTTCCTCAGAGAAATGATTGGTAAAATTGCATCAATAATTACAGATGTGCAATGTTCAATTGTTTCCCCATGTGTTTTAACATGCAAATTGGGGTTTCTTGGTTCTTCAAACGGAGAATCTATACCTGTAAAATGCTTTATTTCGCCTGCTCTGGCTTTTTTATATAAACCTTTTACATCTCGTTGCTCACAAATATCTAATGGTGTGTCGACAAATATTTCAAAGAAATTTTTATCTGAAATTATTGATCGGGCTAAAGATCTCATTTTCATTGTCGGGCTAATAAAGCAATTGAGTGTAATTACACCACAGTTTATAAATAGCTTAGTAACTTCAGCAATCCTTCTGATATTCTCATGACGGTCTTCTTCAGAAAAACCTAAATTGTTATTGATCCCGCTTCGGATGTTATCACCATCTAGCACTTGTGTAAAAAACCCTCGTTTTGCCAATTCGCCTTCAACATGTCTGGCAATAGTTGTTTTACCGGAACCGGAAAGTCCAGTAAACCAAAGCGCTATGGATTTTTGATTAAGAATTGCTTCTTTGTCTTGACGACCTAATATTTGGTCGAATACTGGGTGAATATTTTTCATATCGGTATAAGAATTTTAACCATTCACACATTTGAGAAATTTCTATGGTTAAATCCCTGTTAATAAGACCAAGCTAAGAAAATCGCACAGAAACTTATCCAAGCCTATTTCAAAAATACATTTTTAATTTTTGGCCTTAAGATCAACAATAGGATTTATTTTTCATAGCATTTCTGGGTTGTTTTTTTATGAAAAACCGGAATAAATCCCTATTTATTACAAATGTTCTATTTGTTAATTTTTGTTATTGATATTTCTGGAGAGTTAGGAACATGAAAGTAGACAATTTTCGTCTAAAACTTGGCAATCACGAATATGTACCCATCGTTATCGGAGGAATGGGTGTTAATATATCCACAGCTAGTTTAGCGTTAGAAGCTGCACGGCTAGGAGGGATTGGGCACATTTCTGATGCTGAAATCTGTGCAGTAGCTGACAGAGAATTTGGAACACAGTTTGTTAAGCAAAAGCGCGAAAAATATCAATCCTTTGCCAATAAACCTGATAAGAAGGCTGTAAAATTTGAGATTGAAGATATTCGCGATGCTCAAAAGTTATATGTTTCAAAAACCATTGATGCTAAAACAGGTTCCGGTGGAGTTTTCATCAATTGCATGGAGAAATTACTGATGAACAATCCGGTTGAAACCCTTAAAGCAAGACTTGAAGCTGCTATGGATGCCGGAATTGATGGGATCACATTAAGCGCCGGCCTGCACATGAGATCTCTTGAATTTATAAAGGATCACCCAAGATTTCGTGATGTAAAAATTGGCATTATTGTCTCATCTGTCCGGGCTTTAAAAATTTTTCTACATCGTGCTACTCGTTTAAATCGTCTTCCTGATTTTATTGTTGTTGAAGGGCCATTGGCCGGTGGTCATTTAGGCTTTGATATAAATGATGTTAATAAATACAACCTTCATGACATTTTTCTTGAAATTCTTCAATTTTTAAAAGATCAAGACTTAACCATACCGTTAATTCCCGCTGGTGGTATATTTACTGGTACTGATGCCAGTAAGTTTTTATCGTTAGGCGCTGGCGCAGTACAAGTTGCTACACGATTTACAATCGCTTTAGAATCGGGAATACCTCACGATGCAAAACAAGCTTATTTGAATTCAAAGGAATCGGATGTGGTTGTAAATATGGTATCACCTACCGGTTACCCGATGCGCATGTTAAAAAATTCTCCCGCGCTTAGAAAAAGTATGAGACCCAATTGTGAGGCATTAGGCTATATTTTAGACAACGACGGCCATTGCGACTACATTAAAGAATATGAAGCTGCCAAAGAAAAGAATCCAAAAAAACCGGAGGTAAATTCAAAATTCTGTTTATGTACCAATATGTACCATTACAATTGTTGGACATGCGGCGCTTTGGTTTACCGTCTAAAAGAAACAACATTTCAATTTGAAGACGGTTCATACCAATTTCCTTCGGCTGAAGACATCTTTGAAGATTATCAATTCAGTGAAAATCAGGAAATAAAGAAACCAAAACCGAAGACACAACCCAATTTTACAAGCAAAGTATCTTCCCTTTAATTCAATTCCCCCCTCCGAAAAAAGAAAAGTAGCAAGCAAAAAAATCACCTGCTACTTGATCCGTTTAATCTGATAAGGTTGATAAATCGCCTGCATCTTCACCAAGTTCTTGCGCTTTGAGTAATCGCCTGACAATTTTACCACTTCTTGTTTTAGGTAAACTATCCTTGAAATCAATTTCGCTAGGCGTTGCAATTGGTCCTAATTCTCTACGAACATGATCCCGCAAAATTGATTTCAAATTATCATTTGCTTCATGACCTCCTTTTAGTACAACAAATCCTTTGATTCGTTCCCCTTTAACATCATCGGGTAATCCCACAACTGCTGCTTCAGCAACAGCAGGATGTGTAATAAATGCACTTTCAACTTCTGCTGTTCCTATTCTATGCCCAGCTACATTCATGACATCATCGGCTCGTCCCAATACACAGAAATACCCATCTTCATCATAAAACGCAACATCGCCGCTGGCATAACATCCAGGAAAATCTTGCCAATAGTTCTGATATCGTTCATCATCACCCCAAACTGTTCTAAGCATATATGGTAATGGACGTTTTAAAACCAATAAACCTCCTTCGTTAGGTTTTACACGATTTCCATCCGGTGATACAACCTCAGCAACAACACCAGGCATTGGTTTTCCGACTTTTCCAAGTTTTGCATCAAAAGCAGGCAGTGTTCCTAATACAGGCGCTGCGTTTTCGGTTTGCCACCAATTATCTACCACGTAGCCTTTATCACCCACAATGTTATCCTGTGCCCATTGATGCGCTTCAGGATTTAGTGGCTCACCTGCGCATGCCAATAAACGCAACGTGCTCAGATCATATTTTTTAACAAAATCTGACCCATATTTCATAAACATCCTAACGGCGGTTGGGGCTGTAAACATTATATTTACGCCATGCCGTTGCACAGTTTTCCAAATAATACCGGCATCAGGATAATCAATCGCGCCTTCTCTAATCAAAATCGTGGCCCCATTAACAAGTGGGCCGTAAACGATATAGCTATGACCAACTATCCAGCCAATATCCGATGTACTCCAGAAAATGTCAGTTTCCTTAACATCGTAAAATGCTTTGGTTAAGTAATATGTACCAACCATGTAACCGCCGTGAACATGAACCACGCCTTTGGGTTTTCCAGTTGTTCCACTGGTATAAAGAATAAATAAGGGATCTTCAGCATCCATTATTTCAGGTTCACAGTATTGGGATTCATCCTCAATAAAATCAAAGAAATCAATTTCACGTTCAGAACTAAGTTCCAATTTTGGTTCTTGCCGACGCAATACAACAACTTTTTCAACTGATTCGCATAGTTCAATGGCATCATCAACAATCCCTTTTAATTGAATGGTTTTACCGGCTCGATAGGTTACATCAGAGCAAAAAACAACTTTAGCCTGGCTATCATCAATTCTTGATTTTAATGCATGAACACCCATACCTGCATAAACAACCGAATGAATTGCGCCTATTCGTGCACAAGCTAGCATTGCATAAATTCCCTCAACAGTCAAAGGCATATAAATTATAACTCGGTCACCTTTTTTGACGCCAATTCGTTTTAGTGCATTGGCAACTTGGCAAACTCTTCGTAACAATCGATCATATGTCAACACAATTTCCTTACCACTTTCAGTTGTCCATATCATAGCTACTTTATTGCGCTTTGGACTATTAACATGTCTGTCAAGAGCATTAATCGTAATGTTGGTTTTACCGCCTAAAAACCACTGATGATGAGGCGGTTTAAACTCAACAACCTTTTCCCAACGTTGTTGCCACATTAATTCTGAAGCAATTGTATCCCAAAATCGCTCAGGTGAAGCTACAGAATATTGATAAAGGGCCTCATAATCCTGAATGATTGCTCCTTCTTTTAAACTTGCTGGTGGGTAAATTGTCCTTTTTTCTTGAATTAATGTTTCAATAGTAGACATAATTGCTCCTATCTAATTTGAAGAGTTCAAAGTGACCAATGAGGTATGATGTAAAATTAAAGTTAAGTATTGATCGCTTAAATTCAAATGTTAATGAAGATCAGAGTGACTTAATTTATAGAAGTGAAAATGTTGATTGGAATTCATAAGACAATTTAATTAAAAACTCCCAATCCCGAAGATGATTATTTTTGATATTGCGATAGTTATCTATCCATATACGCTTAATCTGAACTTCAGTTAGAAATTGATGATTAGGTTGATATAACATGCCTAAACCAAATTTGTATGTTTTTTCTACGATTCCAAACGGCGAATCTTCATGGTAACCGGTTTCTAATGTGTAGATGTAGTTTCCATTTTCATCTTTTTCCAACCAAGGCTCAATGTATTCATTTAAATTTCCTTCTCCTTTATTATAAATACTAAAAAACATTGCACATCGAAGATGGTTTGAAAACCAATGCTTTAAAGACATATCCAATGTTTCAAAATCTGATCCTAATGGATGCGCAATGAAGTTTTCTCCGTAAAGCAATCGTTGATATGGCGTTTTTTGGTTAAATGTTCGATTAATGACTTTTGAAAGTTCGATATAAAAATCTGTACCCCAAATACTATACCTTTTTAAAATATCTATCCATTTCAAACCAAGACTGCCACCCCATTTGTTTGGAATCAGTTCCCCTCTCGAACCTTCATTATTAATTTGCCAATCATCGACAACAAATCCGGCATAAAAATTAACATTTTTTAATGGGTAATAACTTAGATCAGCTCCAACTAAAAGATTTCCTTTTTCATAATCATTCCATTGAACCGCATAGTATATCATTATCGGATTCGAATAACGTAAACCCAACGAGGCATCTTTGCCACCATACAACGCGGATTGCCATATTCCTAATTTCAGATCGTGATTAAATAAGCTTACATCTAATCGGCTTGCAGTATAATAACGATTTATAGTTTCTAAGCTATTGTTAGCCAAAGAATCAATAAAGGTGTGATTATCAAGGATTGCAGTAAAGTAGGTATATCGTAGATATTTGGATTTCCATTGCACAAATAATTGATTGTAGGAACCTGACGTTTGATCAATGACAAAACTATTCTTCCCATACCCCCAATCCAAATAATCCTTTCCTAATTTAAGGGTTATGTTATCGTCATGATAACTCATAAACGCTTGTTCTGTATAGTGATTGTTTGCACTATAAACTCGTTCTCTGGGGACAAAATCGCAAGCGTTTTTCTGCCGAATAATTGTTGAAGTTTGAAACGAGAAATGTTTGCCAAAATTTAATAACGATTTCAGCTTAAATTGCCCCTTACCTAAAAAATCTTTCTGGGAATCTTGCCAAAAAAACTCAGTAATTTCGGTATTAACATTTAAACGACTGCTTGGATAAACACCGTCCCTTAAAGAATTCAATTCATTTTTCAACTCTGATTCCAGTTTTTCAAGCAATGAGAACTCAAATGAATTTTTGACGGTTTTATGATCAATTTTAATCAGCTCCCTGGCAATATCTACCCTATCATAGGGTTTGGAAACGTCATTAATTGAGTGAAAGTGTCCTCGTGAGATTAATTGATCTATCAGATCATAAGACCAATGCCCCATGGGGAGAGAACCACTTTTGGCTACTGAAATTGGCGTACAAAAGATAACAAAGAACAGTAGTAGAATGCGGCAAAAAAGTTGTTTCATAAAACCGGTTTTCATAAAAAAGCTTAAACGTCTGCTTTCCCGTTAAAAGAATAGGTAGGAATAATTTTTTTAAGTGTGGATTGAATTGCTGGTTTATTACCTTGATGCGCATCATCAAATAATTGCTTAAGCAGTTCTTCAAAATTTTCATCTTTTAATCGGCTTTTTCGTGCCACATATATTTTTTCGTGACGCGTGGAGTTTGTGCCTTCCTCTGCAGTCAATAATTCTTCATAAAGTTTTTCTCCGGGTCTTATACCAGAATATTGAATTTTAATGTCTTTATCAGGTTCAAACCCTGATAATCGAATGAGTTCTTTTGCCATATCTACAATTTTTACAGATTCACCCATATCTAAAATATATACCGCTCCGTTTTGCCCTAATCCCGCTGCCTGTAATACAAGCTGAGCCGCTTCCGGAATTGTCATAAAGAACCTTGTCATATCCGGATGGGTTACTGTTACAGGACCACCAAGTCTAATTTGCTCTTTAAATTTAGGTACTACACTTCCACGACTTCCTAAAACATTTCCAAATCGAACCGAAACAAAGCATTGGTTCTCTTTTGCTTGGCGGCTAGCCCATTCTACAACATATTCAGCCACACGTTTTGATGCCCCCATTATTGAAGTCGGATTAACAGCTTTATCCGTCGAAATATTTACAAATCGCTCAAGATTATATTTTATAGCAAGTTCAACCAGATTTTTTGTTCCTTCAACGTTGTTTAAAATCGCCTGATGGGGATTTGCTTCCATTAAAGGGACGTGTTTATGTGCGCCTGCATGAAAAATGACTTGTGGATGGAATTTTGAAAATAAAATTTCGAGACTTTCCTTGTCTCTTACATCAGATATTATCGGAATTATTTCTACACCTATATCTCCCAAACGATTGAGTTCTTCTTCTATTAAATATATACTGTTTTCACCTCTACCTAGCAATAAAATTGTCTTTGGTTTAAATCTTACAATTTGACGCACAATTTCTGAACCTATGGATCCGCCTGCACCGGTGACCAAAACCACCTTTTGATTTAAATAGGTTTCAATAACATGGTTTTCAAGCTCTACTGGTTTTCGTCGTAACAAGTCTTCAACATCAACTTCCCGAATCTGCGAGATTGAAACTTTTTCACTGATTAGTTCATGCAATGCTGGCATGATTCTGCATTTAATTTTTGCAGCTTGTGCCAAATGAACCATATTTCTAATTATTGCCCCTGCCTCAGCAGGCATAGCAATTAAAATTTCATCTATGGTTTTTAACTTCGAAACCTCTTCTAATCTTGAAGTTTCACCAAATACCGGAAGCCCAACAAAGTACTTCTTAACTTTTTTTGGATCATCATCTAAAAAACCAATGGGTTGATAACCTGACTCAGGGTGACGCATCATTTCCCTGGCTATCATTGTTCCCGACTCACCAGCACCGATTATTAATACTCGTTTTATATTTTCTTTAGGTACCTTTTGAGTTTTAACATAAAAATGAACAACCCTCGCCATTAATCTTACAAATGACAGGGATAAAACAAGAATCATCCCTTCGATTATTGGTACGCTTAGCGGGAAAAACAAATACGGTCTTAAAAAGGCAGCAATGATTAAGGAGATGAGGCTAAAGATAATCACACCAACGATTATACTTAATAAGTCTCGAACACTAATATTTCGCCACGATTGCTTATGAATCGCAGTTATGTAAAAGACACCTATTTTAATTGGAAATAAAATTACCGCTACAGAAAGGGCAGATTGAATATATGGAGAATCTGTTGGTTCTAATCGGAGTGCAAATGCAACAAATGTTGCAAAAAACAAGATAATACCATCAATAAGATATTTTAGAATCAATCGTTCCATTTAAGAATTCAGACTGAAAATTTAGTGACATATTTTAATTCATTAAATATAACATATCACCATTTTCATTTATGCATCACGACAATATTTTTTTATAGCTTTAACAACTCTTTGCTTATCGTAATTTGTCATATTTGTTCCTGAAGGCAAACATAACCCATTCTCAAAAAGATTTTCAGATAAACGATCACCATAATACGGTGCATCTTTAAAAACAGGTTGCATGTGCATGGGTTTCCAGAGAGGTCTGGATTCAATATTCTCTGACTCCAACTTTAAACGGATGCTTTCTCTGGTTATCCCACCAATTTTTCGGGGGTCAATTAACACAGTGGTTAACCAGTAATTGGATTTTACATTTTTAGTTTCCTCTAAAAATGATAAACCTTCAATATTTCCTAGTTCATCATTATAAAACTTATAATTATTCCGTCGTTGTTCAACTCTTTTATCCAAAATCCTCATTTGTCCACGACCAATACCGGCTAAAATATTGCTCATTCTATAATTGTAGCCTATGGTAGAGTGTTCGTAATGCGGTACCGGGTCTCGTGCTTGTGTAGCTAAAAAACGTGCTTTGTCAATTAAGGCTTTATCATTTCCAAGCAATGCTCCACCGCTTGAAGTCGTAATGATTTTGTTTCCATTAAATGACAGAACTGCAAAATCACCAAATGAACCTGATTGCCTACCTTTATATGTTGATCCTAGTGCTTCAGCAGCATCTTCTATTAAAGGAATTTCATAACCATCTGCAATTTTGTGAATTTCGTGAATTTTTGCAGGCATCCCATAAAGATGAACATATATAATAGCCTTTGGTTTATTTCCTTTCTTAATTCTATCTTTGATAGCTTTTTCCAAAAACTCAGGAGACATATTCCATGTCTCGGATTCACTATCAACAAAAATTGGTATAGCTTTTTGGTATAAAATTGGATTTGCCGAACCACAAAAGGTAAATGATTGGCATATCACCTCATCGCCAGTGACAACACCCAATAATATCAAAGCAAGATGAATGGCGGCTGTTCCTGAACTCAATGAAACAGCATGATTTACACCTACATAATTACATAAATCTTGTTCAAAATTATCAATATTTTTACCGACTGGAGCTACCCAATTGGTTTCATAAGCTTCATTTACAAACGCCAGTTCATGCCCACACATATGTGGTGAAGAAAGGTAAATACGTTTTTTCATCTATCGCTTACCTTATAAAGCTTTTTTAATTTTAGCTGGAATGCCAACTGCCATCTTTTTTGAAGGAATATCGTTTACAACAACGCTACCTGCACCAATCACAGACCATTCTCCAATTTTCACACACGGTATAGCTGAACTTGAAATGCCTAACAGAGTACCTTGGCCGATCTCAACGCCTCCTGCAAGGTGAACGCCCGGAGCAACATGAGCATAATCATTTATCACACAATCGTGATCAATACTGGCCGAGGTATTTATAACTACATGATTACCTATTACAGTATCTGGTTGTATAACCACACCTGCCATTATCACAGAACCATATCCAATTGTTACTGAAGGATGAACATAGGATAAGGGATGAATGGCTGTTATCCAATCAACATTATTTGTATATTTTTTTGCGATTTTACTACGAATTTTATTATTTCCTATACCAATTATAGCATTGGATCTATTATTTTTTAAGTCTGCAAAACCTCCTATTATAGGAATTCCTAATAATTCCTTTCCCCATTTATTTTTATCTTCATCTAAAACACCCTCAATTTTTTTCCGTTTCTCTATACATATAGAAACAACAACTTTAGCATGACCTCCCGCTCCAAGAATATAAAATGGAATTTTCATATTTTTTTAGAAAAAGTTCCTAAAAATTCTGGCATTGTATCATGTTGAGATGCACTAATTCCTTCTCTTTTAAGTACTTTTAACACAGTTATAAATAATATTTTAATATCTAACCAAAAGGAGTGGTTATCTACATACCAAAGATCATAATTAAACTTTTCTTCCCAAGAAATTGCATTTCGACCATTAACTTGCGCCCAACCAGTTATTCCAGGTTTTACTTCATGACGTCTGGCTTGCTCAGGTGAATATCTTTCCAAATACTGCATTAAAAGTGGCCTTGGTCCAACCAAGCTCATATCCCCTTTTAAAACATTTATCATGGTTGGCAATTCATCCAAACTCGTTAAACGTAGAAATCTTCCAATGATAGTTAAACGATCACTATCAGATAATAATTTTCCATTTTTATTTTTGTAGTTCGTCATAGTTCTGAACTTGATTAAGTAAAAAGATTTCTTTTTAAATCCTGGTCGCTCTTGAATAAATACTATAGGTGGCCCTAAATCTAATCTGATAATTGCACCAATTAATAAAAAAAGTGGTAAACTTATAATTATGATTATTAGGCTTACAATAAAATCAAACAATCTTTTTACCATTTTCATTAATACGTTTTATATACTCATTAACAAAATAGTTTTTTTAAGCTCGGCTAGTTAATTTTCAGCACGCTACCCAGAATTCAAAGAATGAATCGTTTCAAGATACTTTTCGATGAAAACGAAAAACTAACAAAACCACACACTTCATTTTCTTATTTGCATATTAACATAAATTCTTTTGCAGTGAGAAACCTGTAATGGCTTTGTAAAAAAAACACAGCTAGGGTAGAAAATCCTATTTGAAATATAGTGATTTAGTTTAGCAACCTTAATTGGAATAATTGTTGTAACTGCTATTATCATTTTCTTAGAAATTAAATTAAACCAGCTTTTTGTAATTGTTCATCGTATTCTGCTTTTATTTGCTCCCATAGCCATAGCTGGTTGAAACGAGATACGATGCTTTCGCGGGCATTAGCAGCAAGGCGTTGGGTAAGGTCTGGATATTCTAGCATGCTGAGCATCGCTTTTTCTAGTTCAGTGGTGTTCTTGGGTGGAATGATTATACCATTTTTACCATTTTTTATAATTTCATTGCACCCATTAATGTTGGTTACAATTGAAGGTAATCCCATGGCACCGGCTTGCATAGGGACGTTTGGAAATCCTTCGCGGTAGCTTGGGAACACCAAGGCGTTTGAAACAGCCAAAAACGGTCGCACATCCTCCTGAAAACCTATTATTATAATGGCAGAGGTCTCCTTTATTACCTGTTCGGTTTCAGGTAGAAGAGGGTTTAGCTCCGGTTCGGGATTACCTACTAGAACCAATTTGGCATGGGAATGTTTTTGATGAATCTTTTTAAATGCCACCACCAACTCACTGATCCCTTTATCTTTTACCAGTCGGCCCACATAAATAAACACAAAGTCTGCTTCGTTTAACCTGTTTTCTTTTTTTATTTCCTTAATAACGTCCTCAGATATCTGTTGCCTCGAAAAATGATTGGTATCAATTCCGTTGGAGCTGCCATTTCCTATTACTGTAAGTTTGGAAGGTCTGCAAAAATTGTTTTGAAAAATTATATCCTTTAAAACCATGGAGTTTGGATACACTTTGGTGGCACAGGCATATGTTATTTTTTCTACCGTGTTTAATACAAACCTTTTAAAACCCTTAGCCTCCAATAAGGGTAACCCGGCAACGGTATGTAAGCGCACAGGTACTCCGCAAAAACATGCTGCCATCATGCCTAGGGTTCCGGCTTTGGGCGTATGGGTGTGCACAATTTGCGGTTTTTCTTTTTTAAAGAGTTTATAAAGCCTCCAAACGACTTTTATATCCTGAAGTGGTGTTATAGCACGTGTCATTTCTATTCTTTGGGTGGGAATGCCTTCCCTGTTTGCCACTTGTACTAGTTCACCCTCAGGGCCTGAAGCTATAGCCAGTAGGTTGTAGTAGTCTTTAATAAACCGTAACTGACCTTTAAGCAAAACATTTAGGGAAAGTGGAATTGTAGTGATTCTGATTATCTTATGTGTATTCTTCATTAGCTGAATTATAAAATCAAATTTTACTAATCACTTTTTTTTATCTTAATATATGTGTCTTTTTTTCTCATCCTATTACCTAAATAACCTCCTTTAACTATAAATTCATTTTGTTTTATTTTATTATCTAGGTTTTCAAAATCTATTTGAAATTTATTAGAAATAAATTTTATGGTCATTAAAGGATCAGATATAAAGTCTTCATAGTTAATTTTGACAAGCATGTATTTGCTATTTTCATATATAATCTTTGTTATAATATCAGTTAATAGTTTTGAGATTACAGATTTAACCGCAAATAAATAATATTTTTTATTTTGATCTTTATTATTTTGAAGAGATTTATTACATCCTTTTAGTGCTGACTTCCACACTTTAATGTATGAAGCTTTTAAAAATATTATACTTATATTAAAACCTGATTTGTATAAGTTATAGGGCCGAAAAATTGTATACTGAGTTGTTTTTGAAGAGTCTACAAGAAAACTCAACTGTCGAGCTTCCTTTATTTTTTTAATAAAAGTATTCCAAAAAGCCCTATATTTTGTGTTATATTTATAATACGATCTATCCGACAGTTTAATTTTTTTTATTTCCGATTCAGTAAGATTAAGACTATTAACTGTTTGATTCAATATATCAGCATAGAATTTGTCTGTGATTTTTGTTCTTTCATTAAATACATTACTTATTTCACCAAGAGTAAAACCATTTTCAGAATTTGAAAGAACAATGTCCAACAATGTCGATCCACTTCTTCCATAACCTGCAATATATATTATTTTTGTTTCCAAAATTGTATTAATTGATTAATTATATCCTCACTGTAAATATATTTCCCTATTATTAATGAATCAAAGTCTTGATATTCAATATTACTTATAATATTAATTAACTTTTCATTTTCTTTATCATAGAGTTTACCACATTTACACTCTTCAATAAATTGATTATCAGGGCATCTAATTGCAATCACATTTAATTTAAATGATAAATACTGAGCTATTTTTTGTGAATAAGAAGCTTTTCCAAATTCCGTATTTACATATGTTAAATCTATACCAAATTTGTATTTAGGCAATATTTGTACCAGTTCATCATATGTTACTTTCCCTTTGAAATTTATATTTGAATATTTGTTGGAATATTGTGTTGTTATCTTTTCCATTTCTCCAAATCCATAAATATCGATGGTTTTATTACTTTTTGAGAATGCTTTCAACAAATCCTCAGTGTTTCTTACTTTACTTAATCTTCCAATGTAGATAAAGTCTTTATCTTTTTCAGTTTTTAAGTATTTTATTTCAGTTTTGGAGGTGCCATTTTTTGCAATATAAATATTACTCAGACCGTAATATTTTTCAATATATTTTTTTGTCATATACGAAGGCGTATCACATCCATCAATTAATCTTTTATTCACAAACAGAAGCCTTATTGTACCAAAAACACTCAACAAAATATTTTGTTTCTGGGAAGATGATAAAAAAGTTAGATGTTTTAATAATACTCTTTTTTTCATACCTTTTTTTACAAAAAAAACGTCTATAGGTATAAGCCCAAGTCTGAATATAACGATATCTATTCTTTCTTTTTTAATAATTTTTTTTAAATTTTTGATTTTCCTTATAAGATGATATAAATAACTAAAAGGGTTTCTTCTATTTAAAAACCATGTAATATGTAGATTCTTATAGCCATATAAATCCTTTAGAACATCTTTATCAGAAGGTTTTGGAATTAAAACATTAACATTTTTATCAAGAAGACTTCTAACAAAGTTTCTTTCGTTAATTCCAGAACCGTCATCAACAGAAATATCTACCTCTGGAACATATAGTATTTTTTCATTTATCATAAGTACCTTTAAATTATTAATTATCAGATATTATAAAATGTATATTTTGTAATATCTGATATTTTAAATTGTTTCTTTTTTTGATTTAGAAACTCAATCCAACAAAACAAATAAAGCTAGGCAACTGAATCTCTTAAAATAGATTTATATATACTCATTTCTTTCTCTATGGTTTTATCCCAAGAAAAGTCATCAGACAATGATTTGGGTGGTTTATTATTTGTTAACATGTCTACAATTTTATTAGAAACATTTTGATTAAAAGTCTGGTTTAATACAAAACAGTTTTCTTCGCCTATAGCTTCAGGAATTCCACCGACATTTGAACCTACAACATTAACGCCACAAGCTTGCGCCTCTAATGTAACCCTCGGCATTCCTTCATTTAAACTAGGCAAAAGTAATACATCTAAAACATTCATATAATCCGGTATTTTTTCAGGATGAATCTTTCCAGTATATAACACACTTTGAATATTTAATACCTTTATTTCTTTTTGTAATGATTCCAAAAGAGGGCCATCTCCTATAATTAGGAAACTAACATTGCTAATTTTATTCTGAATTTTACTGAAAATATCGGGTAAAACTGAAACATTTTTTATTGGTACTAAGTTACCAATAAAACCAACCACAAATTGAGAAGTGATGTTAAATTTATTTTTTAATAATATTTTTTCATTTAATGGTTTTTGATAGAAATTTTCAGATGGGCCAGAATACAAATGGGATTTAATATTAGTCTGAGCTATTTTATCAGAAACAGTTTTAAGTTTTTTACTTACAAAAAAATTATAATCAGTATTTTCTAAAAAGAATTTTACTGTCTTAAATGTTTGTTGGTTATTGAATGGATATGTATTAATATCAGAACCATGCCAAGTTATTACAAAAGGTGTGTTTGTTTTTTGTTTTACTAATGTCGCAAGTTGTGAGCTTAAAAGATCATGAACCGAAAGCATATCATAATTTTCAAACAAATCCACATATTTTCCTAATTGATTTTTACATGCTATATCTTTCAATTTAAACTTATGAGTAATCAGATATTCGAAAAGTGTTAGATTAATCCATAAAATGTTAAAAAAAACACCATTCATTTCAGCATGACATCCTAAATCAACATTTACCTTTTTAAATTTCTTAAACAACCAACTGTAATTATACTGAATCAAAAAAACATCAATTTCTAAGCTTTTTATTTTTTTCAAATAACTAATTCTCTCATAAATATTGTTAAATTTACCTTTTCGGTTATTTAAGTCGCCAGTAAAGATTATTGCAATTTTCATTTTCTTGATCGAATTAATTTACTTGGATTTCCTCCTATAATTGAATATTCAGGAAAATCTTTAGTTAGTACACATCTTGCACCTAAAATACTTCCGGTTTTAATGTGCTTAGATCCTATGATCATTACATCACGCCCTATCCAAACATCATCCTCAATAATAACTTGATCCGTAGTTTCCTTTCTGCCTTGTAAACGCATTGGCATGTCAGTTTTTTCAAACAAATGAGCATTAGCAATCATATAACAATTGGGCCCCATCATTACATTTTCACCTATTATGGTGTTATCGTGAACTCTACAATTAATTCCTAATCCTGAATTATTACCGATGCTGATTTTTTTGCCAGAGCCAAAAAAAGCAAGTCTCTGAATATTTACATTCTCACCACAATATTCGAATATATTTTTACACAACAAATATCTTATTTTCTTGTAAATATTACCTCCAAAATGCGCATTACTTTTGGGCAAATACCTTGCAAATGCATAATAAATCACTAAACAAATTTCTTTTATCATAACTATAAATTATAAAGACATAAAAAATCCCTTGCAACATTTTCTACATTATACTTTTGTATATCTTTTAATAATAATTGTTTTTGATAGTTCCTTGATAAAAACTCTTCAAAGCCAATTTCTTCATTAAATTCAGATGAAATTTCAAAAATAGGACGCTTGGTCAATGCATAATCAATGAGTTTACTTGGTTGCTGGACTATTGATATATTTTTGATGTTAATTAAAAAATCCATTTTTGATAACTCAAATAACAAATCTTTGCGTGGTACATAATCTCGAATTTCAAGTTTATCACCCAATTCTTTTTTATACTTAGTAAAAATATCTTTACTTTTAGTATATACTACAAATTTAAAATCTGCATCCAACGTGCTTAAATAATTTATAAAATTTCTAGGGTCTCTCAAACTTGGATACAACTTTCCTGAAAATGCAAAAGTAGGAACTTTGTTAGGTGAATATTCTGCAAGTTTAATATTATTAAAATCAAACCCTTGCGGAATTATTTTAATTTTATCTCTATATTCTTTGTAATATGCTTTCTTCGCTTTTTCAATTGGAATAGTAATATAATTACATAGACGACACCAACTTTTTTCAAAATACGCAAAATACCAAGGATGATAATTATAAGGGTCATTCATATAAGGATCCCCACAATCCGCCACCCAAAGTTTAATTCTATCCCTATTTTTCTTTACAAATTTAGCTGCCCCCCAATGTATGGTGTGCGGATGCGCAATGGTGATGAGATAATCAATTTGTTGTTCTTGCTTAAGAGTTTTATATACCATAGGCATTAATTCGATACTCGGTAATTCAAGCAACTTAGAAAACAGTTTTCTCAATCCTTTAGCCAAAAGAGCCTTATTGTAGTAACCTGTATTATCAGTAACACCTAATTTAGAGACTCCTAAACTTTTAAAAACAATTCCGGTTTCACTGCTTATTTTATCATAATCATAATCCCCTAATAAGGAATATACAATAACTTCATTACCCTTCCGTGCCAATTCTTTAGCCAGTTCAGATGTTCTGTGAGCTCTTGGGCCTAAATCAGGATAAGAATTTTTCGAAATTATGACTATTTTTAGTGGTTTCATTGGTTAATCAAATGTTCAAAGATTAGATATACTGGACTTGAAATGAAAAATAATGGGTCTACTACTCCCTTATAAAGTATGAACTTAGTATAAAATGACATAATAAACACAAACGGCATAACATAAAGAACTCTGTTATATTTTACGCCTTTAAAATTAATAAGCCATATGTAAGCAATTACTGGGTAAGACATTACCATAAACCTTCCACCTAAAGAAGGGATGGGCATTGTGAAATTGACAAAAGTCATCCAAATCAATAAAAATGAAAAAAGCCTTGTAGTTTTTGGATTTTTAGAAATTTGTTTTGAATTTTTTATAAACAAAAAAACCAGGAAGTTCATATAGAACCTTACTAAAAACTTGAATATTTTTGTTACCCAATAAAAGCCGCTGCCTCTAGAAGCCACTTCTTCAATGTAATTTATATTAGTATAAACTTCGACCATTTTGGCTAAAAATGAGGGTAAAGAGTCACTAATTCCACGTACGAACTCAACAGAAAAGTTTGAAACTACAAAGCTAACAAAAAAGAGTACTACCCATAATTTATATTTCTTATTAGTAAAATAAGCAACAAATAATACAATAAGGAAAACCCAAAATGAACCATGAAGAAATGGTGTTGTTAATGCTAATAAATAAAAATGTTTATTTTCATTTCTAAAAATCTGAAAAATACTATAAACCCCTATCCACGCAGCTGTCCAAAATCTAACTCCATTGATATTGAAAATGTCATTTGACATAAATAGATATGCAAGTATAAAGCAAGCTAAGGTGCCGTTGAAATTCTTCTCTAAAACTAAAAATTTAAATGATTTTAAAGCGAAAAAAGCAAAGACACCTGCAAGAATCATGAACATTACATGATAATTGTCTGTATACCGCGACACGAAAAAAGCTACTGTATCAAAATAGAAATCTTTAATTCCTTCATTAAAGCTAAAATAGTTTTCTAAGTTTGAATAATATTCCGAGTTACTAACATATTGATATATATCAAATTTTTTTCTATAACTTGCGCCATCATATTTTGCGATGTCTGTTTTTCCTGATTGAACTGTAAAAGATAAGCCAAAAAAAATCGCAAATAAAAAAAATACAATAAAAGATGATTTCGTTTTAATTTTACGTAACGAATATAAAGAAGCGATAAAAGGTGAAATTAAGAATATAATTATCTTTAACTCCCAATCTTTATTTTTCTCTCTTAGCCAATCTGTCATTTTATTTTTTATTACGAATCACTAAAAATACTAACCAAATATTTAATGTACTATTCTAAATTGCCCAGTAAATCTTTGGCACAAAATATATTCAAAATATAACCAAAGAACTTGAAACTTGTTAATTTGAAAATTTCCCCAATATCTCCACAATTCTCATTGCTGCTTTTCCGTCCCACAATTACGGAATGCTTCCTTTTTTTAGTTTCCTGCAAAAAATTTGTCGAGTGCCAGTTTAATGGAATCGGGATTGCCGACTCCTGAGTTTGCCAATTAGTGCGGAAACTCAAGATTCAAGAGCTGAATGATTGCACTATTTTCCAATGTATCGTTATCCATGTGCAGAATGTGCACTTGACCAGTTCTATTATCACAGATGTGAGCTTCGTAAACTTGCCAAAGTACGTCCCTGATCTGCCGTAAAGACCGGCCGGTTTTGATTCAAGGTACTTACCCATCATCAAAGCCATGAAACAGATCAGTACATGGGCTCTGATTGCCTCTTGCGTGCGATGTAAAACAGGTCTGGCTCTGAGATCGGTCTTACTCATGCGAAAGGCCTGCACCACATGCCAAAGATATCTATAATAGGCTATAATCTCAGCGCTGCTGGTCTCTTCTTCAGGGATATTGGTGACATAGCCTTTGATTCCCAGGAGTTTCTCTGTCTTTACCTGAAGAGCCGTGTCGAAGATGAAGGGCTTGTCTTTCTCTTTAGACTTCTTTACAAATTTGGCTCGCCTGCCGGATTCGTTGCGATCAAGCAGTTCATAGGCTCGCTTGACCTGCTTGTCGAACTCACGTTTGTCCTTCTTGTAGCGTGGTAGAGAGAACTCACAGACTATTGAGGCTTTATGGACAATATGCTCATAGCTGAAACGCTGTACCGCTTTGTCCGTGCTGGGTAGTTGCTTGTGAATCTGAGCGATGTAGCCACTTGCAGTATTGGCTAATCGTGCCCCTACGATGTAGCGGTAGCCTTCGGCCTCCAACTGCCGCATGTTGGCTTTTGAAAACATGGCAGCATCAGCCACAATGACTGGTTTAGTTGTTACAACCCGTTTTTGGAAACGGCGCACGATATCGAGCATCGTGTTTCCCTCGAAAGTGTTGCCTTCAAACACCTCGTGCATCACCGGAAATCCCGAACGGGTGGTGATCAGCCCAATGAAAATCTGCGGTTGCTGCGGCTTGTTATCCTTGGAGAACCCCGGACGCTGCAAATCGTATTCCTTGAAGGACTCGAAGTATAGCGTGGTGACATCGTACAGCGCCAAGCTGAATGTCTCCTTCAGTTCCTGACGAGCCGTCTGAATGGCGGCAGTAAATATGAAATGTTATTACCCTTTCTTAATAATATACCACCGGGTTAATAATAGGGCCAACCTTCATGAAATTTGGCCAGTTACCTGCGATGAAGGTTATGTTCATAAACTTGTTTAAATTATTTTTTGATATAGTTTTTGTTGAAAATCTTCTTTTGTATATTTCTTTGAAATATTTACTAGTTGATTTACATTATATTCAGCTAAAGTTTTATCTGCTTTTATATTATTATTTGTTAAATCGCTATCAAAATCTTCTATTGTAAAAACTTTAAATCCTTCATTGCGAAGCCATTTAAAATAAATATTTTTCTTGTTCAGATATACCTTAGAACCGTTTCTTAGTGCCATCCTGACGTTTGCACCAGCCATTTGTCTGTAACTATTGATGACCAAAGCTGTAATGCTATGATGGAAAGTCTCAAACTTTTCTGGTGACACAAAATCTTCAATTAATGTATAGTATTTTTTTCCTATAACTGCCTCTTTAACTGCCATGGTATATTCATTTTGAGGTCCATAACTAAAAAGCAGTGTGAAAATATATTGATTTTTATTGGGTTTACGGTCTACTAGCTCAATTAAGTCGAGATGATTGTTGTATAAACTCCTGTTGTTACCCAAAACTATCATTGGTTTACCTATTACTGTTTTTTCGTAAAAATCGGGGAGTCTTGAATCATTCAGATAATACGGAAATGGCAACTGAACAAATTCTGGTAGTTGAGACCAAAAGTTTGATAAAAAATCATACTCCTCAAAACAAAGTACTAACATATAATTAATTCTATTCATTGCCTTGTAAAACAAATTGTCTCGTGTGCCTCCAAATTTTAAAATGGCATATAGCTTTTTAATGGGTTTTAGTATCTGATCGAGTAAGATTTGTTGTTTTTCTTGAAAAACAAATTGTAAAGTTTTTTCGCTGACAAAATTATCTTTCTGTCTCCCATAAAGCTCATAACCAAAAAAACGCCAAGCTATTTTTATACTTGAGGGCAAAGCTAAAGTAATTCGGCATTTAATAGTATTTAAATCATAAAGAACCACCAAATCAGCTTCTTTGCAAATATTAATGATTCTTTTTAGGTCTTCAGATGTTGTTGAAAACAAAAGTGATTTATCTTTAAATGGACCTGTATAGGGTTCAGAGTTCTGAATGATAATAATCCGGTTATCGAATAAATCTCCATCAAAGAAATTAGAATTATTGATAAACTTATAGTCTGTATGAATATGTATTACCTTTTTTTTATGCATAATTTTCCATGTAAGTTTTCTTTTGTAACGTTCATTGAAATTCAGGAAATATCCCTCGTGTTTTTGTAGTTTGTAGCGGTCAACTTAGTGGTTGTAACCTTAGTAGAGGTCGATGTATTTGCCTCGAGTTTTTGATACAGCATCCAGAAAATTATTATTCAGCCCAATATCTTTTCCCTTAAAATAGGTTTAATTAAATTAGGATACCTTCTTTTGTCGTTATTAATAATATTTTTATTTTTATCTGTTGATGTGTCATCTGCAAGAATGATTTCAAATTCAAAATCTTTTTTGCATTATACAAGATTCAAGTGCCTCTGATATATATTTTCATTTTAAAAGTTAATGATAAAATAGAACCTAAAATATTCCATTTACACATATTAACGTTGTATTATTTTTTTCATCTTAAAAAAATTGCCTATATCTTCTTCAATCTTGAAATCATATTTTTCGTAAAGTGATAGTGCACGATAATTTTTATTATAAACTTCTAAATATATTTCTTTAAAACCATTATCAATCAAGTAATTTTCCATTATTCCCATCATAGTATTAGCAATGCCCAAACCACTGAATGTTTTCATAACATTTATATTTGATAAATATGATTTTCGGGAATTAAAGTCATTAGCGTAAAAAGCAGTTAATCCTATGTATCCATATTTTTTAATTACAGCAACGATCAACACTGCTTTTTCATAAATCTTGCCAGCATATTCAGTTATGTCAACTCTACTGCTTAATTTTGGATAAAAGTCATTGTCAGTTTTTTTCAAGTATTCTTTAATTTGACTACGTGAAATATTGTTTTTGTTTGTGATATATTTTACATCCATCTGTATTCTGATTTATTTTTACATAATATAAATTATAACCATCAAGCAACGTTTATTTCTCTCATAAAAATTTAAAAATTTTTGTTTCTTCATCAATTCATATTAGTATCTGGAATATTCTACTTAATTAGATATTTGTTTTAAAATTTATTACAATTTCAAATCGCATGATGAAAAACCAGAATCCGGAAAATTATAGGTGTTTCTTGGAGAGTAAAAACTATCAACATCTGTAATAAGTTTTTCATAAAAAGCTTGTTAATTATCAATATTAAATTCTTTCGCTTTTTTTCAACTTCTTCAGCTAGATGATTGCAAATTCCAAAATATTTTTATACCCCCTTCTGTTATTATATAGCTTCAAACTTGAAAACGGGTTTGAATTGTTTGTCTATATCATAAAATTCAACTTATATTATTAAGCTTGTAGATCGTTTCTAACATTTCATTATAAATTTTAACGGAAAATGCGATTTTCTTTAACCTATTCTATTCCCCTTAAAATATACTCGTATGTATTTCGGCCTGTATTAAGGCTTAAATATATAGATTGATATTCTTCCTCTATTGGAAGTTCTAATTTAAAAAAACACGATAGAATTATTCAACTTTTACCTCGACAAACTCATTCATATTATCCATTTTGTAGGTCATTTCCTGCATTGAATCAAATTTTAGTATCATTGTACCCAATGTACCGTTTGAACCAGTATATGCAATGATTTCATCTCCGATATTATAAATCATTTCAAATTCAACAATATTATTCTTCCTAAAGCTTTCATCTATCTGGATATCAATCAACTTTCCAGATTTATTAGCATGCACCATATAGCAAGCCCAAAATCCTTCAATGTCTTTCATTTTCAAATCTGAGCAATCTTCGCCCATAGCTGCTTTAATGGTATATTCAACCATTTCTACACCGGTTGCATATTTAATAACCTGTGGTATCAAATTACCTCCATTTCTTGGTCCAATTTCCATAATTATAACATTTTCATTATAATCAATTCTAATATCAAAATTATAAGCCCCTGTATTCATGTTAAGTAACGATATCAATCTTTGGAGTTCATCATGAATTTTATTATGAACTCTATTTGGCATATTATAAGGCCAGCTTTCTCCGATAGGAACAAAGGGATTAATGCCGTCATCTTCAAAATGCTCATTGGCAAAAGCTCTGAAAGCCAATTTGCCATTCACAGAAAAACCATCTCCGGCAATTTGATAACCATATTTTTCTATATACTCTTCAATAATGAACCTTTTAGCCCGAGAGTATTCTAATGCGCTTACAACACTATTTTTCAATTCGTTCACAGATTCAATTTTTGATACACCTTTACTACCAGATGAATCAACAGGTTTAACCATTACTGGCATAGTGAAATTTTTAAAATCATTCTTTGCTTCTTCAAAAGCTGAGAAACCTTTAGCTTTTGGTACGATAAAATCATTCTTTTTAAGAAAATCACGAAACAAATCTTTATTTGTTAAAATATTTACTGATTCATATGGATTTGAAGGGAATCCAAGTTGTTCACATACATAGGCAGCTGTAGGAGCAGATGGATCAGAAGCGTAACACACGATTCCATCTACTCGGAGTTCTTTAGCTAATTTTAATACTGCGTCTTTATCAGTTGTGCTGACATTATGATATTCATCTGCAAATTTATGTCCTGGATTATCTGACAGATAATCACAGGTAATTACATAATAACACATCTCTTTCGCTTTCTTAATCGATGGAACTTGAAAATGAGAGCCACCCAACATCAATAATTTTTTCATGACTTAAAACACCTTTATAATTTTATGATTGAAGTCTAGATAAATTGGCAAATTTTTATGCTATTTATAAGCTATTAATCCAGTTTTATTGAAGAAAGAAATAACTATTTATAATTCACGAAGCATAACTTATTTTTTCATGATAAAAGCATTTTCTTACTCTTTCTAGTCTGTTTTGTATTTCTGTGAGCTCAATACAAGTAAAAAGCTCATATGGTAATATATACATTGCGATTTAATACAGATTGCTTTTTGGCATCGCTTTTGTGTTGTAGGCTTCCCAAAACCTGAACAGTTCAAAAATAGATTATTCGTTTTTAAAAAGTTAATTCAACTCATTAAATGAACAAGCTTTAGCTGTATTTTTTAGCAAAGTTAAAATGGACTTAATCCGTTAAAACTTCATGAGGCCTTTGGTAATTGTAATCCTCTAACCAACTTTGTTTTATATCTATTACTTCATTAAGGTTTTCAAAAACGTATGCATCCTGCACCTAATTTCTAAATGTCACGTTAAAGCATTCTATGAATGCATTTTGGCAAGGCTTTCCAGGTTAGATATACTTTAATTCTATCTGATATATCTTACTCTACACTAACATGAAATGAGCCATAAATTCAGGTGAGTCATCCATTCTGATCCGCCTCGATTTGCCTCTTTGCTTGATCAATCTGTTTAACACCCAAATCACCCGATTACTTTTTATAGATAATAATCCAACTCAATATGAAATGCCTCACAGTTGTAATAAGTCCACCATAATGAACTACCACGGGGCAGAGCCCCAAGTTATCAAAAAAGAGTTGGTTGCTGAATTCATACTCTTTTATATTCTTTTTCTTTTCCTTGATCCTCAACATATTTTCTTATTACTTCATCATTTGCATATTGACCAACGGTATTTGCATAGTACCCACTTGTCCAGAAATTACCACCCCACAACTTAGCCTCGATTTCAGGAAACCTCCGGAACAACTCTTTGGCTGTTATACTTTTTATTGTTCTCGTTATTTCTGATATACTGAGATGAGGTACACTTTGAACCAAAAAATGAACATGTTCTGATTCATAGCCAACCTCGACAAAATGTATTTCATATCTCTCCGAGATTTCTAAACAAATTTCTTTTAAACTCTCTCCTATCTGTTTCGTTATTACCTTATTTCTATACTTCAGGGGACAAACTATATGATAAAAAAGAAAGGACTTGTTATGACGTTTTACAATATGTTCGCTAATGTCATAAAACTACGCTTTTTCAAAGCTTTATGAAAACCTAGGGTTTCATACTTTCCTCTTACCCCGGGGCAAAGCCCCGAGGAATTCTTTAGATCAAATTAGGATATCTTCTTTTGTGGTTATTAATAATATTTTGATTTTTATCAATTGATGCATCATCTGCAAGAATGATTTCAAATTCAAAATATGTTTCTTCTATTCTAAAATATTTAGAAGGAGCTTTCAATTTAGTTTACTTGATTATAGATTAATACTTTTATACTGATGTGCTGTTTTTCATGAAAAATTTTATTTTATATATTTGTACATTTCTAAAAAGTTTTGAGCATATTTTTCAAATTCATAAATCTCCACTTTTGACAATTCTTTCTTATACTTTCCCACATTATCTTTCTGAATGGGTAACAAAGTTTTTTCCTTCCATTGTATAAAATCTAAAGGTTCAAGAGACTTTACTTTATTTTCAACATAATAATTACTCATATTTGGATCATAACATTCACCTATAAAAGAACATATTTTCAATAATGTTGATTCGTTATTTAACAATAAGTCTTCATATTTTATTGTCATGTGATCAGATGAATTCATACTATCAAATACATTTTTAGCATGAAACAAATTATTACTCCACTCTTTAGCTATGCTCATTATATCGGTACTTAAATTTGGTTTATACATACTATCAATATCTCTTTTCATTAACTCTTTATAAGAACATGCTATATCTCTTCCATCTCTCACAATATGAATAAAAATGGCATTTTTAAAAACGGATTTTATAACCTCAGGACATTTGATGTAAAATCCGTTTTTATCACCCCATCTTTTATAACTTCTTTTTATTTTTTTTGCATATAGTTCGTATATACAGCTCATAAACTCAACATAATTCTGAGGATCTTTATAATTAACTTCTTCAACAATTTCAACTTTTCCCAATCCCCATGTTTCAAACTTTCTTGACTTCAAAATAGCGTCAATTAACTTATCTTTTCTTGATAACTGTTTTGGTATCCAATCCTTATATAAAGGATATAGCCATATTGAAAAACCAGACTCTGGTGTGATAACAATATTTTTATGACTTGATAACATTAGACGTAATAAAGTCGTACCTGAACGAGGATTACCAATAATAAATATTGGGGGGTTATTAATATTCATACAAATAATTTATTTAATCAATTCAATTAATAATTGACCCTTAAAATAAGAATTCTTTAAGGTTCCATTTTCATAATCAATAACATAAACTTTATTTACCTGAAACTTAGTTTTTTTTATCAATGTGAATATCTCAAAAGGGGAATGAATATGAACAAATGAAGGTACACTTTTACCATTAACATTTATTTCAAAATTAAAATCCCCTGAATCATTAAAAAATGGAATAATATCTCTAAAAATATTAATCAAAACATTGCCTAATCCATAATTATCAATATTATATCGATTATTAACATCAAAATAAAATCGTCCTCCATCTTCAAGTATATTGTATATATTATATAATGATGTCAATCTACTTTCTTCATTATCAATATGACCAAAAACATTCCAAAGAGCGGTTATTAAATCAAATTTTCTTTTAAAAAAATATTTCTCTGTAATATCATATAAGATCACTTCATCAGCAATATTCTTTTCCACATTTGCCAACATTTCTTCACAACTATCAGATAGTACAGTATATTTTGCTTTAACTAACTTTGCTATATTTATTGCTCGTTTACCGTCTCCTGTTCCTATGTCAAGATAGTTCAAAGGTGATTTTTGACAATTATTTATAATAAGACTATCAACCCGTTGTATATATTTGTTTTTTATATTAGCATAATCTGAATAGTTGTCAGCCAACAAAGAATACATATTTTTTGATTTTGACATATCTTACTTTTATAAAAAAAATTAAGAAAACCTATATATTACTGTACTATAATAATTTATTGTAGTTTTTAATACACTGCACAATTCGTAACACATCATCAATTGATAATTCTGAAAACAATGGCAAACAAATTACCTCCTTCGCCATTTTTGTAGCAATAGGCAAATTGTTAGGTTTGGCTGATTCCAATCCTTTGTACATTGGAAATTCACTAATCAAAGGATAAAAGTAACGACGACAGAAAATGTTGTTTTGTTTGAGCATTTCATACAACTGATTGCGACTTATACCGTATTCTTTTTTGTTAATAAAAATGGGGAAATAGGCATAATTTGAATCAGTTTGTTCCGGTTCGGGTATTACTCTAATACCTTTTATAGCTTGCAATTCTTTACGGTAGGTTTCGGCTATTGCTTTTCGTTTTGAAATGTTTTCACCATAATGTTTAAGTTGCACTAATCCTAAAGCAGCTTGCATTTCATTCATTTTGGAATTAATGCCTGGTGCCATGACAGTAGTCTCTCCAGCAAAACCAAAGTTTTTCAGATAATCTATGCGCTTTTTTGTGTTTTCATCGTGGCATACAATAGCACCGCCTTCCATGGTGTTAAACACTTTGGTAGCATGGAAACTTAAAATGGATAAGTCGCCAAAATTGCAAATTCCCTGTCCCAAATGTTTTATGCCAAAGCAATGGGCGGCATCGTAAATTACTTTTAATCCATAAATATCCGCTATTTGCTGTATGTGGTTTGCCTTGCATGGGTTTCCATATACGTGCACAGGTAAAATGGCCGTAGTTTTTGGGGTTATGGCAGCTTCAATTTTCTCGGGGTCGAGGTTACCAAATTCCGATTCAATATCTACAAACAGGGGTTTTATGTTGTTCCACCACAAGCTGTGAGTAGTAGCCACAAAACTGTAAGGTGTGGTAATCACTTCTCCAGTAATGCGCATTACCTGCAAGGCAGTAACTAGCGCAAGTGTTCCGTTGGTAAACAGTGAAACATAAGGAACTCCCAGAAATCCGGCCAGTTCTTTTTCCAATTGTTGATGAAACGGCCCATTATTGGTTAACCTTTTGTTTCTCCATATCTTTTCCAAGTACGGAATAAACTCTTTCAACTCCGGCAGAGACGGCTGGGTAACGTAAATAGGGTTATTCATTTTTGTTTTTTCTCTTTTATTTTTCAACAACCAACTCTTTTATAAATAAATAATCTTTGAATTTTGTTATTTCACAAAAAAGAAAAATAAAAGCAGAACCTGCAAGTATTTGAACCATAAGAAGGAAAAAGGGGGTAAGCTGCAAAATTAGTCCTAACATGAAAATACACACTCCCATTACCATGGCTAAGCCAAAAGATGGTAAAATGTCGACAACCTGTTGTTTAAAAGAATAACCAATGAATCTACCACTCCAGTAACTGTTAAGGTAATAGGCAATTAGCGTATTTACCATCATACTAGCAATCATGATTTTAATGCCAAAGAAAACACCAATAATTATTATGGGTATAGCCAATATTTTTTTAATGATTTCAAGTTTAAGGAACAGATCAGATCGTCCTGAAACCTGTAACATATTTAAGTTAAGAGCATGTAAAGGGTAGAACATGCCCACAAAACTAAGCATTTGCAAATAGATGATTGAAGGTCGCCACTTTTCTCCAATCAGGGTAATGATCATTGGCTCAGCAACAGCTGCCATACCTATCATCAACACAAAAGTAATAAACATCGTACTACGAATGAGCTTCTGGTAGTTAGCTTTCAATCGAGGTTTATCATCCTGAATACTTGATAAAACAGGGTAGCTTACCCTTGCAATAATCCTGTTTAGATTTTGTGAAGGCAGATTTTTAAAACTATCAGCTCGTGTATAATATCCCAAATCTTGAGCTGAGAAATACCTGCCAATTATAAGGTAATAAATATTACGGTAAAGTGTATCAATTAAACTACTTACTAGCAGTTTACTCCCAAATCCAAACAATTCTTTAAATGACTGAATGCTAAATATTAGTAAGGGTTTCCATTGATTCCATAGCCATAAAAAGATTGAATTAAGTACTTGGTGACTCAAGCGTTGGGCTACAAGGCTCCACACACCAAAACCGGTAAAAGCCATGATTATAGCAATAATTCCGGAGCCAAATGAAGCAATTACTGATATCCGAGCCAGCAGCTTAAAATCAATTCTTTTAGTTAAAATGGTTCGCTGAATAAGAGATAAAGAGTTAACTATTAATATAATTCCCAAAACCTGCAAAATAGGTTTGAGCTCGGGTTCCTTAAAAAAGTTGCTAATAATCGTCGCTGAGAAAAACAGAATAATAAAGAAAAAGAGGCCTATAGCCAAGTTGAAATAAAAAACGGTGGAGTAGTCCGTATCGGTACAATTCTTTTTACGAATTAGAGCGCTGATGAATCCACTACTGATAAAAACTTCTGATACTGCAATAAAAACGGTAATCATTCCAATTAGTCCAAATTCATGGGGTGTAAGTAACCGTGCTAGTATAATGCCTGCAATAAATGTTAAACCTTGGTTCACAAACTGGTCTATAAAACTCCAAGTAAGCCCAGAAATGGTTTTTTGTTTTAAAGACATAAAGACTTATAAAATAAAATATCCCTTATACCATTCAACAAAATTTCTAATGCCTACTTTAATATTTGTATCTGGTTTATAGTTTAAATCATTTTGTAAATCAGATACATCTGCAAATGTTTTTGGTACATCTCCAGGTTGAATTGGTAAAAAATTTTTTATTGCTTTCATATTTAATGCATGTTCAATCTCTGATATATAATCCATCAAATTAACCGGCGATGAATTACCAATATTATATACTTTATAAGGAGCAGATTTACTTCTTGATGCATCCGGCTCGTCTCCTTTATATACTTTAGATGGATTATCAATCACATTAATAATTCCCTGAACGATATCATCAACATATGTAAAATCTCTAATCATCTTTCCATTATTAAATACCTTGATAGGTTTTCCTTCTAATATTGCCTTTGTAAATAAGAATAACGCCATATCAGGTCGTCCCCAAGGACCATAAACCGTAAAAAATCTTAAACCGGTTGTTGGAATTTTAAACAAATGGCTATAGGTGTGCGCCATAAGTTCATTAGATTTTTTAGATGCAGCATAAAGGCTTATGGGATGATCTACATTATCAGAGGTTGAAAGGGGCATTTTTGTGTTGTTTCCATACACACTAGAAGATGACGCATAAACTAAATGTTTAACACCATGATGCCTACATTCTTCTAAAATATTTAAAAATCCAACAATGTTGCTATCAATATATGCTCTCGGATTTTCAAGTGAATAACGAACGCCAGCCTGAGCAGATAAATTAACTACTACATCATATTTGTTATTATTAAATAAATCATCAATTGATTTTGAATCTGTAAGATCTAACTTAATAAATGAATATTGATCGTATTTTTCACTATTGACTATTTTATTATACTTTATGTTATTCTTCTTAATACCTGTTTCTTCCAATCTGGCATATTTTAAATTCACATCATAGTAATTATTAATAACATCTAGTCCTGTAACTTGATCCCCTCTTTTAAGTAAAGCTTCTGCTAAATGAAAACCAATAAAACCGGCTGCTCCGGTCACTAAAATTTTTTTCATAATATTTTAAATCATCCCACTATCCACAAATATATTCTGGTCAGTAATTAATTTTGCTTTATCTGAAACCAAAAATTCTACAGAAGAAATAACAGATTGGATATCCGTGGTTTTTTTAAAGAAGTTCGTTTATATATTTTATTTTTCTAATCTGATGATAGACTACCGGTCATATCTGTTTCCATAAATCCTGCCGCTATAAAGTTTGAACGCAGGTCTTAGATATCACATTCAATATATATTCTTTCAGTAATTTCTTTTAACTGTAAAAATAACGCCATCTTCATAAATGTCTTTATCAAATTCAGCTTCAATTTTTACAGTTAATTCTGCCAAATCAAAACTATCCAATCCAAGATCATTATTTAAATGATCAGAATCATTTAGAACATTTATTTTTTTCTCTCCCCTATTTTCTTTGATTTCGTTTATTATTTTTAATACCTTATCTTTCATGTGTTAATTAATGTTAAATAATTTCAAATCCGACTTACTATGAAAAATATTTCTTTAAAAGAAAATGAAGTTAACGAGCTAATTTTGTTTTATGAACAAGAACTTGAAAAAGCTCAGGAAAGAACACAAACCCTTAAGAACATGCTCACCAAGCTAAAAGGTGAACGATCAAGTGCTCAACTCAATGAAGGTAAGAAAAAAAAGCCAAAAAAGTTACCTAAACTCGATCTAACAGGCTTTATTAAAGATATTTTAAAAGAAAAAAATGAAGTTTTAGTGGTTAGTGATTTGGTTGAACTTGCTTTGAAAAAATTCAATCTTGATCTTCAAAACACCCAAAAAAAACAATTTACCGCAAATGTTTCTGCTACGCTTTTTCGCCTAACTAAGTCAGGGGAGATAAACAAATTCCCGATTAAAGATAAAAAGCGTGGGTTTTGGTATGGTCTTATCCAGTGGTTCGATCCAAATGGCCAATTAAAAGAACCATACAAATTAAAAGTAAAATAATCGCTTAAAGTTTTAAGAAAAGACTTTTAAATACCCTTACAACTTGATCTTTTTTTTGTAAAAAAGTGCTTAAGGATGTTTGTTGTCTTTTCTTCCATTATTCCCCCAATTACTTCAAGCTTATGATTCAACTCCTTTGAATGAGTTAGATTAAAACATGTACCTGCTGCGCCCATTTTATGATCGTAAGAGCCAAAAATCAAACGACCTAATTTTGCATTGATCATAGCTCCAGCACACATTGGACAAGGCTCTAACGTAACGCACAATGTACAATCAATTAAGTACTTATCTTGTAATCCGGACATCGCTGCCGTTAATGCGATCATTTCAGCGTGAGCTGTTGCATCCTTCAACATCTCAACTTGATTATATCCTCTGCCTATGATAGAACCACTTGAATCAACGACGATTGCACCAACTGGCACTTCATTTTGCTTTAAGGCAAACTCTGCTTCCCGTAAAGCCATTTCCATTAGCCGGGTGTATGAAATAGTTGATATCATATTAATGACAGTTACTGGAAAAAAGTGTCAGGTAGTAATTTTTATGATATTAAAATTCGATACCAAGCTTTGCAGGAACACCTTTATCAAAATAATGCTTAACTTTTCGCATTTCTGTAATCAAATCTGCTTTCTGCTCTAACTCCGGCCATATTTTGTGACCGGTAAGAATCAATTCACATGGCTTATTTCTGTTCTCATATAAGGCAATAAAATCATGAATATCTTCTTTTTTGATGAGATTGTAAGTAACCGCAGCCAATGCTTCATCAAGAATTAATACATCAACTGTATTTTTACTATGAATTAAATCTTTTGCAATTTTTAATGCTCTCTGCGCTTCCTTTATATCTTCATCATTGGTTTTAAATCGAAACGTCCCATCAGAATTCATTCTTTCGCATCCTGTGGGATAGAGTTGTAGTCTATAATCCAACCGCATGAGTTTTCTTAACACGACACGTTCTGAGTAGTGTTCATTTTCACCATCATAACCTTTATCAAATTGGATCATTGCAACTGATTTACCTGCCCCTAGAGCTCTAATTGCAAGCCCAACTACAGAAGTGGTTTTCCCTTTTCCGTACCCATAATAAAGATGCAATGCGTTCATAATCAAAATAAATTAAGGTGTAATAAGCTCTATTGTTTATCACACCTTATAAAGATAAAATTAGTTCGAAAAGAAAAGAACTTTTGTGGGGTTAATACCCGTCTTAAACATTGATTTTTTTTGACCGTTTTTGTCAAAAACGATAACATCACCTGAAACGCTATAATCTCTTGCATCAGTGCAATAAATGTCCCCAGATTCCGGCTCAATATCTAAACCATACAATGTTTGAAAATTTGAAGATGCTATTAACTCATCCGATACCAATGTATCCGCTTTGACATCAAGTTTAACAACTTTTGCTACGAAAGCATACGTGGGTGGTTCATACGCCCCAACCGAAATAAACCCTTCGTCTCCATTTATTCTGATGAGCTGCGCCCCCATATCAAATGTTGTATCTGATGTTTTTGATGTTGAATTGAATACGACAAGACCAGGCGATATATCTGAATAATTTCCTCTGGAAATGATATATAAATCCCCGTATGCATCTCTAGTAAGTCCCGATATATTGTGCCCTACATTGTTTATCGTTTCTTCAACCGATAATGTGCTCGGATCAATTATTGAAATGCTTCCTGGATTTGTGGTAAATGTTGTTGATTCATAATTTGAATTCGCTACATATATTTTTTTATTTAACGAAACAATGCCTTCCGGTTGTGTTCCTACTTTTACCCAGTCAATCGGGTTTTGAAAATTATTTACCGAATCAATTACAGCTACATACCCGTTAAAGTTCGTCACAAATACTTTTCCATCATGTTCTATTATTTCCCTTGGAGAACTACCCACATTATCTTTCGACATTTCAATTGATTTAATTGATGTCCATGTTTTCAAATCAACAATTTCCAACCGGTTTGAATTATTTACAACGATATACATAATGTCTCCAACAATCATCATGTCATTACCCGTATCACCCAGTAGTCGTTTTATTCGTTGTTCGAAATAATTCTGGGTAACCACACCTAAATCCAGATTAATATGTGTTAATGTTGAGTTATTCACCTGAAATATCCCTTCATTTAAAACAAACGCCGAACGTGTTGTTGGAAATGTCGGACATTCCGTTTGTGTTGGGCAATCATCATCACACCCCACAAAACATGTACTAATGAGTAAAATGGATAGCAATCCAATCAAACTGGTTTTTTTTGCGAATGTTGATTTTTTCATGTCAGTGTATTTTTGTTATTAAAAATTAAGAATGAACAGATAAGGAAATTCTGAAGCTTCGTCCGGACATCGGATAGTTTTTGATTACTTCATAGCGTTTATCAAATGCATTGTTCAATTCCCCTTTAATAGAAGATTTAATAGAAAAAAGTTTAAAGTGATATATCACATTAAAATCATGTGTGCTGTATTGTGGCATGTGATTCTGTATGATCTGTTCGCCGGAAATATACCTTGAACCCACATAGGCCATTTGCCAGCTCAAACTCAACTCATCATAGTAAAGGCTGGCGATCATAGACGAGGTTACTTTTGGGGTATAGGCAATTTGTTTGCCATAAGTCGAAGCTTGATAGAATAATGCTGTAGAAGGGGTTTTTTCTAGTGCTTCCTGGTACGTAAAACCGCCGGATACCGCTAACTTAAACGATCTATTGACATCTATTTTGATTTCACCATTAAGCTCAATACCAGTAGTTTCAACCCTGTTTTTATTGACTACGGACCAGTTAAACGCACCCCTTGGAATTGCAATAATTTTGTCCCGAATGTTTAACCGAAACACATCAATTTTCATGGAAACTGATTCTATAATACCCTTAAAACCATTTTGGTAACCCAGGCCTAAATTATACTGAGTTGTGTATTCCGGCCTTAAATCGGTATTTCCAAATGTCGGATAATACATTTCATTAAAGCTTGGAAGTCGGAGGCTTTTCTTAAATGAAACCGATGCATGCAATTCATTGAAAATCCAATACCCTAATGAAAACGTCGGCAGCACATCATTTCTCTTAAGGTCTATGGCTTTATCATAAAATTCACTAAAGCCTTTTTCATCTATATTTGACCATAAGATGTTAGCATTCAATTCCACATCGCCATAATAGGTTTTAACGGCTAATACTGTCAGCAATGATAATCGCTCAGGGTGATCAAAACGCTCTGAGAACAATGTGCTCCAAGCTAGGTCTGTAGAACTTGAAAGACTGAGGTAAGGATTAATGTGATAATTGAGATTTATTGAGGAATACCCTTCATGCTCAGTATAGCGATTATGAATAATATCCCCCGAATAATGAGCCGGATTTAGATACCTTGTGAAATTGTAAGAATATTTTGCCCTAAGTACATAATCTAAAGTATTAAAGGCTTTTGACATCCATGTGGATTGCAGAAAAGCATCGTGATTCCAAAGCCGTTCTTGAGAGGGAATGTCATTATTGGCAATTTTTGATCCTGGAAGCCCTCTTTCAGAAAAATACCCGTAGCCTTTTACATTCAATGTACTTTGGTCTGAAACAGATAATCTAAGATCACTTTCAAAACTAGTGGCACGAACATCCGTATTTTTCCGGCGATGATTTTCAAGAACGCTGCCATTTTGGAAATAATAACCATACTCACCATGAGCATCCATTTGATCTGCACTTAATGACAGCATTAATGCTTTACTGGCTTTCCATTTTGATCCCAATTGTATTTTTTGATATCCGAATGAACCAAAACTCAGCTTTGAATCAACTGTCAGCGTTTGATTTAATCCACTAAGTTTAGCCCCTTGAGTTTGCAAATACAATGAACTGGTTGTTAGATACGCTTGAGCCGGCAAATTAAGATCAGCAGATATACCTGAACTTAGTACTTCTATTTTACTAATACGATCCGTGGAAAAACGCCCTAAGTCAATTTGCCCGATTTGTGTGTTGGAATACTTAATGCCATCAATAAATACAGCTGTGTGACTGGCGCTCAAGCTTCTTACCGATATTGTTTTTAAGCCGCCAATCCCTCCATAATCTTTAAGCATGACTCCAGGCATATACTTGACTGCTTCAGCCACATTAATAACGCTGAGCTCTTCTATTTCTTTTTGATCAAATTTTTGAACCGGGTAAAGAGATTTAACCTCATCATTCGTTTTTTTTTCAAGAATTTCAATAGGTTCCACTTCATAAACACGAAGTGAATCTATTTCTTTGTTTTGGTTCTGGAATGGATTTTTAGCAAAACCGGTTGTGGCGTTAAACCAAAGGAAAACGACTCCAATTAAGCCATTTAATAAATATTTAATCATACCTACAATAAATCAGAACCAAACCCTTTATAAGCTTGGCAACAGTAAATGTGGTAACGAATAAAATCGTTGTAAAGAATTATTTTTGATGATTTTGCAAGACTATTTGCCCGTAGTCAATTGTGCAACTTGCACTTGCAAATGTTTTGGCAGGTCTCCTGACTCTTCACGATGTTTTGATTTAACCTTCCCACACCATCCTGGGTGGTTAGTGCAGTGGTTTTCTTAAATCACGGTTTTTCAAAGCTGGATGAAAAACCTTCGTGAATCACAGTTGCGGGTACAGTTTGCGATTTTCACGCATTTCCCTATTATCTCATAAAGAGCACCAAAGCATTAGGAATGTATAAAAAGAAACTCGAAAAAAAAAGAGCAACCTGAGATAGCTGCTCTTTTAAAAATGCATAAAATTTGATTAACTCATTCATTGCCTAATGCTTCGAGGTTGGTAATATCCTTTACTCTTACAGTTAACTTTTTATTTTTCTTTACTTCGTTAAGCCCAATAAAGTTTATTGATATCTTACCATCATTAATTGTATTGATGCTTTTTTGCTTCATCCCAACTTACACTGGTAATAGAAGTTATAAGATTAAATCGAATTGGAAAAATACCAGGTTGAATAACCTTGTCGTTTGAGCACAAATCATTAACGTCTATCAAATAATAGCAATTAATCTTTGCTGTAAAACAGCACTTTATAGCGACCATTCAATTCCACAATGGTACCAATTTCACTAATTACATCTGTACTTCCATCCGGATATTTTATTTTCAATTCCGGCTCGCGATGATACATATAAGTTTGATGCTTTATTTTTTCACCCAATAATTTCATTGAAACCAGTTCCAGTTCTTTACCGCCATATTTTTTATGTAATTTTTTCAATCCTTTATAAGAATCCCGATATAAATTTTCCCAAGCAAACTCCAAAGGAATATTAAATTTTGGATCGCTTGAGGGCTCTTCTGGCCAAATCCAGTTTAAATACTCTTTTTCATTGACGGCATAATTCCAAAGACCTAGAGAATCTTTTTTATTCAACACATTTACTAATGCCATTGCCAATTGCTTGGGGCTATCAGCGCCATAAGAAAATTTCCGGTTTAACACACTATCTGGTAAAGGTTCAGAATAGGGTTTTAGAGTTATAGGCTCACGATAAACCTCTTTGTTTTTTTGTTTTGTTTTTTTTTCTCCACAACCAAGGATTAATACAAGAAATGCGAGTAGTAAAGTAAAATTCCAATAATTCATTTGAATAACAAGCTAAGTATTAAAAAAAGCAAGCTCCATATTATGGAGCTTGCTTTTAAACATTTAATTCAATCAAATAAGCTTTAGTTTCTAGCCCACTCTGTCCAACCAGACATCCAGTTTGTACCATTAGGATCAAAAGCGCCTAAATATGTGGCAGCATCAAAACCTGCAGGTACGGCAACAGCACTGTCAGTAGCAGCTGCTGCAGTTGGAATTAAATTAGGTACTGAACCAGTGAAAGGATCAGCTGGGTATGTATATGCCCATGCTGGGTCTGCAGTAAATACAGTGTTAGCAGCAAGTTTAGCTCTAACATCAGCTAAAGTAGAACCACCCACTTTTGTACCAGAATCTAAAATAGTTGAATCAGCAGTATGGTTTGTACCGGTTTGACCTTTACAGAATACCATAATATTGGCTAATTCTAAGGTTCCTGTACCAGTACCCATAAAGTTATTAGCTGACTTGTCATCTTTGAAGAAGATACCAAAATCATCAAAGTTAGCAATAATCATGTTTTTATAGGTACCTGCAATATTACTTTTAAGAAGTAATCCATCATCTTCTTTACCGTCAGATGCACCACCAATTAAAGTTACATTGTAACCAGTAGGAGCAGTAAATGGTGTATCGTCAGTAGCATCATCACTATGGCTTGATTCAAAACCTGAGTTACCAACATTAGGATCTTGAACACATACTGCAAATTGGAAATCACCAGTCCAACCATTATCCATATCAAAGTTATCATCATCAACACCAGTTGATACTAAGTATTTAGCATCTACAGTACCACCGAACCATTCGAAACCATCGTCAGCAATGAAGTGTGCCTGTAAGTGATCAAGTGTAGTACCTGAACCAACACTGTTAAAGGTCATACCATTAATTTCGTTACCTTCAGAAATAACAGTTCCACCCCATTCAACACGAAAATATGATAAAGTACCGCTGTTATCAGTATCAGTTGTACCACCACCTGAACCAGCACCACCTTCACCAGCTCGTGTTCCACCAGTAACATTGTTTTTAGCTAAACCATTTAAAACAACACCACCAATATCACCGCGGCTTCTGTTTCCTGTAGACTCTCCACTGGTAAACACGATTGGATTAGCAGAAGTACCATTTGCAACAATTTTTCCACTTGCTGTTACACCTTCTTCACCTCTTAAGGTTTGAAGAGTTGCACGGTCACCTTTTAAACCAATTAATTTAGTGCCAGCAGGAATAGTTAATGTTGCACCAGGCTGAATGTTAACAAATCCAATAACGCGATAAGTAGTATCTGCGCTAAGAGTAACATTTCCAGTTATCTCACCTGGTAAAATAGTAGTGGCTGACGGTTCTTCGCATTTTTCGCATTCAGGGCAATCTTCATCATCATCGCAACCAACTAAACCAACTACAGCTACGAATGATAACATTAACATTATCTTTTTAAGAAGAGCATTCATTTAGACCTCCGTTTTTTTGTTAGAATGATTTTACTAAAGAGCGTATGATATAGAAATTGAATATGAACTTCCTGTTTTAAAACGTTCTGCCTCATCATCACCAAACATAATGAGATAACGATCATTAAGTAAGTTTTTAATATTCAACTTAACTTTGAAGTTTTGATCGATTTTTTTACTCAATGACATATCCA
The DNA here is from genome assembly GCA_028277445.1 of Chloroherpetonaceae bacterium. Lineage (GTDB taxonomy): Bacteria > Bacteroidota > Chlorobiia > Chlorobiales > Chloroherpetonaceae > JANQGG01. The sequence continues at coordinate 8,039 of JANQGG010000034.1, read as the reverse complement.
CCTGATTTCGGGGTTGCTCTATAAAGTTATGAGGATAAGTTTGATTACCATTAAGTTGATAGATTCTTTCACCTACAATATTGTAAAGCAATGTACCTGAAAAGCCCAACTCACTATTATCATATCCTAGATTCACATTAACTACATAAGGTGATTGACCTTGCATTTTCCTTTTCCCCGATAATGAAGGTGAAACAGGAAAAGGTTCTAACTTACCCGAAGTTGTATTAAATCTGTAAATAAATTCACCTTGATCAATTTCAGATTTAACAAAAGTAATATTAGTACTTAGGCTGAAATTTGATAAGCTTTCACTTATAAAATCCAATCTTTTCCTAAACTCAAACTCTAAGCCAAAGTTTTTAGCAGTTTTACCATTGTTGGTTGTTTCTTCAGGTGTTGACCCAAAACCTGAAAATGATACAACTTCTAATGGCTTATCAATATTCTTATAGAACATACTTACAGCAATCAGTTCACCAAATCTCGGAAACCATTCCCATCTTAAATCGTAATTTAGAATCTTTGTCTGCTCCAAAAAGGGATTACCTACCAATGCAGATCTATAACTATCAAATCTAAACGGTGCAAGCTCTCTTAATTCAGGATTTGCAACAGTTTGACTGAAAGAACCCCTTAAATTCATCTCCTCATTTAGTTCATAAATTAAATTTAAAGAGGGAAGTATGTTCGTTTCATCAAAACCTTCTTCAATTGTGTTTCTTGTATCATCAAATGATTTAATTTTAATATCATTTTTCTCTATTCTTGCACCACCAACAAATCTTAAAGTTCTAACAATTGGTAATTCTACCATTGCGTAAGCAGCTACAATATCCTCATCAGCTGTATATGTATCAGAAGGTTGTGTTGTCTCATCAAACGTTATTTTTCCATCTGCAACATTTTCTGCTGTAAATAATTCTTCAGGTTCTATGCCTGTAACATCTCCTATTGCCTGCGAAAATTTAAATCTTCTCGCGCTAAAGTCCCTGCTTTTTGTCGTAAATAAACCGCCTACCTTAACCTTTCCTTTAAAACCACTCCACTGTTTAAATGGGATTGAAAAATCGGCTAGAACATCAAATTCAGAATCATCTAAATCAGAAAAATATCTTCCGTTTTTTCTAAAATCAGTATTAAATGTAAACTCTTCTACTCCACCAATAGACAAATATTGAGTTTCTCTGTTATCCGGCTCATATCTTTTCGCTGAAGCATATTGCACTTTCCATTCAAATTCAGATTTAGCTAACCAACCCATGTAATGGCTACCTGATAACTGAGTTGACCACATTTGTCTTTCAATAAATCTTAACCGGGTTGTTCTTATAACATCATTCCTGCTACTAGTTTCGTAAAATGAATTACCTAACGTGTACATCGATTGATCTTCAGCCGTTCTGTTATAAGTCGTTTTCAAACCAATCTTATTGTCTTTATTGAGTTTGGTTGAAAAATTCAGTACTCCACCCCAATTAACATCATAAGTTGCGATTTCACTATCCCACAAATACTCAAATTCGTTTTCTGCTAACCTCGGGAAAAAAGATCTCTGTTCTTTGTATTTTGCGCCGCTGGAATAAGTAAGATTAAAAATGAAGCCTACAGGTAAATTCACTAAATTCCATTCATCAGCGAGTGAAATGCTATATCCTTGATTAAGAAAATACTTTCCTGCAGTTGGTAAATAAGTATTATTATTAAATCGACTCAATGCACTCGCCAGCTCACTTCTATTAGCCCGAGTTAAATCACCTACATTAGGCAATTCCCGATTACCATCATCTATACCTAGAAAATCCAACCCACCACCTGTATAACTAGGGATGTCCACAAAATGTGCATTAGAATTAAAACCACTTGAAATGCTTGCATTCAACTGAAATTCGTCGGGGAATTCTTTGGTTTTAATACGCACTAGCCCTCCGGCAAATGTTCCTGGTTGATCCGGCAAAAAGGTTTTAATTGTGATAATGTTTTCAATAAGTCCTGCTGGAATAATATCCATCGGAACTACTTTCTTTTCAGGTTCAGGACTTGGAATATTCACACCATTTAATTGGGTATTACTGTATCTTTCACCTAATCCTCTCACAAATACATATTTACCGCCCATCACCGAAACACCGGTTGTACGCTTAATGGCATCACCGGCATCCGAGTCAGGAGTTTTCTTAATAAACTCAGCGCTGATACCATCAGAAACAGCAGCTGATTTACGTCTTTGTGTTAACAGTGCACCTTCAGTAGCTGTGCTCAATTCTGCCTCTACAACAATTTCTTGCGCCTGAACGCCTTCTGTAGCCATTTCTACATCATGACGCGATGCTTTTCCAGGCTTTACCTCAATGCCTTTAATTGTTTTAGACTGATAGCCGATGTAAGAAATTCTTAAGCTATAAGTGCCCGGTTTGAGGGAAATCGAAAAGTTTCCATCTAAATCTGTTAATGCCCCAGTGGTAGTACCAACAACGGCAACACTAGCGCCAATGAGTTCTTCAGCCAGCTCTTTATCCGTTACACGGCCTACAATCTTTCCTGTTTGAGCAAAAACTTCCGTTGAGATAAAAAGAGATAGAATAAATAGAACCAGGGGCAACCTTAGGGTAATCGTTTTAAACATAAATCACAGTTGAAATTGACAAAAATTCACGGTTAAGTGACCATATATGTACATAAAGTCAGCAAATATAACTTAAATCACCTGAGTTATTATAACTATCGAATGTTAAGTAATTGTTAAATCCATATTAAAGATGAGTGATTAATTTTTACCGTCAGGCTTGGTTGCAATTGTACAAAAAATGATGGGGTTTATCATAATTCTTAACACTGATTTAACATTTACTTTTCATTAATGTGAATTTTTTTTCATATGGTTACACTAGGTTAATATTGTTCAATTTTAGTTTTATTATCTTTGGCAATTTTAAAACTGATCCGTTAAAATTAAGCAGTTATGACTTTACAGTCAGTTATTCCAATACTCTTTACATTTATAAATATATTTTCGGCTGGCGCAGATCAGGTTAATCAGGGGCGATTAATGGGACGGGTTACCGATTATAATGGTAAACCTGTTGCTGCAGCTACTGTTTTTGCTTCAGGACCTACTTCAAAAGCTGTTTTGACAAATGCTCAAGGGTATTATGTGTTTCTAGCGGTACCGGAAGGCAAGTATAATTTAAAAGTCTTTAAACGAGGCCTGCCTCGTTTAAAAACAAATAAAGTCTATGTACCCTCAAAAATTACGGTCAGGCGCGATTTTACATTTATTACAGAATCTCAACAGCAAATTCTTCTTGCTAAAAAAGAAAAAGAGCAAATCCGACGCGAAGAAGAGAAAAAACGTTTACTTGCTGAACGTCAGAAAAAAACCGAAGTGAAGCAAAAAGTTGTTAAGCCAGTTATAGACTCAAAATCCAAACCTTCGGTACCTGAAAAGCCAAGTTACGCTTCAACGGATATTGCCATGAAACCCGAAACCATCGAAAGCACCAGTAACGATGCCATTATAGATATCGGACTGAAAGCTGCTGCTGAAGCGGCCGAGCAAGCAGAAAAATCCGCTTTTGATATTGTAGAAAAACAGGTAGAAATTAATGGCGGTTTAGCTGCCGTCATCAAACAAATAGTTTACCCTGATATTGCAAAAAAGCTCAAAATTGAGGGGCTTGTCGTTGCCAGAGTTTATATTGATTCACATGGAAGCTTAACCCGAATTGATCTCTTAAAACAAGCGCATGAATTGCTGGATGAGGAAGCTGTTCGCGTGCTTTCGGAAGAAACTGTTTTTACTCCGGCTGAGCGTGATGGGAAAAATGTTGCCGGCGCGCTGACAATTCCTATCAAATTTAAAATCGCAAAAGTTGTTTGGTAATACTCACCTCTTAATCGTTTAACTAAGGGGCTCTCTATTAGGGCCTTTAGTTTATTCATACCAATGAGTTACTAGCCATCAAAGTCAAAAGTTTTTCAGACAGTTTTTCAAGGCGTTTTTCCAGTTTTTGTATAATCTTTTTTGGCGATTCGTCATCTTTCACATAAAGACATTGCAATGAGTGTCGTTTGTGATATATCCAGTTCGAAAGTACCATCATTTCATCCAGTTCTTCTTTTCGAATCCGATCCGGTTTAATAGCATTCCCAAAATAGACGTCTTCAATCGTGGATTTCAAATCGGCAGCATGTTCTTTACCAATCAACTTTTGACATTGCATGCGACCGTACCTGACAAACAAGATTACAAACTCAGGATTTGATGGACTAAAATCCTCACTTTCTAAAATAATCAGTGCGTTGTTTCGATTTGCTGATGCTGTAATGGAAGCTTGCCTGTAAAAAATTTTACTTAACGATTTGATTTTTTTTCGTAACTGAGCCGCTTGTTCATAATTTTTGATTTCTGCCAAAGCTTTCATTTTCTCTTTAAGCTGCTTAAGCAAAATTGGGTCTTGGCCATTTAAAAACGATTTAAGCTGATCAATTTCCAATCGGTATTCCGTCTGAATGTTTGATCCATTCGATTGGCATGGGCCAATGCAGCTTTCCAAATCCAAATACAGGCAGGTTCCAGTTTTACGAAATGTGGTATCATTGCATTTTCTGAGTTTAAACTCTTTTTGCAAGATGTCCAGCACTTTTTTTGCCAAATCCATTGAATTGAACGGGCCAAACGCTTCATTTTTTTCACTAAACCCGTTTGTGGAAATTTCTAACTTAGGGTAATCATGATCGGTGAGAATAATAAACGGGTAGGATCGGTAATGCTTTAATTGCGTATTAAACGATGGTTTATATTGTTTGATCAGCTTGGATTCCAAAAGAAGCGCTTCCAATTCCGAGCCCGTGGTAATATGATCCAGCTTTTTTACTCGCTTTAGAAGTTCTTTAATTTTATCGGTTTGCTCCTGATAATTAAAGTATGAAGACACACGGGATTTTAAATTCTTGGATTTTCCGATATACAAGATTTCATCACTTGCCGATTTCATAAGATACACACCGGGTTTCTTGGGCAAAAATGCCAAAGACTGCTCTCGCAGATTTTTATAATGAGCCGGTTCTTTAATAAAATTGCGATGCGATTTGAATTGCAGGGCTAAAAGATCGTCTAAACTTTCAACATTATGTCGTTCTTGAGCGATTTGAACAAGCTTTTTTAGAATTTCAACGGTGGCCTGGCTATCTCCTTTAGCCCGATGCCTATCTTTGATTTCAATGCCAAAATAGTTCGATAAATCGCCAAGATTCACTTTTTTTTGTTGCGGCAGTAATCGTTTTGCCAGGCGGTATGTGCATAACCATCGATTCGTGAGCTTTTCTTTACCGCACCGCTGAAGTTCCATATTTAAAAATCCCAGATCAAACGACACATTGTGCGCCACAAAAACCGTATCCTGCAAAAACACATGAAGTGGCTCGATGATGGTTTCAAACAATGGCGCGGACCCAACCATCTCATTTGAAATACCGGTATATTGTGTAATGAAAAAAGAGATGGGTATTTCAGGATTCAGCAACGTGGAGAAACTTTCCAAAACTTCTTGATTCTTAACCTTTATTGCACAAATGTCAATTATACGGTTTCCTTGTTGAAGTCCACCCGTAGTTTCCAAATCAACCACAGCAAATGTTGTATCAGAAATCATACCATTTCATAATTATGGAATTAAAATTCATAAGATCATTGTGGTAAAGAGCAGCAATAAATGTATATGTGGCTGATGCAACAACCGTTGGTTTTTGATAGGAGGCCAAAGGAATATAGGAAAAAAACGTTCAAACAAAACAGGCGTTATAACTCAGTAGCCAGTGTCAGTTGATGCAATAAACCGATGGTGCCCCACGAAGTCATGCCATAATCAAATGTGATTGTGTTGAAAGCGATGCCAATACCTAAAGAAAAACCGGAGAGACCTGCCGAATTTTCTGCCTTCACATTCCGGCGAAGATAATTGTTTAATCCGGCCCTAAGATTAAACGCCTTACTCATGTTCCATTGTGCGCCAATGGTAAAATTTTGAAGTTTTTTAACCAATGAACCGGCATCTTCATTCAACTGAACCAGGCCTACGGTTAAACTGAGCGGCAAGCCCTCTAGTTGGTTTGTAACGGCGAATCGAATATCCAACGGCAAGTCCTCCGAAACTGATGTGTAGGATGAAAGTTGCGAGCCCCAGTTTAAGACTGAAATCCCGATTTTTAATTGCTCATGATAAAAATGCATCATCGCACCGATATCAAACGCATAGGCCGTTGACGAATAATTTTCAATACCCGAATAGATAAACTTCAAAGCTACGCCTCCCCTTAAATACCCGTAGTCGTAAGTATCCACATCAAAGGCATAACCCAATTGCATTGAAAGATCCTGCGCGGAAAATGTTCCGGTTACCTGACCAATTGAATTGGTTTCATCGAACTCTCCATAATTGATGTAATGCAAGCCCAATGCAAAATCCCCGATGTTTTTCATATGGTGTCCATACGCTGCCATACCGGAATTGATATCCATCAAATGCTTTTGAAATCCAACAACAACCCGCTGATGGGTTTCGGGGCTTAGAACGGCAGGATTTTGAAAAAACGCATCGAGGTGATTGGAAAAAGCCACGCCATTTCCACCCAGGGATGAAATCGAAGCGCTTTTATTGAGGTTTAAAAAATCATAGGCATAGTCCTGGGCAATCGCCCGACTTGGTTGAACGCATACCAAACTAAACCACAGCAATACGAAACCTGATCTTAAACGCATCATTTCTTTTCTAATCTTTAATACAATAATTTTTTAAACGCTTTATACTCTTGCTCATACAGCTTTCCCTGATTTTTAACCCCCATTTTTTTCAAGACGCTTCCAATGTAGGTAATGCGATTATTCGGATCGGGATGGGTTGATAAAAATTCAGGCGGGCGTTTTGCATCACGAATTTTTTTGAAAAAGCCTTGCATTTCATACGGATTGTACTGCGTTTTGGAAAGCCATGTTGCCCCGGATAAATCGGCTTGTTCTTCGGCATCACGACCGTATTTCAAAAATGCAAGATTATAAGCCAAACCGGCTACTTGCTCAGCTTGTTCTTCCGCTTTACCAATTTTTAAGCCTAAGGCTAACAATCCACCCGTAATTTGCTGAGCTGTCATTTCATTGGTGGCATGGCGATGAGCCACATGACCCATTTCATGGGCAATCACCCCGGCAAGTTGTGCCTCGTTATCCAGCATGTTCATGATGCCATAATACAAGTACAAGTACCCACCGGCTGTTGCAAAGGCATTTACCACATCGTTTTTCAGGATCTGAATATTGTAATTAAACACATCTTCATAAGGAACATCATTGGCGCTTAATATGCGTTGTTGAATACGATCCAGGTAGCTTTTGACTTGTTTATAGTTTCTGTGTTTCGGGGTTAAGAATTTATAATTTTTGATATCGGATCTAATTTGCTGATCAGCTTGCCGGCCAAGCTCTATATCGTCCTGAATAGAATAAATATTGTGATCAGCGGCAAGTTTTCTAACGGTTTTACATGACGATAAGGTCATAAAACCAATAAGGACATAACTTAATACGACAAAATGTTTTTTCATGGTTTGCAATTATGACATAAAATTGAGGATGAAAAAGCTCATCAATATACAGATCAACCCATGAGCATACAACCCCTAAAATTCACTATACATATCCAAGAATAGCTTGTGCCTTGTCTTTGTGTTTTTCACGATCAGTTTTTAAGACGTGCTAAGACGAGTTCACCTTTTTGGTCACCCTGAATTTATTTCAGGGTCTCAGACTTCAGCAAGAACGTCAGATGCTGAATCATGTTCAGCATGACCCGGTTTATTAATCGTCATTATAAATTTGTGTTTTGGTCTTCAAAATGCCGGACTTCCAATGACAATATTATTTTTCCCTGAGAGTTCTTTTGTTACGCTCAGCACATGCATTTCGGCAAGCTCAGATTTTTTTTTAGAAAACATCAACTATTCTGATTCCCAAACTATACACACAGAATCATTATTAACTCACA
>JANQGG010000041.1 GCA_028277445.1 Chloroherpetonaceae bacterium | reverse complement strand
TTAAAAAGTCTCCACCGTGGTCATGCCCCGATTTAGTCGGGGCATCCAGTAGCTGTCGTATTTTTTTGCCATCGTTATGGATCACCCGGATAAACCGGGCGATGACATTAAGGCAAGTGAAATGATTTTTTACTTGAAAAAACATCATGTTTTTCAAGCCAGCTTATTATTAACCCAGTGTTTTTATAATCTTTTTTCCTGAATTGGTTACCAGGCAGCTTGCTGATTGCCTGCCGAAACACCGCCGAACAGAACATTTAAAATCGGCATTTCGACTCCGCTCAATGACCGATTTTGGTATGCTCATTGCAATTTTTTTCGACTTTTATCAAAATGTTCAGTTGAAGTAAAATTATAGAAATCACCAATTGGCTGATTCCTAAACTATACACGCCGGATTATTAGCGTTTTTGCATGTCTTGAAAAAAATCACTAAAGAAGGAGGTCTTTAAGCAATGCGGCGGCAACGGAGAAATAAATGACAATACCCGCAACATCAACAATGGTTGCAACAAAAGGAGCCGATGAGGTTGCCGGATCAATGCCCATTCGTTGCAGGATTAAGGGAAGCATTGAGCCGGCCAAAGTGCCGAGCAATACCACGCCAATCAGCGCAAATCCAACCGTCAGCCCAATTAAAAACCATTGATTGTTGTACGTGCCAACAATGCTTGCCCAAACAACAACGCGCGTAAATCCAATGGCGCCCAGGATAGCGCCGAGAGCCAGACCCGATAGAATTTCTCGCGACATCACTCGCCACCAATCTTTCAGGGTGATTTCGCCAAGCGCCAACGCACGGATGATTAACGTGGCGGCTTGCGATCCTGAGTTACCGCCACTGGAAATAATCAAAGGAATAAACGTGGCCAGAATCACGGCTTTGGCCAATTCTTCTTCAAAAAAGCCCATAGCTGTTGCCGTGAGCATTTCGCCGACAAATAGCACAACCAGCCAAACGGCTCGTTTTTTGATGACTTCAGGCAATGTGCTATCCATGTAAGGCTCTTCCAAAGCTTCCACACCACCAAATTTTTGGATATCTTCGGTTTCTTCTTCTTCGGCCACATCAAAGATATCATCAACGGTGACTATGCCGATAAGCGCTTGAGAGGAATCCACCACAGGCAAAGCCACCCTGTCTTCACGCTTGAAGGTATCAACGGCCACTTGCTGATCGTCGGTGGCTTTTAAGGCAACGAACTTACGATCCATAATTTCGTTGAGCGCTTTTGAGGGCGAGGTTAAAAGCAACTCTCGAATGCGCATTTCATCAATCAGCTTGCCATGATCATCGGTGACGTAAATGACATTCAGGGTTTCACTATCGCGGCCATTGGTTCGAATAAAATCCAGAATTTCCTGAATCGTCCAATGCTCCTTAACCGCCAAATAGTCTGTGGTCATTAAACGGCCAACGCTATCTTCGGGGTAACCCAGAAGGGTTCGGGCCACCTTGAGCTCCTCGATGCTCAAGAGCGAGAGCAATTCTTTGACCACAGAAGCCGGCAATTCTTCCAACAGCGCCGTACGATCATCCGGCGACATGCTGTTCATAATCAGCCGGGTTTCATCTTTGGTCATTGCTTTCAGGAGGTATTCCTGGTCGTCGATATCGAGGTATTCAAAGGTATCGGCGGCCAAATCGCGGGGAAGCAGCCGGAAAATAATGGCTTGATCGCTTTCAGGTAAGTCGGAAACGAGCTCAGCTAGATCCACCGCCGACCAGTCGTTGAAGACTTCTCGAAGTGCGTTGAAATTCCGCGTTTCGATAAGTTCCCGAATTTCCGGTTGAATGGATCTCCCGATCATAAGCAACGTGGTTAAGGGTTAAGCCTTGTTTTGCCAGATGCTATTAACAATTTTTTTTAGTTAAAAACAAAATTTATGAGGGTTTTCCTTTAGAAACGTGGGGATTTCCGTAGATATAAAATCGCCAGGGCAGAGCAGTGCTGCGTGTAATGCCAACACGGGTTGAGCATTCAATTTCAAATGGCGCTATTTTTTCAGGCTCGCAAAGGTAGATGGTATTGCTTTGTAAGGATAATCCGCTATGGGATTTGTTGATTTGGAGCGCTTGGGTAAGCTTGCCCGGTCCATTGGTTAAATTCTTGGTTTTTTCTGTGTTGCGATGAGCCTTCATGTGTGATTGACCGCGGAAGGGCTCCAGTGCTCGAATCAAAACGGCAGCAGCCACGCCTTCGGGCTCCGAGACAATGTTCAACATAAAATGGTTTCCATAGGTGAAATACACATAGAGCGTTCCCGGATGGCCAAACATATGGGCATTGCGAGGCGTTTTACCCTTATAAGCATGGCAGGCTTCATCATGAGGGGTTAGGTAAGCTTCGGTTTCAACAATTTTTCCGGAAAGCGTATAGCCGTTCAAGTGATGGATGAGTATTTTTCCCAGCAAAGTTTGGGCAAGTTCCAGCGTGGGTTGGCTATAAAATTCTAATGGAAGTTTTTTGAATTCAACGTTTGCTTGCATCAAAGGATCATGGCTAAAATTAAGGACTTATCCCAAAGAGTTTTTTTAATATCTTCTTTGGCTGGTTTGCCAGCCGGAATAAAATACAGTATATTTTTCTGTTGCGATGATAGAAAACTTCGGATTTTAATTTTCATAAACATATCAAGACTTTCATTTAATTCAATGGGAAGAGTATTAGCAATTGCAAACCAAAAAGGCGGCGTGGGCAAAACCACAACCGCTATTAATTTAGCGGCTTCTATTGCGGCGGCGGAAGTTAGTGTTCTCTTGATTGATATAGACCCTCAGGCAAATGCAACATCGGGCATTGGAACCTCAATAGGCGATGATGTAAAAACCATTTATGAAGTATTAATTGAAAATGAAGATATTGAAAACATTATAGTTAAATCCTCATTGCCTTATATGGATGTTGTGCCATCGCATATAAATCTTGTGGGAACGGAAGTAGAGCTAATAGATGTCCCTGAGCGCGAACGGGTGATGAAAAAAGCGTTAATGAATGTAAAGCACAAGTACGATTACATCATTATAGACTGCCCGCCATCGTTGGGACTTATTACGCTGAATTCCTTAACGGCATCCGATGCGGTTTTAATCCCGGTTCAGGCTGAGTATTATGCGTTGGAAGGATTGGGCCAGTTGTTGAATACCATTAGTATAGTAAGAAAACATCTCAACCCAAGCCTTGAAATCGAAGGGGTTTTGATTACAATGTACGATAGCCGGCTCAGGCTTTCGAATCAGGTGGCCGATGAGGTTAAAAACTATTTTAAAGATAAGGTGTTTAGCACCTTTATTCGGCGAAATGTGAAAATTTCCGAAGCGCCGAGCCATGGCAAACCGGTTATACTTTACGACGCGCAAAGCATAGGGTCTAAAGATTACATGGATCTGGCTCATGAACTATTTACGCGCAATGGTATTACTCATTTTGCCGATCAGGCATCGCTTGTGTGATCTCCAGGTGAATTGAAACTTTAGTCATTGGTGGTTTTTAGGCCGATCAATTCCCTAAATACATGGCATAATAATAAAACGTTTGAATTTGAGACATGGCAAAAGTTGTCTTAGGAAAAGGATTAAAAGCGCTTATTTCTGAAGAGAATATGAATTTTTCCCATGAGCAGGATGGGAAAACCAATTATCAGTATATCGATCAACAGACCGGTAAAGCGGGTATTATCGGGAAAATTCCGGTTAGCAAAATTGAGCCTAATCCTTTTCAGCCTCGTCAGGAATTTGAACCTCATGCCTTGGAGGAATTAAAACAATCCATTATTGAAAACGGGATCATTCAGCCAATTACCGTTCGTTCTCACGGCACAGGGTATCAACTTGTTAGTGGGGAACGCCGGTTAAGAGCAACAAAGCTTGCCGGTTTTGAAGATATACCGGCTTACATTCTCAAGATCGAAACCGATCGGGAAATGTTAGAGCTGGCGCTCATCGAAAATATTCAGCGTGAGCGTTTAAACCCGATAGAAGTTGCACGAGGTTATGAACGTTTGATTTCCGAATGTCAGCTTACCCAGGAAGAAGTTTCCAAACGAGTCGGTAAGGATCGAACAACCATTTCCAACTTTTTAAGGCTCTTAAAACTGCCTACCCAAATCCAGGAAAGCTTAAAACAAGGCCAGCTTTCAATGGGGCATGCACGTGCGTTATTAGCGCTGGATTCTGCTGAAGCTCAGCTTGATGTTTGGCAACAGGTGATTAAAAACGGCTTGTCGGTTCGAAAGGTAGAAGCTCTTGTTCAATCCTACGGCAAAGCCAAAAATAGTCCCAAACCGGTTGAAGACGTTAAAGATGTCAATACCGGCCATGTTGAAGGAAAATTGCGCGAGCGATTTGCCACGAAAGTTAAGGTTCAGCATAGTAAAAAAGGCAATGGTCAGATCGTTATTGAATATTATTCGGTTGATGATTTGGAGCGCATAATGGAACTCATTGGCGCTGAACATTGAGGCGTTAGGGTAGTATGAAAGCTAAATGGTTTTTTTTGGCGTTCTGTGGTTGTTTGGCGTTTAGTTCTTTACCCTTGAAATCCGTTTGGACAAAAGAAATTGAGTTACACCCAACCATGCTCTGTTCCAATGCCGCCTATGGCTTTAGCGCATGGATGATGCCTCTACTTAGCGACAGTTTGATTGCAGCAACAGACTCCTTACCAAGCCAGCCGATCAATAAGCAAGATTCAATCAAGGTTGAAATTGCTGGTGAAAGACTATCGCCGTCCACAATTACCTTATATTCGGCGATTTTGCCCGGCTTTGGCCAGATCTATAATGAATCGTATTGGAAATTGCCGATACTCTACGGTTTAATGGGATGGTATGGGTACAATGTTGGCAAAAATCATGATAAGTATATTAAATATCGTAACTTATATCGAGAAGATCCTCAGGCCGTAAAAGCCGAGTCGTTCAGAAGCTTTCGAGATTTTTACCGCGATTCCAGGGATGAGTATTTTATCTATTTATTGTTAACCTATTTGGGTGGATTGGTTGATGCCTATGTCGATGCCCATTTGTACGATTTTGAAGTCGGCGATGATTTATCCAATCAAGCCCAAAACTTTACCCCTCACAAAACTTTACTAACTCTTAAAATCAAGTTTTAGATATGAACATAGCCTTAATCGGTATCGGAAATTTGGGTAAAGCCATTCAGCAAATTGTTGAGGAGAGCCAGCACGAAATTGTATCCACGTTTGATGTGAATTCAACGATTGAATCTTCAGCATTTGTAAATGCCGATGTTATCATTGATGTGACCCATTCCGAGGCCTTTTTAACGAATTTAGACACGTTTCTCATAACCGGTTTGCCAATTGTTGTCGCTACAACGGGCTGGTATGATCAGATGGAAGAAGTTAAAGCCAAGGTGAATGTCGCTAAATCACGATTGTTGTATGCAGCAAATTTTTCGTTAGGCGTAAATTTATTTTTACGCATTATCCAGCAAGCGGCGCATTTGATCAATCCATTCGAGGCGTTTGATATTGCCGTTGCCGAGCAGCATCACACCGGTAAAATCGACTCGCCAAGCGGAACGGCCATAAAAATTTCAGAGAAAATTTTAGATCGGTTGGAGCGAAAAACAGCCATCAAATCAAGACTTGCTGAAAATGAACGTATCAAGCCTGAAGAGTTGAATGTCTCTGCTGTGCGTTTGGGATCGGTGTTTGGGCAGCACTCGGTGTTTATTGATTCGGGGGAGGATAGCATTGAGCTGAGGCACACTGCAAAAAACAGGCTTGGATTTGCCAGAGGCGCTCTGGAAGCTGCTGCATGGCTCATTGAACAAACCGGCAAAAAAGGCGTATTTACGATTGATGATTTTTTGAACGACCGGTTAATGTAGTAAAGATCAGCCTAAAAAAGCCACCTCTCTTAACGGGTGGCTTTTGCGTCTTGAAACGTCTATTATGCTCCGCCCGGCGCGCCTGCGGCCATGCGTTGCTGCGACATTTTTTTCATTTCCATATCAATATGATAAAGTCCCCGACCATCAGCGCCAATCATTTCTGCTTTTTCTAAGATTGATAAAAACAAATGCTCTTCTTCGTGTTGCTCGGCAACATACCATTGCAGAAAATTGAATGTGGAGTAATCTTTTTCGGCCATGGCCACATCAACTAGATTATTGATGGCTTTGGTAATTAAGCATTCGTGATCGTAGATTTTTCTAAACACCTCATGGATTGACTCGTAATCGGTTTCAGGCGCGTCAATTGATCCGAGAACGGCTAACGAACCGGTTTCATTGATGTAGTCGAATAAACGGTACATGTGCATTTTTTCTTCTTCAGCATGTTGACGAAGAAAATCGCCGCACCCTTCCAATCCTTTGGAATGACACCAGGCGCTCATTTGAAGGTAAAGGTTCGAAGAAAAGAATTCAAGATTAACTTGGTTGTTGAGTTTTTCAAGAATGGTTTCGCTAAGCATATCAAGTGATTTTAAGTTAATAAAATATGGATTTTTGGTTAATACAATCAGAACCGGTTTTATTATGATGAATAAACGGCAGCTTATACTTTAACAAATGCAAGTTTTTGGTTAAGCGTTTTCAAAAGTAAGAAAAAAATGAATAAGCATTGGTTAGCTTTTTGCGATCGTGTTTTAAACACGCTGTGCAATAGCCATGAAGAGAGGGTATTGACGCTCATGCTCCCTAACAACATGGTGAAACGTTTCAACCAGCCTAACCTCAAACCCCCCCGCCTTGAGCCATTGACGTAGCTGCAATTTATCAAATCCAAAATGCTTGATGCTTGGATCCGGCTCTTGATGAAACGAGCCATCTTCGGTTTCCAAATCCGAGATGCAAAGAAAGCCGCCGTTCTTAAGGCCATGGTGCATTTTTTGAAGAAACATCGGGATATTTGAAATATGATGCATGGTCATGCTGGTGACGATTAAATCGTAAGTCTTTTCCGGTAAGCTTTGAGTTTCGATATCGTGCAAATGGGCATCGGCATTCGTAAGTTTGGCGGCCTGTATTTTGGCTTTTAACACATCAAGCATTCCTGTTGAGCTATCTAAGCCGGTAATATGACGTACTTTAGGGGCAAGGCCGAGCATCAATAAACCTGTGCCAGAACCGTAATCCAGGGCTCTCATATCGGAATGAACCGCAATGTGTCGTTCAAGAAAAGTCAAGGCCGATTGGGCAATTGCAACGCGCCTGGGATTTTGATCCCATTCTTCGGCAAGGTTATCAAATTTATTTTCCATCAGATAATATATTTAATGATCTAAGAAATGAGACAATATACAATAGCATAGCAGCTTCATATTTTACAGTTAATTTGAACTTATCGTACCAAACGTATTGTTTCTACAGACAGCAGTTACGGTTCCAAATTTTAAGGTTGATCAACAATGATTTGAGCAAGAAATTAACCTTAAATCAATTTCAAGAATGCAATCCTAACTTATTTTTAACCACTTAAAATATTTACTATGAAATTACTAAGCTTGCCAATCCTGATATTTTTAAGTGTTTTATTTTCATTGAATGCCAATGCCCTGCCGCAAAAAAGCGGATATATGACAGAAGAGAAAATGGCATCTAAAGCAGAAAGTGAGTTAAATTCGTCGCCTAAATTGTTGGTTATAAAATTTCATGCGGACTGGTGCGGCTCATGCAAAGCTCTTGGTCCAGTATTGACAGACCTGACAAACAAGTTAGATGGAAAACCGGTATTATTTACTCAATTGGATTTTACAAATCAATCTAAAAAACATCAAACCTTATTATTAGCCTCCGCGTTAGGAGTCGATAAAATAGTTGCCAAAAATCCGGGTACGGGTTTTCTGCTAGTTGTTGATAGTAAAACAAAAAAAGTGAAAGCAACTCTAAATAAGAAACATTCAGTAAAAGAAATGGCTGAAATAATTACTGGTTTATTGTAGGTCATTTTGGCCTTTACACTAAGAAAAAACCAAGGTTTGGAAACTATATAAAGCTATTAGAAAAAACAGAATGAATTAATAATTAAATGATTTTATGGATAACATAACTTGATGCATATTTTAAAGGTACTTAACCTGTTAAAATAAACTGAACATATATGGATAAAATTCTTTTGGAAAAAGCGCTTGAGATGTCGCCAAATGAGCGACTTGCTTTTGCTGAGTTAATTTTAGCGAGTTTGGATCATGAAAATGATGAAATTCGTCAGACTTGGGTTTCAGAAGTGAAAGATCGTATGGAAGCCGTTCGTCAAGGCAAAGCCAAATTAATAGATTTTGAAAGCTTATATCATGAAGATAAAGTTTAAAAAATTTTTAAACCTGTTAGTTCATAAGCCTTATTTCCAATAACTTTGCTGCAAACGCCAAATATTTTCTTCACACCAAATTTGCGATTTAATCGTAGCTCCTCATCTCTCCAATTCACAATGATCTAAAACCTAATGCATTTCACAGAAATCATATTAGTAATATATAAATCCTTGGGTTACTGGTTGGTGTATTGATAATGTAGATGAGGGCAGCTATAAAAAAGAAAAGGGCATCCAATTGGATGCCCTTTTGTGCAGAAGGCAGGTGTCCCCCAATCACCTACCACACCGAACGGGCGTTCGATGTTTTGTTCTGCGCTGTAATTATAAGTTAATAACGACAATTTTCCAAAAGAGTTTTACCTCAATTCTAAAAAAAAGTGCTGTTTTGGATGAATAATCATTTAGCTTCGATAAATGAATGAAATTAATGGCTTGATCATGCAAATGATTAGCTAAAATCTGATGCATGAAACGGGTGTGTATATAGATAAAAATTAGTGGAGTTTGAGATTTTTAAGCGTTTCTTGTATTGTATCCCACTCAAACCCCTGACGCATCAGATGATCGATCAGTTTATCGGTTTTCTTTTTGGGATCGGTTTCGCGCTGCAACTGCCGAAGTTTTTTTTCTGTTGCTCTTAAACAGTTCTCAGAAGCGTTTAATTCGAATCGTGCAATAGCGTTATCAATAACCTGCGCAGAGATGCCTTTTTGTTTGAGCATCATCACGAGCTTATTTTTGCCGATGGGTTTTTTGCCCATTCGGCTTGAAATAAACGTCTGGCAATAATCGTGGTCGTTGATCATATGCAACGCTTTTAATCGAGCGATGGTTTTGGAAATCGTATCGGATGAATAGCCTTTTGATCTCAACTTTTCTGCAAGTTCTTTTTCGGAATGTGCTCGTCTTGCGAGGCTGTACATTGCACTTTGTTTTGCTCTAATGAATTCGGTATGTGCTAACAAGTGTTGCATATCTTCTTCTTGAATAATATCCCCGGTCTTCATACGATAATACCGAATGGTTTCTCCATGAAGGCAAACAGTGTTGCTTTCATCTGTTTTTAGAATAAAATATAAGGAGCGCTTTGATCGAGGCCTGATCTCTGTGATTATCATTTTAGAAATGGATTTATACATCCCGAATTAATGTTTTATAAATGAAATTTGTAAAACAACCAACTCTTTTGTTTTTATGAAGGTCTTGATAACAGGAGGAACAGGATTTATTGGTCGTCATGTTGCTCAAATATGCTTAGAAAAAGGTCATGAGGTTCGATTGCTGACAACACGCGTTCAGCGCTACAAAAGCGCAATTCCAAAAGAACTGGAGCATGAACGTGTTGAATGTGTAACGGGCGATGTCAGGCGATTCAAAACCCTCCAACCTGCTTTGGAAGGCATTGATGCTCTTGTCATTTCTCATCAGTTTAAAGGATTTCCTTTGGAGCGACCGCAAGATGGCCTGACATTTATGGAAGTGGATGCAAAAGGTACGTTCAATCTTATAAAAGCAGCCAAACAAAAAGCGATAAAAAAGCTTATCTACCTTAGTGGTGCAGCGGTTAATGAAAAGAATGCTGATAAAATCCCGATCAAAGCCAAGTTGTTGGCCGAGCAATATGTTAAGGAAAGCGGTTTGGATTACACGATTTTGCGCGCTTCAATTGTATATGGCAAGGGCGATCATTATTTCGATGGATTTTGGCTAAAACAGCTTAAAGAAAAAGGCCTGACTATAGTATTGGGCGATGGTTCTGCAAAAGCAAATCCGATTCACGTGCGGGATTTGGCCAATGCAACGGAGGCTTGCCTTCATAACCCGGATGCCAGTAATAAACTTTTTTATGCCGGAGGTCCCGATGAAGCAACCGTGAAGGAAACTTTATCAGCCTTGATGACCATAACTAAACTTAATGGCAGGGTAATCTACCTTTCCAATGGGGTGCTAAATTTAGCCGCGGGTCTGTTCAACCTGATCTCCACACGACCTCCGATTACAAAAGGATTGATTGAATTCACCCAGTTCGATAATACGCTTCATGGCGGAACAAACGTTGATCAAGCTTTGGGTATCCATGTTCGCGCGCTCAAAGAAGGCTTAACTGATGCATTTCAGGGCTCTTAAGCGCAATTAAAAAATAACATTGTGGTTCCTATATTAATATTTGCTTAAAAACGAAAGTTTTATTTGATTAAATAAACCTATGACCCTAACTTCAGGCGTCATGCTTCAATAGCCACGTGTTAATTCAATGACTTGAAATCGATGAATTCTTGTTAAGGTTTTACCTTCACAAAATTGTTTTGATTTTCAGTTTTATCACAAAAAAACGACCAAATTTAATATGGGAGACAAACTACATTCAATAGACAAAGCCATAATTATGGCTGGTGGATTCGGTACGCGACTCAGACCGCTCACGCTGAATATTCCAAAACCGTTGGTTCCGATGATGCAAAGACCCATGATGCATCACATTGCAGATCTATTAAAAAAATATGGGGTTAGTGAGATCACCTCAATGTTGTACTATCAACCCGAGTCCATTAAGCAATATTTTGGCGACGGTTCAAAGTTTGGGTATAAAATGCATTATGTGATGTCGGATGCCGATTATGGAACTGCGGGCAGTGTTAGAAATGCATACGATTTTGTGGATGGACGGTTTATTGTTATCAGTGGCGATGTTTTAACAGATTTTGATTTATCAAAAGCAATAGAGTTTCATGAAAGTCGTGGCGCTATGGCAACCATGGTGCTTACGCATGTAAAAAATCCATTGCAATTTGGCGTGGTGATTACGGATAAAGACGGTAGAATTACGCGTTTCTTAGAAAAACCAACCTGGGGTGAAGTTTTCAGTGATGCAATTAACACCGGGATTTACATTTTAGAGAAAGAAGTCATGGATTTGATTCCGCACCGGGAAGAATATGATTTCTCGAAGCAGCTCTACCCAAAAATGCTTAAAGAAAAACTCCCATTATATGGCTATATCGCCGATGGTTATTGGCGGGATGTAGGCACATTGACTGAATACCAGGAAGCGCATATCGATTGTTTGAATGAGAAGGTTAATCTTGATTTCACCTATGATTATGAAAAAGTTCAAGAAGGGGTTTATGCGCACAAATCCGCCGAGTTCGATCCTTCGGTCATAAAATTTTCGGGTCGCGTGTTAATCGGTGAGAATTGTAGAATCGGTAAAGAGGTGCATATCACCGATTCGGTTATCGGTGATGGTTCGATTGTTGGCAATGGATGTGATTTGAATAGAACCGTTATTTGGAGAGATTCGAAAATTGGCAACGAAAGTAACATTTATTTGTCGGTGATCACGGATAATGTCAATGTTGAACCTAAAGTAAAAATTGAAGAGCAAACCTTTATTGCCGATAAATGTAAGATTGGAAAAGAAGCCAATATTCGCGCAGGCGTAAAAATCTGGCCTGAA
Organism: Chloroherpetonaceae bacterium; assembly: GCA_028277445.1. Classification (GTDB taxonomy): domain Bacteria; phylum Bacteroidota; class Chlorobiia; order Chlorobiales; family Chloroherpetonaceae; genus JANQGG01. The sequence goes on along the minus strand of JANQGG010000041.1, from coordinate 30,309 downwards.
AAAGATATTGAATCCGGTGCGATTGTTACCAAAAGTTTGGTTTGGGAATCCAAATGGTCGCGGGATCTTTTCACAGGATCGCGAATTACCGGTATTTCCAACATTGAAATTATCCCGGATTTTGCCGCTAAGCTTGGCGCTTCGTATGGTTCGATCTTAGGGCAGCATTCTTCGGTGCTTGTCAGCCGGGATGTCGATAAAAGCGCGCGTATGATCAACCGTGCGTTAATTTCAGGCATTCTTTCAGCCGGCGTTTCAGTGAGCGATCTTCAGGTTGTCCCGATTGCCATTACGCGCCATCGTTTGAAAAACGGCGCTGAAATGGGCGGTATACATATCCGCAAATCGCCGTTTAACCAGAAAATGTTGGATATCATTTTTGTTGATAAAGATGGTAAGGATCTTCCCAATGCGAAAACCAAAACCATTGAGCGCAACTTCTTTGGTGAAGATTACAAACGCGCCGATTTTGAAGATGTTGGAACCATCTCGTTCCCGGAACGCGCTATTGAGGGTTACACCGACGATTTCCTCAGTCAAATTGATATTGATATGATTCGCCGCTCACGATTGCGCATTGCCATTGACTATGCACATGGTGCGGCAACAACTATTTTCCCAAGTATTATTGGTGATCTTGGCATTGATGTGGTGTCGTTAAATGCGTTCATTGATCCGAAAAAATGCACGCGGACAGCCGATGATGTTCATGAAGCCGCAGATCGTTTAACGGAAGTTGTGGTGTCGCTGGGATGCGATATCGGCTTTATGATGGATGCTGGCGCCGAACGAATTTTTGTGTCGGATGAAAAAGGCAACTTCCTGGATAATCAACGATTGCTGACGCTGGTTACTCGGTTGTTCCTGGATGTGTATCCCGATACCAAAAAAATTGCCGTTCCGATTACCGCTTCGCAGGAAGTTGATGAGCTTTGTAAAGAACGTGATGTTAAAGTAATCCGAACCGGCGACAGTCACTTGGATATGATGAAAGCCGTAACGGCTGATCCCGAAATTAAATTTGCCGGTGGAACCAAAGCCGGATTTATCTTCCCTGAATTCCTATTTGCGTGCGACGCCATGTATTCAACCGTAAAAATACTGGAGTTGATGGCAAAAGCCGAAGCCAAAATGGGCGATGTGAGCTTGAAATACCCTCAGCGTTATTTTCTGTCTAAACGCAATGTTTCCTGCCCGAAAGATTTAAAAGGCAAAGTCATGCGAAAAATCATGGAAGATACGGCCGATCAGGAACGTATTTTGATAGATGGTGTGAAAATTGTTTTTGATACGGATACCACACTGCTCTTGTTACCGGATCGTGCCAGGGATATTTTCCACATTGATGCCGAATCAAAATCTAAAAACTACGCAACAAAGCTTGTTACCGAGTATGAAGAAAAGTTAAATGCATGGGTTCGCGAATAAAATTCTGATGTAGGTTAATATGGATGATTCAAGTTTTGATAAACTGCAAATGAGGCTATCTTTATTTAGGATAGCCTCTCTTTTTTTGTTTTTGAAGTCTCCCAGGAAGTTTAATAGTTATAAAAAAATCATGAGGATTAATTGTTAAAAAATATGGGAAAGCTAGAAAATAAGGTGGCCATCATTACAGGTTCAACAAAAGGTATTGGAAAAACCATAGCCAAACGGTTTTTAGAAGAAGGGGCAAAGGTTGTGATTACATCCAGCAATCAACACAATGTTGATAACGCTGTGAGCGAATTTGCAAGCGATAAAATTTTTGGTTTGGCTTGCAACGTGGTCAATTATGAGGAAGTTGAGCATCTTATTCAACAAACCGTTGAGAAGTTTGGCGCGCTGGATATCATGATCAATAATGCCGGCGTTGCCGAGCCCTTCAAGCGCATTGTTGATGCTGATTTGGATGCGTGGTATAAACCCATTGATGTGAATATCAAAGGAACGTATCATGGTTGTCGGGCAGCGTTAAAATACTTTTTGGATCAGAACCGTCAGGGTAAAGTTATTAATTTAGCAGGGGCAGGCATTTTAAAAAACAACACGCCATATTTTAGCGCCTATGGTTCATCTAAGGCGGCCATTTACAGGATGACATTTGCGCTTGCCGAGGAGTACAAAAATACAGGTATCGATATCATGCTTATGAATCCCGGTTTGGTTCGAACCGAAATCCTTTCTGTTCATAACCCGACGCCAGAACTTCAAAAACGAATGGATGTGTTTGATAAAATTCAGGATATTTTTTCGCAATCGCCTATGGTTGCTGCAAATTTGACTGTGAAAATGTGCAGTGATTGGGGAAATGGCAAAAATGGAAAGTTTTATGATGCCTTCAGCTCCACAAAAAAACGATTGTTACTTTTTAGCTATCCGTTTCGGAAGTTGTTTAATAAAATTGATCGCACAGCCTATTAAGTTTAACATCAGATATGTATAGAAAACCAACATTTTTCCTCTACATTTTCATAGGTTTATTATCAGCGGGATGTTATTCATTTTCCCAAGGATCATTGCCTGGTCATATCAAAACGATTGCCGTCCCGATTTTTGGCGATGAAGCTCGCAGCGGTATCGGACAGCTTCGCGAGCGTTTAACGACCCAACTTACTGAAAATATTGAAACCCAGAGTTCGTTAGTCATTGAGCAGTCGCGTAGAGAAGCCAATTCAGTCATTGAAGCCGTTATTAAGGATTACAAAGATGAACCCAGTCAGATCAGCAGCGCCTCGGAACGAGCCACGCAAAATCGTATTACCATAACGGTGTCGGTTACTTGCCGCGATTTGGTCAAGAAACAAACTCTTTTTACACAAACCTTTACTTCATTTTCCGATTATCCCATCGGCGATTTTTCCGCTCAGCAAGAGTCCATTACCGAAACCATTGAGCAGGTTTCCGAAGATATTTTAAACCGTTTATTGGCGGGTTCGGGTTGGTAGAGAAAAATTGTTGATCGTTTATTTTGGCTTTTGTATATTTGCAATGTCTGGAATTATTGATGTGTTTGCCCCGAATTTAAGCATCTAGATGGCGCAACACCCCAAATCTTAAAGAGATAGCTGATTTAAAGTTATCTCAAACGTATCTCCTTATGAAGCGACTCGAGCGCACCTTTTTCATGGTATCACTTCTATTTCTTTTCGATGGCGTTTCAATTGCATAATCTAGAATAATGTATAATTCTTTAATGAAATCATTGATTAGTGTAAAACTCAACTGACTTACATCGTTTTGTGATATTGGAGAGCGCTTCAAACTATGTCGGAATTTTAAAACATCATTATTTTAACGCAGGTTCTATTTAAGCTAGAGTTGCTGTTTTACTGTTGATAAAACCAAAAAAAAAACGGATTCAACCAGCAATTAAAGGCTTAATTCCTTCGGCTTTTATCCACCTCAAATGGATTAACATTATAAAAAGGAACTCCAAATGAAAACAGCATGTAGGCATTTTTTTGTAATTAGCGCGATAGCGTTTTTGTTACTCAGTTGCAGCGACGACGACAATCCTGGCTCTGATGTGACGGCATCTGATTTGGCCGGGATATGGATTGTTGATCAAGTGATTAATGGCAACTGTCGGGGTAGTAGTTATCCCCAAAATGAAACAGAACTTTTTTCAGCCAGTCAAGATGGAAATAAACTGGTATTAACAAATCTTGGAAGTCAAGAGTCTATTCAAGTAAGCATTTCAGGACAGAGTGTTTCATGGCAAATCACTGAAAAAGATGACAATGATGAGTTAGAAACCAGTTTTACTGGTACTGTTTCTTCCGATCTGTCAAAAATAACAGGAACGGCAAACTGGGTTTATACTGATAAGTCTAGTAGTTATTCATGTAACGGTACCACCACAATAAATGCACGAAAAGCAAAATCAACTTCTTTGGATGTGAATGGAACTTGGAATGGTTCATGGAGCAGCTCTTCAGGAATATTGGATGGAACATTTGAAGTGAATATCACCCGTGATAATTCATTATTGACCGGAAAGATTAGCATTCCTGAAATTTTTGGTGAAAGTAAGGATTTAATGGGCGTGGTTTCCGGAAATGAAATTATTTTCGGGGATATTGAAAGTAATATACTCTTTTCAGGAGAGCTTGAGTCAACAGCCGATTCAGCATCAGGGAGTTACTATTCCGAGTACTTTGGTGACAAAGGCAATTGGAGCGCTTCAAAAAATAGCGGCGCAGTTTCAAGTTACTTGGTTGTTTTAGATTCCATCGTGCTGAATCAAAGTTTCACTGGCGATATAACCTTTGACGGCACAGATTTTTGGGCTATTTCGTTAACTCAAAAAATATATCGTATTTCAACTACCTTAGGCATCATTGATTCAATGGATGTTCCTGGAAACTATCCGCAAGGACTAGCTTATAATGGTTCTAAATTAGTTATTGGCGATGGCCCGTGGGGCTTAAATAAATTCTTTAAGCTTGATCCATCGGGTAAGACTGTGGTTTCGTTGCCAAATCAAAACAACGTGACAGGTTTAACGTTTGATGGCGCAAATATATGGGCAATTTCAGATGATAAGATTATTAGTAAATTAGATCAATACGGCAAAGTGATTTCAGAAATACCATGCCGTGGAAGTTTTTTTAGTGGCTTAACCTATGATGGTAGTAATTTACATTATTCATCATTTAATATGGGCAAAACATACGTGTATGAGGTTTCGGTAAGTGGTGAATATATTGATTCTATTGAAGTATCAGGTTTTTTCCCAGGCGGCCTCACTTATGATGGAAGCAATCTTTGGTATATTAATTCGGATTCGGTTGTTACAATTGACAACGCCGGAAACATAACCAATCAATTTATGGTCCCGTTCGAAAATCATAAAGATATGGCTTACGACGGATCAAATTTATGGATAGTGGGTAATGATTTTATTGATGCATCTATAAATCAATTATCTGTTTCAGGAGTATTAATAAATACTTTGAAATATCCGGGTCAGGGGGCAACTGGTTTAACATTTGATGGTACATTTTTACGATTAGCTGATGAAGTAACCGATAAAATTTACTCAATCAGCCTTTCAGGAGGTGATTATTTTGATCGTCCAAGTTTTGATGATATTAATTATTTGACCATTGATGAATCCGGAGAATTTTGGGGATTAAATTCTACATATAACCAGATTGTACATTTTAATAACGACGGCTCTCTATTGGCCACTTTAAGTAGTGATGTAGCGGATGCTAAAGGATTGGCCTATGATGGTTCAAATTTATGGGTGATCAATGGATTTACATCGCTTGATAAGTTATCGAAATTAGATGCCAATGGACAGGTCATGACTTCATATAGCTCATTAAAAACGCATCCAGAGCCTGTTGCACTAGTTTATGATGGGACAAATTTTTGGTATTTAGGAGGTGAGTTTATGAGCGGTGAGTATAAGCTCTACAAGCTGGGGATTGAAGAATGACGTTGTTTCGAGAGTTCAAATTGGAATAAAGAAAGGCGCACCCGCAAAAGTACGCCTTTGGAAAATCTTATGGTGTTGGAAGAGACTCTTTTTCTGGCGAGTGCAGCTTAAACAGCTTATAATTGACGCTATCAAACAACGCTTGCCAACTGGCTTCAATGATGTTTGTTGATACGCCAACCGTCGACCAGGTGTTTTCGCCATCGCTGGATTCAATGAGTACGCGAACTTTAGCGCGCGTGCCTTGCTTTTCATCCAACACCCTAACTTTGTAGTCAACCAGTTTGATTCTTGCAATTTCAGGGTAGAAGCGAGTCAAAGCTTTTCGGAGGGCATTGTCTAAAGCATTCACCGGTCCATCGCCTTCGGCTGCGGTATGTTCAATTTCATCATCGACTTCAATTTTCAGCATCACATGTGCCGTATTATGACCTTCTTTATCGTACTCGGTGTGAACACGTGAATCCAAAACATTAAAGTATGGGTTGTATTCGCCCATCTCATGCCTTAAGAGCAGCTCAAACGAGGCTTCTGCGCCTTCAAATTGATAGCCTTCGAACTCCAGATGTTTGATATGGCTGACAATTTTTTTGGCCAGTTCAGGATGATCATCAAGATTAATTCCTAATTCGCTAGCCTTATATCGGATGTTGCTTTGACCGGCAAGGTCGGAAACAAGCACGCGTTGTTTATTGCCAACCTTTTCGGGATGGATGTGCTCGTACATCAAATTGTCTTTCAGGACGGCGCTGACATGAATACCACCCTTATGAGCAAAGGCTGATTTGCCTACAAACGGCGCGCGCGTATTTGGCGTAAGGTTTAAGATTTCATACACAAAATTTGAAAGCGCCGTAAGCTTATCCAAATTGATTTGCGGACATACTTCAGAGCGCATTTTAAGCAACAAGTTTGGAATAATGCTAATCAGGTTTGCATTGCCGCACCGCTCGCCAATACCGTTAATGGTGCCTTGAACCTGAGTTGCTCCGGCACGAACAGCGGCTAATGAATTAGCTACGGCCAAATCGCCATCGTTGTGAGCATGAATGCCAATCGGAATGAAAACAATCTGTTTAACTTCCTCTACAATAGAAAAAACTTCGTGAGGTAAGCTGCCGCCATTAGTATCGCAAAGCGCAATGGTATCAGAGCCAGCGGATTGTGCCGCTAAAAGCATTTTTCTGGCAAATTCGGGGCTATCTTTATAGCCATCAAAAAAATGCTCGGCATCAAAAACCACGTGCCTACCATGATCTTTGAGATATTTGACCGAGTTAAAAATAAGCGCTTCATTTTCCGAGTCGCTTAATCCCAGACTTTTTTCAGAGTGCAGTTTCCAGGTCTTTCCAAAAATTGTGATTACGGGACACTCAGCCTTTAAGAGACCGTTTAAGTTAACATCCGTTTCAATTTGATCGGGTTTTCTTGCCGTTGAACCAAATGCGCCCAAGCGTGAATGGAGAAAATTCAAACTTTGAGCCAGTTTAAAAAACTCTTCATCTTTTGGATTGCTGCTTGGCCAACCCCCTTCAATAATATCAATACCGAACTCATCCAATTTCATAGCAATAAGGAGCTTATCCTGAACGGATAACGATACGCCCTCGCCTTGAGTACCATCTCGTAGAGAGGTATCAAACAGTTCTATTCGGTCTTGAGGTGTCATAGTATCTAAAAAGTTTAAAACGTTTATGCGATGAGTTCGTTTTTGCGAGCATATTTAAAGATGCCGCCGGCTTTTACGATATCGAAAACATCACCTAGCGGGGTTAAAGCGTATGTCTCGCCGGTAGTTACATTGGTTAATGTGTTTTCCGAAACATTAATTGTCAGTTTATCGCCGGTTTTAATTTTGTCGTTTAGCTTTTCAGGCGTTTCATATGGCACTAAAAACCCGCCATCAACCGAGTTGCGATAAAAGATCCGTGCGTACGACTCAGAAACGATCGCCTTAACACCGGCTACATTCAATGCAAAAGGTGCATGCTCTCGCGATGATCCGCAACCAAAGTTAGAGCCGCCGATAATAATTGAAAATTCTGAAGTATGCTCACCTTCATTAACAAATGGTTTTTGGCCTTCAGGTAAACCGGCTTGAACAATCGGAACGCCTGATAAAGCAAATTCACCATATTTCTTTTTCTCTTCAGGATCGCTTAAGCTATAAACCAAATGCTCTGCAGGAATGATTTGATCGGTATCGATATTATTCCCTAAAACGTAAGCGCACCCTTCTAAAATTTTTTCCATGATTTAGTTATCCAATAAATAGTTAGTCTTTCAGTGTTATAGAAAATCTCTCGGATCTGTAATAACTCCGGTTAAGGCTGAAGCGGCCACAGTCAGCGGCGAAGCCAGGTAAACCTCGGACTTCTTGCTGCCCATACGTCCGGGGAAATTTCGGTTTGTGGTAGAAATTACAATATCGCCGTCCGAGCTACGACCAACAGTATCGGAAGGGCCGCCCAAACAAGCTGCGCAGCTTGATTCAGCTATATCACATCCGGCGTTTAGAAAGATATCTTTATAGGACAGGCCATCAATGGTTTCTTCCGAAAGCTGTTTATCAACCAAGGTGCTGCCTGGGACAATAAACGTCGGGACTTTTACTTCGCGCCCGCGAAGCATTTTAGCCGCAAATGCAAAGTCGGTTAGTTTACCGCCGGTACATGACCCAATGTAGCATTTGGTGAGTTTTGTGCCAGCCACGTTACGAACAACATCGCGATTGTCAGGGCTGTGGGGTTTAGCTACCGTTGGTTCCATTTTACTGACATCGTAGCGATAGGTCGCATAGTATTTTGCATCAGGATCGCTATTGAAAATCTCATACGGTTTTGATGTACGTTCTTTAACATAAGCTTCGCAAACGCTATCGGCAGCAATAATGCCGCTCATTGCGCCGCCTTCGATAGCCATATTGGTCAGCGTCATGCGTTCTTCCATAGAAAGTGAATAGACAGCCTCGCCATCAAATTCCATGGCTCTGTATGTTGCGCCGTCAGTGGTAATATCGCCTAAAATCTGAAGGATCAGATCTTTGGCTGTCAGATAATCAGGCATCTGACCATCAAAAATAAACTTCATGGATTCCGGGACTTTTTCCCAAATTTTACCTGTTCCTAAAATGAACGCTGCATCGGTATTGCCAACACCGGTTGAAAACATCCCAAATGCACCGGATGTACAGGTGTGTGAGTCTGAACCAAACAAAACCGTGCCGGGAACATTATAGCCTTCTTCAGCGAGGGCGATGTGGCAAACGCCTTTATAACGCTCCGAACCCACATCATAATAATTCGGGACATCGTATTCTTTGGCAAAATCGCGTAAGATATTGATGTTGCGATTTGCATGTTCATTTTCTGTGAAAATATAATGATCGGGAAAAATCACGAGTTTTTCCTTGTCAAATATTTTTGCGTTTTCCCCAAATTCCCGTTTCCAGATACCAATGGTTGGCGGCCCGCAAACATCGTGGGTCATCAATACATCTACATTCAGCCAAACGCTTTCACCCGGTTCAACGGTTTTACGCTTTGCCGACTTTGCTAAAATCTTCTGTGTAATGGTTTGTGCCATTGTTCAATGCTTATCGTTAAATGGTTACTAAATCTTGATTGTTAGTCATGTATTCATCTTTCAAACATAAAGCCTGCAAATACGCTTTGGCGCTGGCTTCAATAATGTCGGTTGAAACACCACGACCGGTAAAATGTTTTTGGCCTTCTGCAATCCTTACCAACGCTTCGCCCATGGCCTGACGGCCTGAAGTAATTGAGCGGACACTGTAAGAATTTAAAGAAGGTTTAATGTTCAACGCGCGTTCAATTGCTTTAAAACATGCATCCACCGGGCCATCGCCGGTTGAAGACTCCTGAATGGAGCGATCTGCGGTTTTTATGATCACCGTAGATGTTGGTATGGAATTCGATCCGCTTGAAACATGTAAATATTCCAAGGTATATTTTTCAAAACCCTTGAACATTTCATCGCCCATTAGCATGCGCAGATCTTCGTCATAAATTTCTTTTTTCTTATCGGCTAATGCTGAAAATTTTTCATAAACCGCCTGAATCTCTTCTTCGGATAACTTGTAGCCTAATTCAACCAATCGTGATTTTAAGCCGTGCCTACCCGAATGCCGTCCCAAAACAATCTTGGTTTGCGGCACGCCTACCGATTCGGGCGTCATCACTTCGTAGGTTTGCCGATTTTTTAACATGCCATCCTGGTGAATTCCCGATTCATGTGCAAAGGCATTATCTCCAACGATAGCTTTGTTGGGCTGAACGATCAAACCGGTATAAACCGAAACCATCCGGCTTGAATTGTAAATTTCATGGGTGTTGATATCGGTATAGTAATTCACCAGATCGCCCCTGACTTTAAGCGCCATGACAATTTCTTCCATCGAAGCATTTCCGGCGCGCTCGCCAATGCCATTAATAGTGCATTCAACCTGCCGGGCGCCATTTTCCAAAGCGCCTAATGAATTTGCTACGGCAAGGCCAAGGTCGTTATGGCAATGCACGCTGATTATCGCATCATTGATATTTGGCACGCGCTTTTTGAGCTCGGCAATTTTTTCGCCAAACTCCTTAGGTAATGTGTAACCGGTGGTATCGGGAATATTTACCGTTGTTGCGCCAGCGCCGATGGCCGCTTCAATGACATCGCTCAAATAACCAATATCGGTTCTTCCGGCATCTTCAGCTGAAAACTCAACATCATCCACAAGTGATTTGGCATAAGTAACCGCGTCTATGGTCATTTTTATAACCATTTGGCGCTTTTCTTCCAGTGTCCGGCCATAGCGTTCATCGCCAAACTTCCCAAGAATGTGAATATCGGATGTGCTTGAGAAAGTGTGAATTCTTGCTTTTTTAGCATCCTTAAGCGCGTCGTAAGCGGATTTAATATCAGCTTCTTTAGCGCGTGCTAAACCAGCGACCGTAATACCTACTTCACCGGCAATACGTTGAACGGCTTCGAACTGAACCGAAGAAGAAATAGGAAAACCGGCTTCTACAATATCAACATTCAGCTTTTCGAGCTGCCGTGCAATTTCAACTTTTTCCTGGGTGCTTAATGAAGCGCCGGGTGATTGTTCACCATCTCGCAGAGTCGTATCGAAAATCCATATTTTTTCTTTGTCTTTCATAGCGTTGAACTAAATGATTGTATTGCCAAATCTGAAAAGCTATTTCGTGTTGAAAATTATGATCAACTTGTCTTTAACAAATAGTGATCCAATTTAGGAACACCCTTGATCTAAGGTTAAATTTTCGGTTGCAATATTGAAGATATCTTTTTTGTTATACCGTTCTTTAGCGCCAATAATTTCCAAACCAATAATTTTGCTATCTTCATCAAAATCTAAGTTTATCCCTTCTTCAACTTCTTGCGTTCTAAACACTTCTGTTTCCTGTATTCGGATGTATAACACATCTACTTCTTGATCATATTCTATTTTCATGATGAAAATGGTTTGACGAACTTCATCTTCAGAAATATTTCGCCATTTCATTTGTTTTTTAGCATGTCTGCTAAAATATATCTGCTTCAAACATCAATCTCCCGATAGACTTTAATCAGTTTTTTGTTGTTGTGTTCTTTTCAATTCTGGTATTAAAGAACGTAAGACCGAATTAACCGCATCATGATTCGGAAAATATTTACAAATATCGGGTTCTATTACAACAACATTACAGCCTTCTTTAAACCGTTCAACGTACTTTCCACGCTTGCCTTTGGTAAAATCATATTCATCCAACATATCAGGATCGTTTTTCATCGCTTTCATAATGTTTTCTCTCTTTTTTTGTGGATTTTCTCGCACTTATTATTCTAATTTTTCACCCCGATCAGCATGAACAACAGTTAATGTTCGATTTATATTTGACATTCCAATTATAACAAATCGATCTTCTTTCATGGAATGAATGGGATCGTATATCGTCAAAGATAATGGATCGGCAAATACTGAACAGGCTTCATCAAATGTAATGCCATGCTTTTGCTTATTACTTTTAGCTTTGTTTGTATCCCATTCAAAAATTAACATTAAGAATACGGAGTCATTAAATCATTATAGTTGATGTTCCGCCGCATAAACTTCGTTGAACGACTCAATTAAATGCGCTGTGATCTCGGTAGTGCTGACACATTTTCCGCCTTCGCCCATTATATCACCGGTGCGATAACCTTTTGCAAGCGTTTTTTCAATAGCTTCAATGATGAATTTGGCAATATCAGGCCTGTTGAAACTGCTTTCAAACATCATGGCCACTGAAGCAATGGTCGCCAATGGGTTGGCTTTGTTTTGCCCGGCAATATCAGGCGCGCTACCGTGGATCGGCTCATAAAGCGCGTATTTATCGCCAAGGCTGGCCGATGGCAACATCCCCAGGCTACCGGTGATCATCCCTGAAATATCACTGATGATATCGCCAAATAAGTTACTTGTAACGATCACATCAAATTGTTTTGGATCTCGGACAACCTGCATGGCCGCATTATCCACATACATATCTACCAACTCAACATCCGGGTACGATTTATGCACGTCATGCACAATGTGCCGCCAGAATTGTGAAACTTCCAGCACATTGGCTTTATCAATCGAGGTGACTTTATGATGGCGTTTGCGAGCCAGTTCAAACGCTTGTTTGGCAATGCGTTCCACCTCGTATTTTTCATACACCATGGTGTTGTAGCCTTTTTCCTCGTCGTAACCTCTTGGGTGGCCAAAGTATATGCCGCCGGTTAGCTCCCGAACGACCACAAAATCAGTGCCTTGAAGCACATCCTGCTTTAAAGTAGACGCATTGCTTAACGCATTATAAACTTTTGCCGGACGGATATTGGCATACAGCCCCAGCTCTTTGCGAAGCTTCAATAATCCGGCTTCGGGTTTTTCGTTATGGGGCAGATTTTCCCATTTTGGCCCGCCAACAGCGCCAAGCAATACCGCATCAGCATTTTTGCATGCTTCCAAGGTTTCATCGGTAAGCATTTTGCCGTGAACATCGTATGAAGCGCCACCAAATAAATGGTTTTCGATATCTAAGGTCAGCTGAAGCTTTTCAGCCAACAGTGTTAAAAATGTAGTTGCCGAAGCAACCACTTCCTGTCCGATCCCATCACCGGGTAAGGATACGATTTTCCAAGTCATACGCCCACTTCTTCTTTTTTATTTTTCTTAAAAAGCCAACTCATCATTTCACGAAGTTTGGCGCCAACTTTTTCAATTGCATGCTCCGAATTTTCTTTTCTGAGCGCTTGCATGTTTGGGTAACCGCTGTTACACTCATCAATAAACTCTTTGGCGAACGATCCGTTTTGAATATCCTTAAGGATTTGTTTCATGTTCTCTTTGGCTTCTTTGCCGATCACTTTTGAACCGCGAGTCATTCCGCCGTATTCGGCTGTGTCGCTAACCGAATAATTCATACGGGTAAGGCCGCCTTCGTAGTATAGATCAACAATAAGCTTCAGTTCATGCATGCACTCAAAATACGCCAATTCGGCAGGGTAGCCGCCTTCAACCAAGGTTTCGAATCCGGCTTTGATCAGCTCGGCCGAACCGCCGCATAGAACGGCCTGCTCGCCAAACAGATCGGTTTCGGTTTCATCTTTGAAATTGGTTTCAATAACGCCGGCTTTGGTTCCGCCAAGGCCTTTTGCCCATGCTAATGCAATGTCTTTCGCTTTACCGTCTGCATTTTGATGAACGGCAATCAGGCATGGCACGCCGGCGCCTTCGGTAAAGGTTCTCCTCACCAAATGACCAGGGCTTTTTGGCGCAATCATTATAACATTAATATCCTGTGGCGGTTCAATTTGTTTGTAATGAATGTTGAAGCCATGACCGAAGCATAAGGTGTTTCCAGCCTGAAGATTTGGCGCAATGTCGGATTCGTAAACCGATTTTTGAACCTGGTCGGGAATCAAGACCATGATGATATCAGCCCAGGCTACAGCTTCGGATGTTTTTTTAACGGTTAATCCGGCTTGCTCTGCCTTGGGCCATGAACTGCTGCCTTCTTTTAAGCCAACACAAACATTCATGCCGCTATCTTTCAGATTCAAGGAATGGGCATGGCCCTGACTGCCGAATCCCAAAACAGCAATTTTTTTGCCTTCCAATAAGGAAAGATCAGCGTCGTTCTCATAGTAAACTTTCATAATAATCTCTGAGTTTGGTTTTTTTTAAGTGGTTAAAGTTCCATTAGTTTCTTTAGATGTTTTTACAATAACCGGTTCGTTTCGTGAAAGCGCAACAACGCCGGAACGGGCAATTTCGCGAATGCCAAATGGTAAAAAGATTTTAATGGCCGATTCAATTTTATCGGGCGTGCCGACAATTTCTACCGTAATGGCTTTCGGCGTAATATCAATGACATTGGCTTTAAAGATTTCGCAAAGGCTAATAATTTCCGACCGGTTCGATTTATGATAACCGATAGAGATCAACGCCAATTCGCGTTCAATTTTCAGTGCGTCGGTTAAATCAACCACCTTTAGGGTATCAATAAGACGATTGAGCTGTTTGACGATCTGACCAATGATCTTATCATCACCCCTGGTTACAATAGTCATTCGGGAAATTCCCGGGTCTTCGGTTTCCCCGATGGCGATACTTTCCAAATTAAACCCTCTTGCGCTAAACATTGCAGCAACACGGTTTAATGCGCCAAATTTATTTTCTACAAGTACTGAGATCGTGTGCTTCATAGCTATACAAAAGTTTTAGGATTAAGTCGTTTAATCATCATATCAGAAATTGAAGCGCCAGCCGGCACCATTGGAAATACCATATCTTCTTTAACCACTTTGAACTCGGCAAAGATCGGGCCATCGTTGTATGCCAGCATTTTATCAATTATGCCATCAACTTCATCCGGGTTATCGGTTGACATCGACGGGATACCGAACGATTCAACAACTTTCTGATATTCCGGATTCATTTCCGAAAGATTGGTAAAGCTGTACTTTTGATCGTGGAACAGCTCCTGCCATTGACGAACCATGCCGAGATAACTGTTGTTGATCAGGACAATTTTGAGCGGGAGCTTATTATAAGCCGCCGTATTCAGCTCCTGGATATTCATCATGAAACCGCCGTCGCCACTGATTGAAAACACCGGTTTGTCTTTTATCCCGAACGCAGCGCCAATTGCAGCCGGTAGTGAAAAGCCCATGGTTCCTAACCCGGCGCTGCTGATTTGCGTGCGAGGTGAATTGAATTTTATGTATTGCGCAATCCACATTTGATGCTGTCCTACATCGCCAACCACCACGGCATTGTGATTGGTTTTTTCGGTAATGCGCTCTAAAACGTATTCCGTTCTGAGCTTTCCATCACCGGTTTCATAATGCAGCGGACATTCTTTACGCCATCCATCTATTTGCGCGAGCCATTCCTTGGTATCGGGCGCATCGTTAAGCTCAACAATAAGTTCGCTTAAAATGTGTTTCACATCGCCGACAATCGGTAAATCAACCAAAATATTTTTATCAATGTTTGTCGGATCAATATCCACATGAATTTTGTATGAATTCGGTGAAAATGTTTCCAATTTACCGGTTACGCGATCATCAAATCTTGCGCCAAGTGAGATCATGACATCGCAATTGCTGACCGCTTGATTTGCCCAATACGTACCATGCATGCCGAGCATCCCCAACGATAATGGTTCATCGCCCGGAAATGCGCCTAATCCCTGAAGGGTTGTAGTCACCGGAATATTTTTGGATTGAGCAAAAAATGTGAGCTCTTTGGCCGCTTCGGACATTATAACACCACCGCCGACATACAACAGCGGGCGTTTGGCGTGAAGTATTTTCGACGCAGCTTTTTTAATCTGCTTGGAATGCCCCTGGAATGTCGGTTTGTATCCTCGGATATCAACTTTATCCTGGAAATGGAACGCGCATGATTGATTCATGACATCCTTCGGCAGATCAACTAAAACCGGACCTGGTCGGCCACTTTTGGCCAAATAAAAGGCTTTGCGTATGGTTGGCGCTAACTCCTTAATGTCTTTAACCAAAAAATTATACTTTGTAATCGGACGTGTGATGCCCAAAATGTCAGCTTCCTGGAACGCATCGTTGCCGATTAAATGGGTTGGAACCTGCCCGGTAAAAACAACAATGGGCGAGGAGTCCATATATGCATTGGCAATACCGGTAACAGTATTTGTAGCGCCGGGACCGGAAGTAACCAAAACCACACCGACTTTTCCTGTGGCTCGGGCATAACCTTCAGCCATATGCGTAGCGCCTTGTTCGTGACGAACCAGAATATGTTTAAGATGATCCACATCATAGAGCTTTTCATATATTTTTAACAACGCACCACCAGGATAGCCAAAGATATAGTCTACACCTTCTTTTTTAAGGCACTCAAAAAAGATTTCAGCGCCAAGTAATGTTTGTCCTTTTGTACTCATTCGTTGGTCTCCG
Organism: Chloroherpetonaceae bacterium; assembly: GCA_028277445.1. GTDB lineage: Bacteria > Bacteroidota > Chlorobiia > Chlorobiales > Chloroherpetonaceae > JANQGG01. The sequence continues at coordinate 14,405 of JANQGG010000041.1, read as the reverse complement.
GTTTAAAAATTAAGAAATCAAATTTTTAAGATAGCGCCAGTATTGGCTGATGTTACCATTTTTGCATATCGAGCTAAATAGCCTTTGGAAATTTTTGGTCGAAATTCCGGCAGTTGGTTCAGGCGATCATTGATTTCATCATCAGAAAGTTCAACCTTGATCAAACGCTTAGGGATATCTATGGTAATGATATCGCCATTTTGCACCGCTGCAATAGGTCCGCCTTCAGCTGCTTCCGGAGAAACATGACCAATACATGCACCTCGGGTACCGCCTGAAAAACGACCATCGGTAATTAAAGCAACTTTATCGCCTAACCCCTGACCCATAATGGCGCTTGTTGGAGCCAGCATTTCCGGCATGCCAGGGCCGCCTTTAGGGCCTTCATATCTTATGATAACAACTTCTCCGGCATGAACCTCTCCATCAAGTATTCCATTGATGGCATCATCCTGCGATTCATAAATCCTTGCCGGGCCGCTGTGTTGCATCATGTTTGGATCCACAGCCCCGGTTTTCACCACGCATCCGTGTGGGGCAAGATTGCCAAAAAGAACGGCCAAACCGCCAGTTTTGGAATAAGGGTCGTCAATGGATCGAATAACGGTTTCATTAAGAATTGATGAATCCCGGATATTTTCACCCAATGTTTTTCCTGTTACCGTCAGCCTTTCCGTATCCAATAAATCCGGTATTTTTGAAAGTTCATTTAAAATGGCAGAAATACCGCCAGCTTCTTCAACATCTTCTATATGAACGGTTTTCGAGGCCGGACTTACTTTACAAATATACGGCGTTTTTTCGGCTAAACGATTAAGATCATCAAGTTCAACATGAATACCTGCCTCATTAGCAATGGCTAGCGTATGCAAAATGGTATTGGTGCTGCCACCCATAGCCAAGTCCAAAGCAAAGGCATTTCTAAATGACGACTCTGTAAGAATATTGCTTGGTTTGGTATCCTGTTCAACCAATGTCATAATTTGTGACGCCGCTTTTTTAGCTAAATTTTCCCGTCGCGGATCAACGGCTAAAATGGTCCCGTTTCCGGGAAGCGCCAAACCAAGCGCTTCGGCCAGGCAATTCATGGAATTTGCCGTAAACATGCCTGAGCAGGACCCACAAGTCGGGCATCCATGATTTTCAAGTTCTTTTAACTGCGCGTCGTTAATTTTCCCGGCGCTATACTCGCCAACGCCTTCAAAAACCGAGATCAAATCAACCTTTTGGCCGTTTGAAGTTACGCCAGCTTTCATTGGCCCGCCCGAAACAAAAATCGTTGGGATGTCTAAACGAACGGCGGCCATCATCATTCCGGGAACAATTTTATCGCAATTGGGGATGCAAACCATGCCATCCAACCAATGCGCTTGTATGACAGTTTCAACGGCATCGGCAATTAACTCACGGCTTGCCAGCGAGTAGCGCATACCGATATGACCCATAGCAATGCCGTCGTCAACCCCTATCGTATTGAATTCAAAAGGTATGCCGCCCGCGTCTCTGATGGTTTGTTTAACTACCTTGCCAAATTCCTGCAAATGAACGTGGCCAGGAATGATGTCGATGTAAGAATTGGCTATGCCGATAAACGGTTTCTGAAAATCTTCATCAGATTGAATTACCCCGGTTGCTTTCAGCAAGCTACGGTGTGGCGCTTTGTCGAAGCCAAGTTTAATAATGTCTGATCTCACGATACGCTAAACTTTTAGTAATTAAAAAGCGTCGGATTTCGGCCAACCCCGAAGTCTTGTGTATGTGATTATGAATGTGATATATCAAGAATTTCAGGGACAACCGTACCGATTATTTTACAATAATAATAAGGCTTAGTAGCACGACTAGATTTTGAAGACCTAAAACAAAAGTCCCTGACTGAGCTAAAATGGAAGGCAAGAATCTGACAGCACGCTTCGGCGTTTTTGAGAAAACCGAATTATGTTTGAAAGCGCTGTTCATAAAAAATTGTGGCATTTGCTTTAGGTTAATCCAATAAAACTTTTGCAAATATAGCCATTTGTTTTGTTTTTAACAACTTTTTTTGTAGGAAATGTTTCTAAAAAAGAATTATTATTCAGTGCAATTTAGGAAATTTGGTTCTGAACAACTTGAAAAAAAGTATATTTTTTTCCATATCTTACTGAGATTTTTAGAAAGATTTGGCGGTGAAGGATGGCATGTGTTTCTGGTTAGATGGCTACACGTCGTTGATACTTATTTATTACGTTTAATAATTCATAAACTTTTTTCAAGGTCTAACCATAATTGTAAAAACACCTATGACCTTTTCTCAGGATTTCTCCAGTTTCAGTATTGCATTAGCATTATTAGCAGCTTTGGTTGCCGTGTCGGAAGTTCTAAAAAAAACGCTAAATTTTAAACCAAGCTCTACGCGAAAATTTGTTCACATCTTAACAAGCGTTTTAATCTTTTTTTCGCCCTATTATTTTGAATCCAATTTTTACCCGGCGTTAATCACACTGATATTTATTCCTCTAAATTTACTGGCGATTAAAAATAACTGGCTGTCTTCCTTACATGGCGTTCATTATGACGATGAAAATGAAGTGCAATCGCCCAGTTACGGGACAGTGTATTACCCGCTGGCGTTTTTTATCCTAACCTTGTCTTGTTGGGGTGAGCATGTGTGGATTCTGCAAACCTCTATGCTTGTATTGGGTTTTGGAGACGCGATTGCCGCGTTAGTAGGGGAGAGTAGTGAAAAGCCGCACACGTTCAAATTAATGGCTCACAAAAAAACCATAGAAGGCTCTGTGGCTATGTTTGTGACTTCGGTATTTGTATTGGTGGGCTCATTAATCTTCTTTATTGATAAATCCGAAATTATCAGCTCTTTAAGTTTAACGTCGTTAATAGCCCTTTGCATTGCAATTGCCTTAGTGGTAACCGCCGTAGAAGCCTTGCTATCGGGCGGCATGGATAACTTGTTTATACCGCTTAGCGCCGCTTATATCTTGTTGGTTTTGGAACTGAACGGCGCGGTTATGTTCCAAAGCGTAATGATTGGCGTGAGCGCGGCGTTAATTTTTGCCAGAGTGTCGTTTGCATTGAAGTTCTTAACGGCAAGCGGGGCTGTAGGCACGTTTCTTTTCGGTTCAAATATTTTTGGCATGGGCGGCCTTGATTGGACCATTCCGGTCTTAACGTTTTTTCTGCTTTCTTCAATCCTTTCAAAAATTGGTAAAGAGCATAAGAAAAAATATGATTTGATATTTGAAAAGTCTTCGCAGCGCGATGTGGGTCAAGTTTTAGCCAACGGCGGCGTTGCCTGGGCGCTCATGATCTGGTTCTCATTTGCGCAAGACCCGTTAATCTATTTAGCCTATTTGGGAACGTTGGCAGCAGTTCAGGCCGATACATGGGCAACCGAGATCGGAACGATGATTAAAGACCCGAAACCCCGTTTTATTTTAAATTTTAAACCCGTTCCAGCTGGTACATCGGGAGGCATTACCTTTACAGGAACGTTTGGCGGATTTGTAGGCGCATTGTTAATTTGCGTTAGCGCCTGGATAATAGCTCCGGAAAAAATGATGAGTATAGGCGTTGTACAATCGTTTTTAATTGTTGGAATTGCCGGAGCGGGAGGCAGCTTGGTGGATAGCTTTTTTGGCGCCACCCTTCAAGCACAATACTATGATCCGATTCGCAAGAAAACTACCGAGCGAACCCACAGCCGAAAAGAAAACGGCGAGCTTATAGAAAACGAGCTTCAAAAAGGCATAAGGTGGATTGATAATGATGTTGTTAATACCTTATGCGCAACAACCGGGGGGATTTTAGGTTATTTTTTAACCCAAGCGTTTGCCGAACCCGGTTTCTTTGAAAGCCTAAAAACAGTGAGTGGAAATTGATCCAAAGCTTTTCAAAATGAAGTTTTTTAGCTTTCTACGCAATCTGCAACTTTGTTTGACTAGCCAACGATAGACCTTCGTTTTTTTGCCCCGTAATGGTTCAAAAGGTTTAGCAGGATGAACTTGAAATAAAAGGTGTTATACCGTTAGGGTATAAGATATTAGATATCTTATGCTAAAAAGTTGATAATTAGTAATAAATTATTAATTTTATAAAATTATTTTATAAGGATTTAATATTTGTTTAAGCTATTTCTGTTGATATAAGATTTTTTGATCCTTATATTTGCAAGGTTTTTTGTTTCTAAAATGGGTTTCATTGCCAACGGAGTGAAATCCGTGTGATGCATAAAAAAACTCGTTTTATTCAGAGGAATTGTCCAGTCTAAATTTTAATCACCGATAAAGATAAAATTTGAGAACCCTCATAATAATTATGGGAGTGGTAATCATTTTTAAAAAACCGTTCTATGAAAAAAACTTTACAATATAAATTTACGGCTTTCTTTAAGCTTTTAAGTTGGGGGTTAATACTTCGTTCATTAGTAATAACAGCCCCATGTAATGCTCAAACCGGCCCGGGTGGCGTAGAGACAACAGATGGAAATTCAAATTTGATTTTGTGGCTTAAAGCCGATTCAAGTGTTACAGGCGACCCGGTTAGCTCTTGGAGTGATCTTTCTGGTAAAGGGTATGATGCCACAGCAACTGGCGGCAATCAACCTGATTTTCAGGCCAATCAAATCAATGGATTCCCGGTATTAAGCTTTGATGGTACCAGTGATGAACTTGGTATAGCCGATAATAATGATATGAATACGCCGACTGTAAATCAGACCGAGCGTACGTTTATGATGGTTTTTCGTACATCAGCCAATTTATCCGGAAGGCAGATGCTTTATGAAGAAGGTGGAAACACTAACGGATTAAATATTTACTTAAGCGACGACACATTATTTGTCAACGCTTATGTAGAACAAACGCCAGTTTGGGGTCCGACTTATGTTGATACAGTTAATATTCAGACCAATACGACATATCTCGTTACATTCACATTTCATAGCACAAATGGTATACAGGGATTTTTAAATGGTGTGTCTTTTGGAATAGATAATTCCAGTATTGGCGAAATGCTCAGTCACGCCGGTGATATTGGAATTGGAGGAATATTGAATAACGGACAGTATCATGATGGGTCGGAAGTTGCATCCGGTGATAACTTTGAAGGCGATATTGCAGAGTTTATCCAATTTAGCAAAGCATTAAACGATGTTGAGCGCACGATCATTGAAAACGCACTTGCAGCGAAATATGGTTTAACCATACCTGATGATAAGTATAGTTTTCAAGCGTCGTTTAATGTAGATGTGGTCGGTGTTGGGCAGGAAACGGCAGGCAGCCAGGATTCGGTATTTTCTTATCAGGTTGGCGTTGTAAATCCGTCGCTAAGTAATGGTGACTTTTTGTTATTTGGTCACAATAATGCGTCGTTTTCTTTTAGCTCTTTCGATGTTCCGACTGGTGTTTTAGATAGAATTGAGCGTTCATGGGCAGCGGATACAACTGGAAATACCGGGCCGGTAACAGTTAGGATTGATGCCGCTGGTTATTCGACTGCGCCTTCTCAAAAATTTGTGTTACTGGTTGATGATGATGGTACATTCAATGATGCCAGCGTTTCTTCCTACGATACGTCATATACTTCGGGAGACACATTGGTGTTTAATAACATTGTGTTGGGCGATAGTGTGTTTACATTAGGCCGAGTTGGCACAGCATCGAAGCCAAATAGCGTCGTATATAGTCCAAGCACTTTAACGCTTACGTCTGGATCAAGCGATAGTTCCAATGTTCCAACTATAGATGATGGTGGTACAGCTTTAGATAGCATTGTAATTTCTGATATTTCTAAAGATGGTTCGGGATATTCCGGTGGTGGGATTTCTATTGATACTTTAACCGGTAAATTATATGCGGATGGCTCATTGACACCAGGCGTTTATGATATTGATGTCAGAGCATACAATTCAGTGGGTGATTCAATTTTTGCCGAGGCCTTTTCATTTACAATAACTTCACAAGTTACAGCTTTATCGTACTCGAATTATTCCCAAACTATTTCTTATGGGCAGCCTATACAAACTGCAATGCCAAGTGTAACCTTATCGGCCGGCATAAGTGCTTCAGGCGTCCTTTCATATGCTTGGGATTTAACCCCAACGGGTACTCTTACATTAAATGCAGATGGTACTATAACAGGCGCTCCAACCACATCGGGTGTTTATGAAGGTACGGTGACGGTTACCGGAAGTGGTGTTTATTCCGGAGAAGCTTCGGCAACTGTTCAACTTGCCTTTTTTGATGAATATGGCCCGGGTGGCGTAGGTGACACACTGAACCGTGATGGTTTAGTCGTTTGGCTTAAAGCCGATGAAGGGGTTTCAACAAGCGGTACTGACGTGACTGCATGGGCAGATAAATCAGGAAGATCAAATGATGGTGATCCAGAAGCCTCTACGCCTACACTTGTAAGTAGCAATTCAGCAATGAATAACCAGCCTACGATTCAGTTTAATGGTTCAAGTGATTACATCACTATAGCAAATAATGCAGATATAAATGAGGGTGGCGAGCCTTATCTAGCCCGAACGATTACGATTGCATTCAAGGCGGATAATGTAACAACAAGCCCCCAGGTCCTATATGAAGATGGCGGCGGCACACGCGGATTTAGTGTTTATTTGAAAAATGATGCGTTATATGTCAACGCTTGGAATGACGCTTCTGATGATGCCTCTGATCCGACACCAACCACGCCTTGGGGATCAGTGTATTTTGATACAACAGGTTTGTCGGCAGGTGTGCCTTACGTGGTGACTTTAAAATATAGCCATTCCGATGCTACTAATGGTCAATTAGTTGGCTACTTAAATGGAAAATCGTTCGGATCAGGAACAAATGTTGGTCGCATGTACGATCATACCGGTAATATTGGCTTGGGCGCACTTGTGAATGGAACACGTTTTGAGAATACGACTGATAATACAACCACTAGCGGTTCGTTTTTTGATGGCGATATAGGAGAAATGATGATTTATAATGCGGCATTGAGTGATGCGCATCGATTAATAGTAGAGAATTATCTGGGGGCAAAATATGGCGCAGCACAAGAAACGGACTTGTATCAACTCTCCTCAAATACACAAGACGTTTCGGGGCTCGGACAAGCTTCGGATGGTTCGCAGCATTTATCAGCTAAGTCGGATCGATTGAAATTTAAGGATGATGATTTTACTAATGGTGAGTTTCTACTCTTTGGCCACGATAATGGGTCTGTTTCAGGATGGGCTTCGTCCGAGTTTATAAATCAAGATTCAACCAATTCCAAGCGTATGGCTCGTGAATGGCGTGTAGATATGACTGGAGTTGGATCGTATAGTGTTGATTCTTTAGTCGTTGATTTAACAGGATTTGCGTTGCCTTCGGGCTATGATAATTTTGCCATTTTCATGGATGCGGATGGCGATTTCACAAGTGGGGCAAGCCATGTGGATTTAACATCGGTTTCCGGTAATTATTACAGTACGGATAATTTAAGCTTGAACGATGGGGATTTCATTACGTTTGGCGCAATAAAACGAACGGTTAATTTTTCTTCCACATCAGCAAATGTGGTTGAAGGCACTACACCGCCGCCGTCATTTACCATAGAACTGAACTGGCCCTATCCAGCCGGGGGGAGCAATGTTCAAGTAGACTATGACTTTAAGTCGGGATCGGCAACACTAACCAATGATCCTGCCACCGGCGATGTTGATACGCTTTCTAACTTGGGGACGCAAACCGTTTCAGCCGGAACCACATCAATAGAATTTTCGCCGATTGATAGTCTGGTGAATGATTCAGATGTTGAAGTTGATGAAACCGTAATTTTGGTTTTAAGAAATGCCGTCAATGCTTCAATTGGCAATGATTCATTGTTTACTCTTACTATAAATGATGATGATAACACCAAAAAAGTAAAATTCACTAACCTTGCCGATACACGTACAGAAACGGATTCCGGTTCGGATACGGCAAAAATTGAAGTATCTATTCCAGCCGGTGAAGGTGGTGGTGGAAACATCAATGTATTTTATTCGTTTGCCGGATCAGCATCAGGTGATAGTTTAGACTATAAAGATCTAAACGATGGCCAGGTTACAATTTCAGGACCGGCTGCTAGTGATACTTCCGCATTGATTAATCTTCTTCTCGTTGCCGATACCTTAAATGAAGGTACTGAAGATATTCTAGTACAAATAGATAGCGTTCAAAATGCAACGGTGCAAACTGGTAGTACAACTCATACGATAACTTATACTGATAACGACACCCTTGTGGCTCAATTTGCTTCGACAAGCGAATCCGAAGATGAAGCTATTCGCGCAAAGGATTTTACAGTTAATTTGGATAGGGCATCGGTTTACGCCACAGATATCTATTTCTCGTTATCAGGTTCGGGAACGGCATCTTCGGGCGTTGATTTTAATTTAAGCACGTCTAGCCCATTGAGTATTTCAGCAGGTTCAACATCTGCAAATATTAGTGTATCAATCGCTGAAGACTCTGATATTGAAGATGATGAAACCATAATAATTGTCATCGATAGCGTTGTTAATGCATCCAATATTGATTCGATTGGAACAAACAATCAATACACCTACACAATTCTCAACGAAGATTTCTATGGGACAAATGGCCCAGGGGGTGTTGGTGACACCACAGGCAATTCGGATCTGGTTTTATGGTATAAAGCAGAAAGGAGTAGCCGAACAGGGAATACTATTGATACACTATATGATCTCTCAGGACGAGAAATTGTTACTGCTGAAAACCGTGATGCCATTACAAGTAATGCTCCGACATATATAACCGATACTTTGAATGGAATGCCAGTGGTTCGGTTTGATGGATCGGCAAATCTTTTGGAAATCCCTAATGTAGATGATATTAATAGCTACGATAATACCACTGATGGGCCACAAAACGCACGAACTATATTTCTTGTATTCAGACCAACCACAACAGCTTTATCCGGAGATAGAGTGCTTTATGAAGAAGGTGGCGGCACAAATGGGCTCAATATTTATATGAACAGTACTTCTCTTTATTGTAATGTTTATAGCACTGGTGCAGTAACCGGTGAGACTACCGATGAATGGGGCACGGTTTACACCTCAACTGCAGGGTTGTCGGCTAATACATCGTATGTGCTGGCATTCAAATACGAATACACAGGAGATGGGTCGAATTTAGATGGGGTTGTTGTTTCCTATTTAAATGGCTCTCAATCCAACGGCAGCAGTACGAACGTTGGTGAGCTTTATTCACACACAGGTGAAATCGCGTTGGGAGATATGGATGCAGGAAATAGTTTTAAAAATATTTCAGGTGCTAACAATAATGGCCAACCATTTCAGGGTGATATTGCTGAATTCTTACAGTTTACATCAGCTTTAAGCGATGCGCGCAGGATTATTATTGAGAACTATCTTGGCGCGAAATTTGGCATAAGTTTGGGAGCAAATGATAAATATGCAGGGGATAATTCCGGTAATGGCGATTACGATTTGGATGTTCAAGGTATTGCAAATTTGGGTGGTTCGATCAGTGAAGTGCATCAAAGCGCCGGTAATTCAGCAGGGTTGTTAATTCAAGAGATAAGCAATTCTCTCGATAGCGCAGAGTTTGTATTTACAGGCCACAAGAGTTCAACGAACGGAGTAACGGGAGACGATATGGGATTAATTCCTGGAACGGGACAGCGATGGCAAAGGGTGTGGTACATCGATAAAACAGGATCAGTGGATACGCGGCTGACGTTTGATTTTAGCGATGCCAGCATAAGTGCATCGCCTAGCGCTAATCCTAACGATTACATCCTAATTCGCCGAGCCGGCCAGACCGGGGACTTTTCTCAGGTTGTTACAGCAACATTCATAAGCGGCGATCAGATCATCTTTGATCTCACCGACGCACAGCTTACGGATGGCTATTTTACACTGGCCACTACGGATTCGGATACGCCGTTGCCGGTTGAATTGGTGTCTTATACTTTGGAAAACCAGGACAATGCTGTAAAGCTTAACTGGAAAACCGCCACAGAGGTTGATAACCAAGGGTTTATCCTGGAGCGCTCGATGCAACCAAACCAAGGATTCGAGCAAGTGGCGTCGTATCAAAGCTCATCAAATTTAAAAGGTCAGGGAACAGTATCGCAGGAAACAAGCTATCAGTATGTGGATTATGGCAAGTTCAAGCATGGAGAGACCTATTACTATCGTTTGTCGGATGTGGATATTGCCGGTAAGAGAAATGTGTTGGAGACGAAATCAATTACCCGCCCTGAAGCATACAGTTTAGAGCAAAACTATCCGAATCCGTTTAATCCGGTAACGACGATAACGTTTAGTTTGCAAAAGCCAGGAAAAACGGTATTGGAGGTGTATGATATCTTGGGAAGAAAAGTGAAAACATTATTAAATGATGAGTTAAAAGCCGGAACGCATATTCAGAGATGGGATGCGAGAGGGTATGCGTCAGGGGTATATTTCTACCGATTGCAAAGTGGAAGCTTCACCCAGATCAAGAAAATGATGCTGGTGAAGTAAAATGATGAATGATAGATGATGCATGATAAATTATGAATTAATGAAGGTCAAATGAAAATAGTACGGGTAATTCGTGAATTGCTCGTACAACGCAAATTATGATGAAAATGAAAGGGGCGCGATTTCTCGCGCCCGTTTTATTTCACTCAAGTTTGAAACCATATTCATGCATGAATCCAAAAGCGTCATGCGCCATTATAGTTCTGGACAACATTATTAACCAAATCTTCTGCTAATTGGCTAATGTCGTCAGCCATTTCTTTGCGAATTAAATACAGAAATTCTTCACTATTGATAGGTAAGTGATTGGAATGAAACTCCCCGTTATTCCACATATGGAAATACCCTTCAATAATTTGAATGCCTTCGTTATCAAAGTCTGCTTCCTGACCTTCAAAAAGAAACAAAGCTTTTAAAAGCCGGTTAAATGCTTCATTTTCTTTTGCTAGTTTTACTGTGGTTTCTAACATGGGTGGTCTTTGATTTGGGTCGTTAAAATAGATTTAGCATTGTAGGGCTCAACTAAAAAAAACCATTGAGCGGCTAAGAACTGCTTGACCAATTGTTAATGAATATAGAACTCAAAGATTAACATATCTTTAAATTATTGGCGTTATTAAGCAGACTGTGGGGTTTTGGTATTAAAAAACGTTTAAGTCTATATCACTGAATCAGGTTTTAATGCTAGAAAAGGAACATGAGTATGATAAACCATATCATGGGTTAAGCTTTTAGAAAACAGTTTTGCAATCCAGGATTTACGATCGCTTGTCATAACCAACATTGAGCCTTTATACTCGGTTATGTAATGGTTAAGAGTATCATAAAAATCATTGCCGACGATCATATTGTGGTAAATATTCTGATAGAGGTTTTTCTGAGAAACCATGGCTTTAAAGCCTTCAAACATGATTTTTTCTTTCAGGGTATCTTTTTCAACAATGTGTAAGATTCGAACCTCGGCGTCAAACAGTTTAGCCACAGCCACTACATTTTCCAGGTTATCGAAATCATTTTCATCATAATCTGTTGCATACACGATTCGATTCATGTTTTCAAACGTCGCTTCTTCAGGGATGGCTAATATAGGAAAAAGCGTCAGTAAAATGCTTTCGGCGGTAATGCTTCCAAAAATTTGATGTTTTATTCCTGAATTGCCTTTCGTGCCCATAATGATCAGATCAGCATTCAAGTCAGTTGCGGCTTTTTTAATTGACGAAAGAGGGTCGCCTGGTAGTGCTAAGCATTCACATTCGAAACGATCGTGGTACGGATGCTTCAAAAGCTCTGCGCGTAATGATTCCAGTTTGGATTCTGCTTCAACTTTTTCTGTTTCAAGTTCTTGTGCAACCCGACTTGAGAAATCGTATGGAATCTTATACGAATGCATAAGAATAAGCTTAGCAGAGGCTTTAGCTGCAAAATCAATGGCAAATTGAAGCGCATGAGCAGCGTTTGGAGAAAAGTCGGTTGGAAAAAGCAAGCATTTCATAAGCAAACAAGTTAAGCTTAACGGTGATTAAGGAACAAATAAAGATTTATTGTTTTGAACAACTTAATGATTTAGCAAGATTTTTAAATTAAGCTTTTATTAAAAACATACGTTTTTAGACAGATTTAAATAATTATAACGGGTTTTATTCACTCGCAAAATGATGCATTTAAAATAAAGCTTATGACAGCCGAGTATAATTTGCAGAATAAAAGAAAAAGAGGTAAATTTAAGATCTTATGTTTTGGGAAAATCAGAAAAAATTGAGTTCATGAAGGTCGATACACAAAGTTTTCGAACATATTCGGCAAAAGCTGCTGATATAACCCCGAAGTGGTGGATTATAGATGCTGAGGATGTGGTTTTAGGGAAATTGGCTACAAAAGCTGCGACGGTGCTGCGTGGAAAACACAAGCCGCAATTTACCCCGCATGCCGATACCGGTGATTTTATTGTAGTGGTAAATGCTGAAAAAGTAAAATTAACTGGTAACAAAGTGCTTGATAAGCAATACTTTAGGCATTCTCATTATCCAGGCGGTGAAAAGTTTGAAAATGTAAGGGAAGTATTGCAAAAGAAGCCTGAACAAGTTATTGAGCGTGCTGTTTGGGGGATGCTTCCTCATAATAATTTGGGGAGAAGTATTTACAAGAAATTAAAAGTATATGCTGGCCCAACGCACCCGCATAGCGCTCAAAATCCTCAGGAGTTAAAAATTTCATAAAAAAACGAATTGATTGAATGACAGAAATTATCAATACTACAGGACGGCGAAAAACAGCAGTTGCACGTGCATACCTTAAGCAAGGTAGCGGCAATGTAATGATTAACAATAAACCACTCGATGACTACTTTAAAGATAGGGATTACCAGGCTAAAGCAATTAATGCTTTAACGGTTACGGACAATCTTGATAAGTTGGATGTTAAAGTCAGAGTGTATGGCGGCGGCTTGTCTGGTCAGGTGGGCGCGGTAAGTTTGGCAATTGCACGAGCGGTAGTGGCTTATGACGAAAACACGCGTTCAGCGCTTCGTGGAGCTGAGTTACTAACACGTGATCCTAGAATGGTTGAACGTAAAAAATACGGACAAAAGAAAGCTAGAAAACGCTTCCAGTTCTCTAAACGATAAGTTTTTATTTACAAAACGCATACCCTGTTGTCAAATCTTGGATTTGAAGCTATGTGGGGTGTTTGGCGATGCCAAATTGATCATAGTTTCAGGGTAGAGGTACAACTCTAAATTACATATTATGGCTAAATTAGAATTAGAAGATTTATTAAAAGCTGGTGCGCATTTTGGGCATCTTACCCGACGTTGGTGTCCAAAGATGAAGCGCTACATTTTTATGGAAAAAAATGGGATTCACATTTTGGATCTCAAAAAAACCGTGGTTTTAGCTGATGAGGCGTTCAAAGCGTTAGATGCCATTGCTTCCACAGGAAAAGAAATTTTATTTGTCGGTACAAAAAAGCAAGCTAAGCATATCATGGCCGAGCAAGCCGAACGAGCCGGTATGCCTTATGTTTCGGAACGTTGGCTAGGCGGCATGCTGACAAACTTTTCCACCATCCGTCAGAGTATTCGCCGATTGAACTCCATTGAACGCATGCAAACTGATGGCACATTCGACCTGATTACCAAAAAAGAGCGTTTGATGCTCATGCGCGAAAAAGATAAGCTTGTTAAAATCTTAGGCGGAATTTCCGATATGTCGCGCTTGCCTGCAGCTCTTTTCATTGTTGATGTTAAAAAAGAGCATATTGCCGTCAGAGAAGCTCGCACGCTTGGAATCCCAATTTTTGCAATTGTAGATACGAATTGTGACCCAGACGAAATTGATTTTGTGATACCTGCTAATGATGATGCCATTCGATCCATTGAGCTAATAACTTCTGCAGTTGCTGATGCAATTTTGGAAGCTAAAAGCGTTCGCGAGGAAGAAGTTAGCCAGGAAGAAGCAGAAGCTTCCGATAGCCAATCTGAATCTGAATAAGGTGTTTTGCCTGAGGATTAAAATCTTAAAACCAAAATTAATAGTAACAACATGGCTGAAATTTCTGCTAAAGCAGTAAAAGAACTTAGAGATAAAACCGGCGTTGGCATGATGGAGTGTAAGAAAGCGCTCCAAGAAGCCGACGGCGATATGGAAAAAGCAATTGAAATATTAAGAAAACGTGGCGCAGCAATGGCTGCAAAGCGCAGTGATCGTGAAGCTAAAGAGGGTGTAATTATTGCAAAAATAACGGATAATAATTCCGTTGGTGTGATTGTTGAACTGAATTGTGAAACAGATTTTGTGGCAAAGAGTGATGATTTTGTAAAGTTTGCTGAAGCGGTGGCTGAGCTTTCTATTTCTAAAGAGATTGCTTCATCGCAAGATTT